>JBPOHE010000159.1:0-12834 GCA_052035915.1 Pseudomonadota bacterium
AAGAGGAGGTGGGGTCTGAGTAGAGAGAGGTGGCGTAAGCGCCCACTCGGATTCCTCTTCGATCAGTTCCACCGTCGTATATCGCTTCCGGGCGGTCATATCGTATTTGTAACGCACGCACACCAAACGGTCACCATATTTCTCGATCAGCCGTTTGGTTCCTTTCTGCCCCGGTTTGAGGGTGGCCTTGGTACCCATACTTTCAGGAGACATCGATCGATCAAAACCCACTCAGCCGTGCCAAGGGGCTTTTGACCCCCAACGGCCCCTTGTTCATCACATGGGTGTAGATCATGGTGGTCCGCACGTCGCTGTGCCCGAGCCGCTTCTGTACGGTGTGGATGTCATAGCCATCTTCGAGCAGATGGGTGGCGAAGCTGTGCCGTAACCTATGACAACTGCCGGGCTTGTGGATGCCGGCGGAGTCGGCTGGAAACAGGCGACGATCTCCGCCGCACCCATCTTCATGAGGTGTCGTTTGCCTTGAAAGAGAAGGTAACACTTGGCCCAGGTAGGCCGTCTCGGTGCGGAGGCGGTAATCTTAGCCGCCGATGAGATCGCGCCTCCCGCCAAGCGAGGGGGAGCCGCTTCGGATCTTGACCGTGGAGAGGGGGACATGGGCCTCGCCGTGGCTTGTCCCTGCCGGTTTCATCTATGGGATCTTCCTCTGATGCCCTTGATGTGGTGCGGATACTAACTGGCTCCAGTCTGGCGGACAACAGAGGCAAAAGCTCGGTGTCGTCTGGTCAGGAGCCTGTCTGTCGAGGCTTCCGGGCATGAGCTGTTTTTCTGGTTTATTGTTCTTCTATTGAGAACAATACCTCTAATAATTTGTTAGTTGTTCTCTATAAAAGAACAGAAACTGGGCATTTTCAGCTCATGCCCGCCCGCGTCCAACTCTGCGAGTCACCGGGGTCAAGACTTGACCTCGTTCTTGGATGTGTTGCTACTTTGGGTTGACAGGCGGATCCCGATGGGACGGCCCTGTCCCCTCGGGCGCTGGCGGCACCGGGTCGAATCCGCCCGGATGCCAGGGATGACAGCGTAGCAAGCGTTTCAGCGCCAGCCAGGAGCCGCGCAGGACGCCGTGGAGTTGCAGGGCCTCGATGGCGTACTGGGAACAACTGGGGTAATAGCGGCACCTGGGACCGAGCAGTGGGCTGATCACCCACTGATAGACACGGATGAGGGCGATGAGTACAGGACGCAGCAGGGCGTTCATGGCCTATCGACTCAGTTCGCGCTATCAGGCCGCGCCCTGGTATGGCTGTGGCATGGCGCCTTCCGCCCGCGGCCGCAGCAGCAGGGAGTGCGCCTTCATGCCCGGGGGCTTGGGCAGGCCGAGGAGTTGCAACACCGTGGGGGCGATGTTGGACAGGCCGCCCGAGGTCGAAAGCTGCCAGTCCTGCTGGTCGATGATCAAACAGGGCACGGGATAGGTGGTGTGTTGGGTATGGGGGGTGCGGGTGGCCGGGTCCAGCATCTCCTCACAGTTGCCGTGGTCGGCGGTGAGGATGACCGAATACCCATGGGCTACGGCGGTATCGAGCACCCGTCCGACCTCCAGATCCAGGGTCTCGACCGCCTTGATGACCGCTTCCCGGACGGCGGTATGGCCGACCATGTCGCCATTGGCGAAGTTGACCAGGATGAAAGCGTATTCTTCAAACTCAATGGCTCTGACCACTTCCGCCGCGACCTCGGGGGCGCTCATCTCGGGCTTGAGGTCATAGGTCGCCACCTTGGGCGAAGGGACAAGGATGTGTTCCTCCCCAGTCCGCAACTCGCTGTGGCCGCCGTTGAAGAAGTAGGTGACATGGGCGAACTTCTCGGTCTCGGCGCAGTGTAATTGCGTCAACCCGGCCTCGCTGATCACCTGGCTGAGGGTGATGGCCGGGGCTTCCTGATGGAAGGCGAAGGGGAGGGTGGAGGCACGGTCGTAGCGCATCATGCAGGTGACTATGATGCGCGGCGGTTTGGCTCCGCGATCGAAGCCCCTGAACGCCGGATCACTAAGGGCGGCCACCGTTTGACGGGGCCGATCCTTGCGGAAGTTGAAGGAGATAAAAGCATCGGCACTGGATACAGGCTCCCAACCGGGTAGGATGCAGGGTTTGATGAACTCGTCGTTCTCCCCAATCGCATAGGCGGACTCGATGGCGGCTCGGGCGGAACTCACCCTTCGCCCCTGGCCCTCGACCAGGGCCCGCCAGGCGCGTTCGGTACGATCCCAGCGGTGATCCCGATCCATGGCGTAATAGCGACCCATGAGTGTGGCGATGGCGCCTCCAGCGGCCCGGGCCCCGTCCTCGACCGCCTCGATATAGGCCAGCGCCGACTGGGGTGGGGTGTCGCGGCCGTCGGTGATGATATGCACCAGGGGACGGGCGCCGTGCAGACGGCAGAGTTCGAGCAGGGCCAGGAGGTGGGTCAGGTGACTGTGCACCCCGCCGTCGGAGACCAGACCCCAGAGATGAACCGGGTGTCCCGCCGCCGCGGCGCCCTTGACCGCCGCCAGCAACACCTTGTTGCTGAAAAAACTGCGATCGGCGATGGCGTCGTCGATGCGCACCAGATCCTGGCGAACGATGCTGCCGCAACCCAGGGTGAGATGGCCGACCTCGGAATTCCCCATCTGGCCGTCAGGGAGACCCACCGCATGGCCCGAGGACTGCAACAGGGTATGGGTATGGCGGGAGAAGTAGTCGTCGAAGCGGGGGGTGTCAGCGATGGCGATGGCATTGTTGAGCTTGCCCGGATTGGTGCCGAAACCATCGAGGATGATGAGGATCACTGGACGTCTGGGTACGCCCGGAATGGAGGTGTTCATAGTGGCTGCCGATTCTTTGGAGACTGTCTGAAGGCCGGGTGGCCGAGGCCGCGATCGAGGCGCTGGGTCTCTTCGCTCGCCGGTCGGTCCTAGGTAAATGAGATTGACTTGCATTTTACTCCGATGGCGCTGGCCCTGTCCGTGACAGGATGATGACCATCCGGCCAGCGCCAGCCTCCACAGCCGTAAAACCGGCACTCGGGGCGCCGTCCCAGGCTCGAGGTTACCCAGGAGACGGGAGAAGCCTCAACCGCGACAATCCTGCTGTTGCCGGTGCGCCCGGTAGCTCATCCAGACAAAGACCAGCAAGGCACCGGTACCCGCGGTGATCAGGGCGATGCCGACGGGGAAGGCGGCGAATTCGATGAATAGGGAACCCAATCCGAGACAGATGGCGACCAGAAAGAGCACCGGTCGGCCACAAAACCTCAGTCTGTCTATGAGCCAGTAGTTTTTCACGAATCTTCTCCGGGGCCAGGGGCTATGGCCAGAATACAAGCGGCTAATGTCAACCTAGCTAGTGGTGACGGCGGCGATTTCAACCCTGGGGAATCAAACCAAGTTCTTGGTTGCATTGCAACATCGGGGTGCAGGGGCGGATCATCTTTCTGAAGTACAGGGTTCCCGCCGTGCTGATTGGACGCCTGGCGAGCGACCGGCAAGCCCGCGAGTCTGGTTTGCGCAATGCAAGACGGCCCGAAGCTCTACCTGCCGATCCGCGGGATCGGAATTCTGACGGAACGCCATGGCAGAGAGGCTAGCGCCCGGATATCGGCTGAGGGTGGTGGTCGGCTAAGCCGGAAAGGACTCGATCCTGGAGCGAGGTGGGGCTGAAACGAAAAAGGCGGGATGCCCCGCCTTGTACTCCGTTTCCAGACAAGTTGGACTCAGCTGGCCACCGCCCAATCGGCGAAATTATCCATATTCTTTTCTTCGCCATCGGAATAGCCGGCCTCATAGGCCTCGGTAACACGCTGCTCTTCGCGCTTGGGATTCATCAGGTATCCAGCCTGCCAACCCTGGATGTATTCCTCGTCCACACCCAGTTGTTCCATCCGGGTCACGGCGTCATAGTAGGTCTGGTCCATAATATTTCTCCGAATACTCAGCCAACTGATTGTTTCGACTAGGAAAGGCCGCGAATTGCCACAATCCGGACAGTCTCTGCCTTGCCCCCTTGGGTCGGCGCCATCTCCGACACGTCATCGGGCAACCGCAACCGGTGATAAAAGCTAGGGGCATAAGAATACTCGCTTTTTCTAATATCTACCACATTCAGGCCCGCTGGCTGACGGGGGAGGGCGCCCGGGGCTGACGACGGCCGACCAATCCGGCGCCGCGGGATTCGGCCCGGTCCGGGGGTTGACCTTCATAGCCGTCTCCTTCATCTTGGCGGCACGCCGGTTGGCGCGCAGACCCATCCCAGAGAACCCTTGAGGAGCCCTTGTCGACATGCGCCCTGCACAGATTCTGATGGTTTTGGAGCGGGAATTTACCTGCACCCCGAGCGGCTACCATACCCCGGTCATGCTCTGGGGCCCGCCGGGGGTGGGAAAGTCCCAGATGGTGGCCCAGGTGGCCGCCCGCCATGGCGTCCAGGTGGTGGATGTCCGTCTCTCCCAGATGGAGCCGAGCGACCTTCGGGGTATCCCTTTCCGGACGGGGAATCTGGTCGAATGGGCGGTGCCCACCATGTTGCCGGAGGCGGGACGTCATGGGTCCCGGGGCATCCTGTTCATGGACGAGATCACCTCGGCCCCGCCGGCGGTGTCCGCCGCCGCCTACCAATTGATCCTCGACCGCCGCCTGGGCGCCTACCAGGTCCCCGAAGGCTGGGCCATCTTCGCCGCCGGCAATCGCCAGGGCGATCGCGGTGTCACCTACAGTATGCCCGCCCCCCTGGCCAACAGATTCTCCCATTTCGAGGTCGAGACCCAGCTCGACGACTGGGTAACCTGGGCCTACGCCAATGACATCGATGAACGCATCATCGGCTTTCTACGTTTTCGGCCCGAACTCCTGTTCGATTTCGATCCGGCGCACAACCCGGTCGCCTTTCCTTCGCCCAGGTCCTGGGAATTCGCCCATCGGGGACTGCAAAAGTTCGCCGATCACCCCGAACTGCTGCAGGGCTGCCTCCAGGCTTGTGTCGGTCCGGCGGCGGGGATCGAACTCCACGCCTATCTCAACAGCCTGGACAAGATGCCGGATCTGGATCAGATCATCGCCGGTGCCGAGATGCCGGTGCCCCAAGAGATCGACCTGCAATATGCCGTGGCTGCCGCCCTGGTCGGTCGCGCCATCCGCGCCCAAGGCCGCGCCGAGGGGCCCCGGGTGCTGGGGAATATCCTGGGCTATGCCCGCCGCTTTCCAGCCCGGGAGATGGGGGTGATGCTGGTCTCCGATCTCCACCGCACCCTTGGTCAAGCGGTGTTCGAGGTGCCCCAGTTCGCCGACTGGGCCCAGGAGATCGCCGAGATCATGCTCTACGACGCTTAGCGCCGAGACCCCGATGACTGACGCCGAACTCGAAGCCATCGCCACCAAAGTCGCCGCGGCCCGCACCAGGCTGATTCTCGATCGGCCCTTCCTCGGTGCCCTGGTGCTCAGACTGCCCATCGAGGCCGCCGATCCCAAATGGTGTCCGACCACGGCGACGGATGCGCGGAAGTTCTTTTTCAATCCCGAGTTTATCGCCAGACTCAGTCTGGATGAGACCGCCTTCATGCTGGCCCACGATGCCCTGCACTGCGCTTTGTCCCACTTCGCCCGTCGTCAGGGGCGGCTCAAATCCCGTTGGGATCGGGCCTGCGATTACGCCGTCAACCCGCTGTTGCAGGAGGAAGGCCTGGTGCCGCCAGCCGGGTCCCTGGTCAATCCCCAGTACCGGGGTATGACGGCGGAGGAGATTTATCACCTGCTGGATGACGCCACCCAGGAAGAACCCTTGGATCGCCATGTCTACGACAGCGAAAACCAGCAATCTTCCAAAGACTCGGGACAGCGGGAATCCGACCTTGACCGCCAGGGACAGACAGCGGAACAGAATTCCCAGGAACAGGAGCCTGGCGGCGGGCGAGCTGCGGATTCCGGGAGAGACCAGTCCAAGGAGTCCAAGGCCACCCCAACCGAGACCCCATCCGCTGGAGGGGCTGCGGAACCCAGACCGCTCACCCCGGAACAGCAGGAAACCCTCAAGGTTCAATGGCAGCAGCGATTGGCTGGTGCCGCCCAGCAGGCCATGCAGGCCGGCAAGCTGGGGGCCAATCTGGCGCGGATGATCGAGCACTTGCTCCAGCCGCAATTGCCCTGGCGCATGCTGCTCGCCCGCTATATGACCTCGGTTGCCCGGGCGGACTTTTCCTACAGCCGCCCCTCCAGGCGCGAAGGGCCATTCATCCTGCCGAGTCTGCGCAGTCAACAAGTGGATATGGTGATCGCGGTGGACACCAGCGGCTCGATTCAACCACAGGAGATCGACGAGTTCCTGTCCGAGATCAATGCCATCAAAGGCCAGATCAGCGCCCGTATCACCCTGCTCGCCTGCGATGCCCAACTGGCCAACAACTGTCCCTGGATCTATGAACCCTGGGAGAGCTTTCAGCTGGCCATCGAGCTCAGGGGTGGGGGAGGGACCGCCTTCGAGCCGGTGTTCGATTGGGTGGAACGTCAGGCCCTCCACCCCGACCTGTTGTTGTATTTCACCGATGCCGACGGCTCTTTTCCCAAGCAGGAACCACTCTACCCGGTGATCTGGTTGGTCAAGGGCAAGAACAAGGTCCCCTGGGGTCAGAGAATCCAGCTCAACTGAACCAAGCCGGAGATTCCCGGTCTGATCCCGATAAATTCGCCACTTTATCAACGATCTTTGCCCAGCCGTTCCGCTAGCGCCATGCCTCATCGTCCAGTTTTCCGCCACCTTGCCTCCTGTCTCTGTCTCTCCGCCGCCATCGCCTTGCCGACCTATCCCCTGGTTGGCTCGGCGGCAGGGGAGGCGACGATGTCGTCCCTCTCCAGGGGTGGCGGAGTCTCCCGCACGGGCGGTTTTGTCAACGACGGCGAGACCACTCCGGCGCCGACCTTCAATCTCCCCGACATCGGCGCCTCGGCGGACACCGTGCTCTCCCCAGCGGAAGAGCGGCGTCTGGGGCGGGCCTTCATGCGCGGTGTGCGCAGCTCGGTCGCCCTGATCGAAGACCCGGTCCATGCCGAATATATTCAGGATCTCGGCCTCCGACTGGCCGAACAGAGCCAGAGCCCGCACAAGCACTTCAGTTTTTTCTTGGTGGAGGATCCGGTGATCAATGCCTTCGCCGGTCCCGGGGGCTATATCGGTGTGCACTCAGGATTGGTGCTCGAAACCCAGAACGAGAGCGAACTCGCCTCGGTGGTGGCGCATGAGATCGCCCATATCACCCAGAACCATCTGTTTCGCGCCTTCGACCAATTCAGCCGCATGACCGGGCCGGCGGCCCTGGCCATGCTCGGCGCAATTCTGCTGGGATCGGTCTCAGGTCAGGCCGCGGCGGCGGCCATCGCCGGGGTCCAGGCCGGACTGGCCCAGGCCGAGTTGAATTTCACCCGGGCGAACGAGGAAGAGGCCGATCGCGAGGGCATCAAGATCCTGGCCCAGGCGGGCTATGATCCCAGATCCATGGCAGTGTTCTTCGAGCGGATGGGAAAAACGACCCGTCTCTACGAATCCAGCCTGTACAAGATCCCGGAGTTTCTTCAGAGTCATCCGGTGACACCCAACCGTATCGCCGACGCCTTGGGCCGGGCGGATGTCTTTCCCTACCGTCAGCCGCCGGTGGATCCCCGTTACTATCTGCTGCGCGCTACGCTCAAGGTCAAGAGCTTCAAAACCCAGCAGGAGGCTGTCGAGCACTTTCGCGATGCGCTCGCTGAAGGGCGTTATCGGAATGAAGACGCCGAGCGCTACGGTTATGCCCTGGCTTTGCAGCGGGCGAGACGCTTCGAGGCCGCTGAACAGGAACTTGGGCGGCTGCTGAAGAAGGAACCCGGTAATCCGGCCTACCTGATCGCCGTGGCCCGTCTCGATCAAGCTCAGGGTCGGGCCAAGGCGGCCATGAACACACTGGAAGGCGGACTCAAACTCAATCCGGGCAGTTACCCCCTGAATATCAGTTACGCCGAGTTGCTCATCGATAATGGCCAGGCGACCAAGGCCAAGGGGCTCCTCACCGAGCTACAACGAGGCCATGGCGAGGGTCCGGATATTTACAAACTTCTGGCCCGGGCGGCGGAGACCGAAGGCCGTGGCGCCGAGTCCCATGGCTATATGGCGGAGTATTACTATGCCAACGGCCAGCTCGAACCCGCGGTACTCCAATTGGAGATCGCCATGCGGGACAAAAATATGGATTTCTACACCGCCTCCAAGATCGAAGCGCGCTGGAAGATCCTCAAGGCCGAACTGAAAGAACTCAAGAAACGGGATCGGGAACTGGTCAAATGAGACTCTGCCGGCGGGCGAGAGCCGTCCTGGTTTCTATCTCTCTTGACGCATTTCAAGACTCGCGAGACAAGTAACCAGATTATGAAATAACTTTCTGATTGGCGAGTTACCCCAGCCAACTCGTCATTCCGGCCGGAATGACGGCACATCTCTTCCTAACTGAAATAACTTGATCATAAGATACTCTGCTGATCATTTCCTCGCTCCATCGCTTGGAAGGCGAACGAACAGCCGGCGTATTCTGGTATATCTTTTCCGGCAATCGCTTTGGCTAGATTGTGACAAGGCATCCTAACCTGGGAAAAACCCCATATGGCGAGCCTATATCTGGCGAACCAAACCAGAGAGAACGCCATCGTCTCGGGATATGGGGGGAATTTTTCCCGGCATTCATTCAGCGTGGTCCTCAGCGGTCGGATACAATGATGAGCACAGCCGGTCAGGCTTATTCAGGTCAGGAGAAGGATAATGAGCACAACGATCTTTATTGGCAACCTCCCCTCCGGCACCAGCGTCGAAGACATCCGGCAGGAGCTGATGGACATGGGGGCGCCATTGCTGAACATCAGCCAGGTTGAGGCTGGTGACCCGGACAGATTGACCTTTGCGGCGGAGTTGGACATCGATCAGCAGGTCGCCAAGCTTATGCTAGAGCGGCGTAAAACGCGCTATTTCAAGGGTCGGCAGATTAGTCTCTTCGTCCCCACGTTTTAACCGCGGTTTGTTCATGGCGGTCACGCCGATGAAAGTACAGGCGCCGGGACAAATCAAGAAGCATACGGCCGTAGGTCAGGCGGCGGTCAGCGTCGCAGGAAACACCACCGCGCAAGCCCCTACCTCAATACCACCGCCACCGGACGGAGGACGGCTCCGTAGCGCCATGACGGATGCGGTCACGGGGGTATTGGCCGTAGCCGTCCGTGGGCAGATTCATGCGGGATACGTCCGGGTTCCCGAAGGGGTAAAGGTCGCCATAAGGCGATTGCCGGAAAAAGATATACCTGAATGCGCCGGCTGTTCGTTCGCCTTCCAGGCGCGCCAGCCGGCGCAGAGCGCGCTCTGTAACGGCTGGTGGAACACCGAAGGCGGGCGAACAGAGCCGCAGGCGGGTATATTTTTTGACAGAAATCGCCTAAGGAAAGCCCCTCAACCCTTGTCATGGGTGATTGCTCTTCTGGGGCTGGTGGCGTTCTCTGTATTGGCCGCTCCACCCGAGAGGGAGAGGGAACCGCGCATTGGCTTGGTCCTGGGCGGTGGTGGCGCACGCGGGGCCGCTCATATCGGCGTGCTGGAGGTACTGGAGCGGTTGCGGATCCCCGTGGCCTGCGTTGCCGGTACCAGTATGGGGGCCTTGGTGGCCGGGGCCTATGCCGCTGGCCTGACACCAGCGCAAATGCAGGAAAAACTGGCGCCGGTCGACTGGCGGAATATGTTTGCCGATGACCCGGAAAGCGCTGAGCGTGGCTATCGTTACCGGAAACAGGGTCAGCGCTTTTATCCGATGCTCGAACTCGGGGTCAAGGAGGATGGCCTGGAGCCGGTATTGGGTGTCGTGGCTGGCCAGAAGATCAAGCTGTTTTTCAACTCACTGGTCGACGATGGCCAGGGCCAGCGTCAAATCGAAGATCTGCCGCTTCCACTCTCCATCATGGCCACCGATATCGGCACCGGAGAGCGTGTCGTTCTCCGACAGGGGAGTCTCTCCCAGGCCATGCGGGCCAGTATGTCGGTGCCCGGGATTCTGGCGCCGGTAAAAATCGGCCAGCGTACTCTGGTGGATGGCGGTCTGGTGGATAACGTTCCGATCGGCGAGGCCAGGGCCCTTTGCCATCCAGATAAAGTGATCGCCGTCGATGTAGGCACCCCTTTGCTCAAGCCGGAGGAGGTCAACTCCTTGCTTTCGGTCGCCGCCCAGATGGTCAATATCCTCACCAACCAAAACGTCGTCGCCTCGCTCAGTACGCTCCAGCCTGGCGATGTTTTCATCCAACCGGACTTGGGGGATATCACCGCCGCCGATTTTCCCCGCTTCACCGAAGCTGTAGCCAAGGGACGCCAAGCCGCGGAAATGGCCATCGACAAGCTGCGGCCCATGTCCGGGAGCGCTGGACACTACGCCTCCTGGCGCCGCAGGTTCGAAGCCGAGCCGGCTTCCGCCGCCGCCATTGACGAGATACAGATCGCCGAGACCAAGTGGGTCAACCCCGTGGCGGTGGAACAACATATCAAGATCAAGCCGAACGAGCCCCTAGACAGCAAAAAGCTTGAAGAAAACATCTTGCGCATTTACGGCGAGGGCGATTATCAAAGCGTGGATTACGCGCTGCTGCGCTCACGCGACCGCGATATCCTGCGCATCACCCCCATCGAGAAGTCTTGGGGCCCTGATTATCTGCTGTTTGGTTTCAATCTGAGCTCCACCGCCAGTGAAGATTCCAACTTCAATCTGCGGGGGGCCTATCGCCGCACCTGGTTGAACCCTTATGGGGGCGAATGGTTGACCGGGGCGCAGATCGGACAGAAAAGCATGCTGTTTACCCAGTTTTACCAACCCTTGGAGCCGAAACAACGCTTTTTCGTCGAACCCAGCCTGAGTTATTCCCGGGAGCAACTCAGTTTGTTTCAGGATAATGATCGTATCGCTCAGTATCGAATCAACGAGGGACGCTTCGCTTTCGACCTGGGAACAAACCTGGGAACGCTGGGGCAAGCCCGCCTCGGTTGGCTGTACCGGGACATCAAGGGTCGCCTCGATACCGGGGCTTCCGGGTTGCCCGAGGGCGACCAGCAGCTGCGTGGTTGGACCGCCAGCCTGGAGCTGGAGCAGTTCGATCGCCTGTTTTTCCCTACCCGAGGTTGGGGAGTCCGGGCCGATGTCTTTGGCGAGCAACATGGAGACTATACCAGGGGACAGTTGCAACTCCTCGGCGCGCAGCCACTGCCGGGTTTCGTGTTACAGGAAAGGCTCAAGGCCGGGGGGGCACTGAACAAGGCCTTGCCTTTCACAGATGCCTTGTTCCTTGGCGGCCCGCTCAATCTGTCCGGTTTCGCCCCGGGGCAGCTGATCGGCGGCGAGGCCTATTTTGGTAGCCTGCGTCTGGAACGAATTCTCGGGCAGATGCCGCTTGGCATGACCGGCGATCTACGGCTGGGTCTCAGTGCCGAGGTGGGAAAAATGAACCGGCGTTATACCGAAACGGATCTCGGAGGCTGGCTGCCATCTTTCAGTCTATATTTTGGTAGCAACCTTCCCCTCGGCCCCGCCTATCTTGGCTACGGTTACGCGCCCCAGGGATCCTCCACGCTCTACCTATTTGTCGGCACCCCCTGAGAGGCCGGGGTGAGTCACTTTCTTGATCGCATCGAGGTCCCTGTTCCGGACCACCTAACCGGGCCAACCGTACGCAGATGTCGGTTGGCTCATTCACACACACTCTGGAGGAAACTCAGCCCATGAAAAAGTCACTGCTCGTCGCCGCTTTGCTGGCTCTTGGTACCCAACATGGCCTCATGGCGGCCGAACCGGCCTCACCCGCTCAGGAAAGTTCACCCCTTGGTGTCAAAGGTGGTTGGGTAACCACCAACTTGACCGCCAAGGTCATCGACGTCAACAAAGATACCCGCCAAGTGACACTGATGGACGATCAGGGTAGATACACCACCGTCGTCGCGGGAGACGAAGTAAGAAATTTCAACCAGATCGAGGTCGGCGACCGCCTGGATGTGAAATACACCGAGGCATTGGCGGTCGCGGTGTTTCTTGAGGAGCCGGGGGCCATCGGTCGCACCGAGACCATTGGCGTGAGTCGGGCCGATCTCGGGCAGAAACCTCACGGCACCATTGAGCGCACTGTCGACATCACGGCGCGGATCAGCGCCCTCGACAAAACGAAGCGGATAGCGACCCTGACTGGAAGCAAATATGAGGTCACCTTGAAAGTGGCCGAAGATGTGGACCTCGCCAAAATCAACGTCGGGGATACCGTGCGGGTCAAATATATCGAATCCCTCGCCCTGAGCGTCAACAAACCCTGATGTCTGGTAGGTGCAGGGCAATGCTGTGGGAAAGGGGGATCCTTCCTTCTCGGCAGCAGGGGGTGAAGGTGATGGACGTTCATTATAAAACTCACCCCGCCTCGCCCAGGTTTTTCACAAAGGCGTAGATGAGTGTTAACCCATCGTTAGGCGAATTTGGCCTGGCCGGAAACGGCGGATGTCGATATCGATGTTGGCCTCTATGTGAATACCTTGCCGATGAGCCCCGAATTTTGTTCTGGTTAGCCGAAAAGACTCTGTCAACCTGTCATACCGGCAAGGAAGCCGGTATCCAATGTCGGGATGGCGATCGGGTTTACCCTCTATGGCGCTGGTTTTCGGCTGACGGCCCCTGCCGGGGTGGTTATACCATTTCTCGATAGGTATTATCGATATTCGTAGGCTGGTGTTGAGGCGCGAAGCGCTGAAACCCAGCTTCTCAGTAGCTGGGATTCGCTTCGCTCATCGCCAGCCTACCCCATGACTTTCA
>JBPOHE010000022.1:0-62092 GCA_052035915.1 Pseudomonadota bacterium
GCGAATTGTTCTCTAAAAAAGAACAGTAAATGGCCATTTTCAGCCCATGCCCGGAACCATGAAGCACTCACACCGATTCCTCTTGGGTCTGGCCTACATTAACGGATGATGATGTTGCCCCGAGCCCGAGGGCTCGAAAGCCGAAATGTATTCAGAAATGCTATGAGAGGCTTGCCAGGCGGCGATTCAGCGCCATCCCTTCACTCGCCGATTACGGACGGCTAACAGGAATCGCTATGATTTCATCATCCGATCAACGAACTCACGGGGTCTGAACGCTTTCTCACCAGGTTTCCTGGTCATACAAGGCCCGCAACACCATGGCGATGCCTTCTTCCCCCTCTTTCAGCATCAGGCTCAGCGGGGTGATGTAACCGAATTTCATGCGGGGTGTGGTAACCCAGAGGTCGGCGGACAGCTCGCTGTGAGGAAAAAACTTGTGCAGGGCGTTGTCGATTTCGAGTAGGCGCGCCACCCGATGGTAGACCCGGGGATTATCGGGTAGGGCCGCACCCAGGCGGTATCTATTGAAGTCCCGGGTCTTGAGATTGGGGTCCAGACCGAGGAGGTTGGGCATCGAGCGCTCAGGGACATCCCATTTCTTGAGCAGCCGAAATACGGTCTGAGTCAAAGCCACCCGTTCATTGAGGGAGAGAAAACCGCTAACCATGGGAGAGTCCCCCCTGTCTTCATTATTGTTTTGAACGCATGAAAACAGTACCCCAATCCCAGGGGAGGTGCAAAACGATGGGATCGCCGCCGTCGGCGATCCCGAAATATCGCCCCTTGAAACGAGGCGAAGCAGGCTACCGTAAAGCGGATGGGTTAGGCCGTGCCGAGGGCGGCATCGGCGACCAGAATGCCGTCTTCATCGGCATAGAGATAGGCGCCGGGACGAAACTCCACGCCAGCGAAGCGCAGGGGTTGGGCCAGTGTTCCCCAGCCCATCTTGCCGCTCTTGCGCGGATGGGCGGCCAAGGCCTTGATTCCCAGCGGTAGAGTCGCCAGTCCGGCGGCATCCCGGACACAGCCGAAGATCACCAACCCAGCCCAGCCGTTGTCGCAAGCAAGCTGTCCAAGTTGATCGCCCAGCAGCGCCGAGCGCAGAGAACCACCCCCATCCACCACCAGCACCCGTCCGGCTCCTGGAGCGGACAGGCATTGCCGCACCAGGGCATTGTCCTCGATACATTTGAGGGTGCTGATCTGACCGTGAAAAGTATTGGCGCCGCCGAAATCCCGGAAAATGGGATCACAGATCTGCACCTGGTCGGGAAATTGGTCACTGAGGTCGGTAGTGGCAAAGCTCATGCAGTAGGACTCCTAGACAGTAGGCCGGACCATCCCTGGTCGCCGGATCAAGTGTATGGACTGTCGAGATCAATCTGCTGGATAGAGAGATCTAGTGGCCGGTGAACTGCGCCTCTTCCGTGGAGCCTTTGAGCGCCGTCACCGAGGAGACGCCTCCCTGGATGACGGTGGTGACATCGTCAAAGTAACCGGCTCCGACCTCCTGCTGATGCGCCACAAAGCTGTAGCCTCGGGATTTAGCGGCGAATTCCGGTTCCTGGACCTTGTTCACGTAGTGCTTCATTCCTTCGCCCCTGGCGTAGTCGTGGGCCTGGTCGTACATGTTGAACCACATGCTGTGGATGCCGGCCAGGGTGATGAACTGGTACTTGTAGCCCATCTCGGACAAACGATCCTGGAACTCGGCGATGGTCTTGTCGTCGAGATTCTTTTTCCAGTTGAAGGACGGCGAGCAGTTGTAGGCCAAGAGTTGATCCGGATACTTGGCGCGCACGGCCTCGGCGAATTCCCGGGCGAAGCCGAGATCGGGCGTGCCGGTTTCGCACCAGACCAGATCCGCGTAAGGGGCGTAGGCGACGCCGCGGGAGATGGCTTGTTCCACCCCCGCCTTGGTGCGATAGAAGCCCTCGTTGGTACGCTCTCCGGTCAGGAAGGGCTGATCATTGGGATCGATATCCGAGGTCAGCAGGTTCGCCGCTTCGGCATCGGTGCGGGCGAGGACGATGGTGGGTACTCCCATGACGTCGGCGGCCAGGCGGGCGGCGACCAGCTTCTGGATCGCTTCCTGGGTCGGTACCAGAACCTTGCCGCCCATGTGACCGCATTTCTTCACCGCCGCCAACTGATCCTCGTAATGCACCCCGGCGGCGCCGGCGTCGATCATGTTTTTCATGAGTTCGAAGGCATTGAGCACGCCGCCGAAACCGGCCTCGGCATCGGCCACGATGGGGATGAAGTGATCGATCCACTGGGGATCCTCGGGATTGAAACCCCGCGACCACTGGATCTCATCGGCGCGCTTGAAGGTCTTGTTGATACGCCTGACTACCGTGGGGACGGAATCGTAGGGGTAGAGGGACTGATCCGGATACATGGTCTCGGCGGTATTGGCGTCCGCGGCCACCTGCCAGCCGGACAGATAGATGGCCTCCACCCCGGCCTTGGCCTGTTGCAGCGCCTGTCCGCCCGTCAAGGCACCTAGACAGTTGACATAGCCTTTCTTCGCCGCCCCGTTGACCAGGCGCCACAGTTGTTCCGCACCGCGCCGGGCAATGGTGCATTCGGGTTGGACAGAACCACGCAGGCGGACCACATCGGCGGCGGAATAAGGCCTGGTCACATTGGCCCAGCGGGGGTTGGTCGCCCAGTCCTGCGCCAAGGCGGCGATCTGTTGCTCTCTATTCATTCGGCTTGTCTCCATCATAAATACACTGTCTAAATTGATTCTTCGCGGTACATCGGCTGGCCCAGGGCCACTGTCAAGGCAATTCCTCATAGGCCGGCAGCGTGAGGAACTCAACGAAGTCCTGCCGGGTGACGATGTCCTCCAATAAGGCCGCGGCACGTTGGGCCTGTGGCCAGATCTCTCCGGTAGCGCCCGTCTCCTGGCCGATGGCGGCCAATTCCTGGTCGAGAAAACCCTTGACCATCTCCGCCGTCACCTTGCGCCCATCGTCCAACACCCCCTTGGGATAGCGGATCCATTGCCACAATTGGGCGCGGGCGATCTCGGCGGTGGCGGCGTCTTCCATCAGGTTGTGGATGGGCACCGCTCCCCGTCCACCCAGCCAGGAGGTCATGTAGCGCAGGGCGGCGCTGATGTTGTTGCGCACCCCCGCCTCGGTGATCGTCCCCTCGGGCAGACGCAAAAGGTCATCGGCCCTGATGTGGAGATCGGGGAGTTCACGGTCCAACTGGTTCGGCGTCGGCATGACCCGATCGAACACCTCCATGGCCACGGGCACCAACCCGGGATGGGCTACCCAGGTGCCGTCATGACCATCCCCCGCCTCGCGTTCCTTGTCGGCGCGGACCTTGGCCTTGGCGACGGCATCCGCCTCTGGGTCTTCCTTGATCGGGATCTGCGCCGCCATGCCGCCCATGGCGAAGGCACGCCGCCGATGACAGGTGCGAATCAGCCGCCGGGAGTAGGAGCGCAGGAAGTGGACCAGCATGGTCACCTGGGCGCGATCCGGCAGCACCCACTCCGGATTGGCGTGAAAGCGCTTGATGAAGCTGAAGATATAGTCCCAGCGTCCGCAGTTGAGGGCGACGATGTGGTCCTTGAGTTCGTAGAGGATCTCGTCCATCTCGAAGGCGGCGAGGATGGTCTCGATTAGCACCGTACACTTGATACAGCCCTTGGGGAGCCCCAGGGCCTGTTCGGCATAATCGAACACCTGGTTCCAGAGTCGCGCTTCCAGATGGGACTCCAGCTTGGGGATATAGAAATAGGGGCCGCTGCCTTGTTCCAGCAAGCGTTTGGCGTTGTGGAAAAGGAAGAGCCCGAAATCGAACAGGGAGCCGGATACCTGTTGACCATCCACCAGCATGTGCTTCTCGTTCAGGTGCCAGCCCCGCGGACGCACCATGAGCACCGCCAGTGACTCACCCAGGCGATAGTCCTTGCCTTCCGGGCTCTGATAGACCAGGGTACGGGTGATGGCATCCCGCAGGTTGATCTGACCCTGGATGGTGGCGTCCCAGGTGGGGGAATGGGCATCCTCGAAATCCGCCATGAACACCTTGGCGCCGGAATTGAGGGCGTTGATCACCATCTTGCGGTCCGTCGGTCCGGTGATCTCCACCCGCCGATCCAGCAAATCCGCCGGAATCGCGCCGACCTGCCAGTCGGCCTCGCGGATGTGGGCGGTTTCCAGCGGAAAATCCGGCAGGATGCCGGCATTGATGGCCAACTGCCGTTGGGCCCTGGCCTCCAGCAGGAGCTGGCGTTGGGCGCCGAAGCGGCGCACGAGATCCACCACGAAGCCGACCGCTTCCGGGGTGAGAATCTGGGTAAACTCCGGGGTCAGCGTAGCCGTGAACTGTACCTGCTCCATTCCGCCCGGGGCAGAAGCCACTACCTGGGTCATAGGTTGCCTCCTCTGAAACAAAAGTGTATCCGGGCTACGCCGGTGGCGAAAAAAGTGACACAAACGACTTGTAATTTTTGTGCGACGCAATAATGTTTAGAACAGGGCTAAAGATTAATCCAGACAATAATTTCAATAATCAGGTTTGGAAAGGCCAATACTGGGCGGAGCTTTCATGTCGGTCTACACTCCACATTTGCATTTTTCTTCTTCCCCGGAGACCAAAAGTACGGAAACCCAGGGTTCAGATCTCGCCAACCAGATCGCCCGCAGCATTCTGGTCGGTTTCGATAAGCATTTTTCCTTTTTCACCGGGATTACGGCGGGTGCCAGGGAACGCTTTGAACGCGCCGATTGGCGGGCGATCCAGGAGGCCTCGGCCACCCGGATCAAGCTCTACGACATTCGTGTCGCCGAGGCCGTGGAGAAGGTGCGTAACGCCTTCACCATCACCTCGCTGGAGGAACCGCTGTGGCAGAAGGTGAAGGTTATCTATCAGGATTTGCTGCGCCGACATTCGCGCCCCGAACTGGCGGAGACCTTCTACAACTCGGTCTTCTGTCGCCTGTTCGAGCGCAAGTATTACAACAACCACAATATCTTCATCCAATCCACGGCGGAGGTTGCCTACCTCGTGGACTGTTTCCGCGTCACCTACTCCTTTCACGCCAAGGACGGCGGTTTCCGAGCCTCGGTGCGGGACTTTCTCACCTCCTGTTATTTCGAGCTGCCCTTCGAGAACCTGGAGCGAGATATCGACGCCATCGTCGCCGCCTTCAGATCCCACTCGCATTTTCGCCAGGCGCCGGATGAGCAACTGCGACTGGAGATCTATGAGAGCCCCTTCTTCCGCAACAAGGCCGCCTATCTTGTCGGTAGAGTGATCTGGGCGGGGGCGATCCAGCCCTTCGTGGTTCCCATCCTCAATAACGAACATGGCGGGCTCTATGCCGATACCCTGCTGACCCATAGAGATCAGATCGCCCGGGTGTTCAGCTTCGCCAGGGCCTATTTCATGGTCAAAACCCCGGTGCCGGCGGCCACCATACACTTCCTCCATTCCTTGCTGCCCACCAAATCCATCGCCGAACTCTATATGAGTATCGGCTTCCAGAAGCAGGCGAAGAACGAATTCTATCGGGACTTTCTGCATCATCTGGAACACAGCGACGATATCTTCGTCATCGCCCCGGGTATTCGCGGCATGGTGATGTCGGTCTTTACCCTGCCGTCCTATCCCTATGTGTTCAAGGTGATCAAGGATCGTTTCGCCCCCCAGAAGGAGGTTACGCGGCAGGACGTCAAGGAGCGCTATCTGCGGGTCAAGATGCACGATCGCGTCGGTCGCATGGCGGATACCCTGGAATATTCGGATGTGGCCTTTCCGCGCCAGCGGTTTTCCCCCGAGTTGGAGCGGGAGTTGCAAGAGCAGTGCGGCTCGCTGATCGAGTACGACGGCGACAATATCGTCGTCAAACACCTCTATATCGAACGCCGTCTGCGCCCGCTGAATATGTTTCTCGAACAAGCCAACATCGAGGAGGCCAGAGCGGCCATCAAGGACTGGGGCCTGGCCATCAAGGAGCTGATGGCCGCCAACATCTTTCCGGGGGATATGTTATTCAAGAATTTCGGACTCACCCGTCATGGCCGAGTGATTTTTTACGATTACGACGAGATCTCCTATCTCACTGAGTGCAACTTCCGCAGGATCCCGCCGCCCAGATACGATGATGATGAGTTATCCGCCGAGCCCTGGTACTCGGTGGCCCCCAACGATGTCTTCCCGGAGGAATTCGCCAGTTTTCTGACCACCAATCCCCTCCACCGTCGCCTCTTGCTGGAGAGCCATCCGGAGATCATGGAGGCGGAGTTTTGGAAATCGCGCCAGCAGGATATCGACAACGGGGTGTTTGTCGACATCTTCCCCTATGCGGAAGACATCCGTTTTCCCCGGGAAGGGAAGAATCGGCGTCCTGAACCTGGCAGACAGGGCGATTGCCCCTAGCCCGCATTGCCCACCAGACGCCTACCGCGGACGCCGATAGGCTCGCCACGGCACCCGGTGAGAAACGCGGGTTAGTCAGCGATGAAGTATTTTTTGATTCGGTAGAGCAGGGTATCCCGGCTGATGCCCAGCAGCCGGGCGGCGCGGCTGCGATTGCCGCCGGTTTTCGCCAGGGCCTGGCGAATCAGGCCGATCTCGAGTTGATCCAGGTGCAGCCCCGAATCGGGCAGGGCAAAGCTTGATGCCTCCGGCTGAGATCGGGGGCGCATCTCCCGGGGCAGGTTGTCCGGCTGGATGATCCTTCCCGGCATCAACACCAGCATGCGTTCGCAAAAATGGCGCAGCTCCCGCACATTTCCCGGCCAGGCATAGCGATTCAGGATCTCCAGGGTCGCCGGGCTGAAGAGGGCGGCGGGCAGGCCATGGTGATGGGCGCGTTCCTCCATGATCTTGTGCAGCAGCAAGGGAATATCGCCGGTCCGGGCACGCAGGGGCGGCAATTCCAGCGGCACCACATGCAGACGGTAATAGAGGTCCTCACGGAATCTCCCGGCCCGGGCCTCCTGATAGAGATCCCGATGGGTGGCGGCGATCACCCGCACGTCCAGAATCCGCGGTTGTAAGCGTCCTATGGCCTGGCACTCCCCCGTCTCGAGAAAGCGCAGCAGCTTCGCCTGGGCGTTCAGGGGCAGATCCCCGATCTCGTCGAGGAAGAGGGTACCGCCTTCCGCCAGGGGGATCCGTCCGCGATGCTCGGTCACCGCCCCGGTGAAGGCCCCCCGGGTATGACCGAAGAGTTCGGACTCCGCCAGGGTTTCGGGGATGGCGGCACAGTTGATGGCGACAAAAGGCTTGTTGGCGCGCCGACTGGAGTTATGTAGCCGCTTGGCCAGAAGTTCCTTGCCGGTGCCGCTCTCTCCCAGGATAAGCACAGTGACGTCGATCACCGCGACCAATGCCACGGCCCGCAAGACCGCGGCGAGCTCCGGGCTGGCGCCGAGCATGGCCGGTGTGGAACAACCGGACTCTGTATCCTTGGTCATAGGCATGATGGAAGAGTCGCACCCCCTGGCGGAAACCTGAACCCCCGGCGCGGCGGAAACGGCCGACCAGCGCCGCTATGATCGCCGAAAACCGCGGGGCCAGTCATGTTGATTCGACGCACAGCCCCGGTGCGGCCGAGCGCAGACCCAACGCCTGGATTCGGTGTCGGCGCTTCCGGGCCGGGGCGCTATGGCCCGGTTCTTTGTTCTCTGATTGGGAACAATAAATTCTAAATATATCTAATTGTTCTCTTATTAAGAACGAAAATGAGCCATTTTCAGCCGCTGCCCGGAGCCCGGTGAGACGGGCTAGGTCGCACCGGCCACCGAGGTCGCTGGAATCTTTCCCAACCTGGCCAGGAGCCGATCCGCCACCCGGAAGGCGTTGGCATAGATGGTCCAGGTGTAGGGCAGGCTGCCGCCGGTAGGCATGAAGCTGCCGTCGGTGACATAGAGGTTGTCCACCTCGTGGGCGCGGCAATCCGGGTCCAATACCGAGGTGCGCGGGTCGGTGCCGAAGCGACAGCCGCCGGCCATGAGGTTTGGTGGTGGCGAGCCGCTGATGCCGGATTTCACCCCCGTCGCCCCCAGACGCTTCAACACCTGCTCGCCCTTGGTCGCCAGATAGCGCCCCACTTCGAGATCGTGCGGGTGATGGCCGATGCGGATGCGGGCTACCGGTGTTCCCCAGCGATCCTTCACCCCGGGGTCGAGATTGACGAAGCAGTCGTCGGTCGGGAGCCAATCGCAGAAGACCTCGAAGGTCAGATTCCGGCCACTCCGGAAGCGGCTCTCCAACTTTCGCTTCAGGGGGAGCCCCCACAGCAGCTCGCCTTCCCCGTCCCATTTGAGCTTGTTGGCGCGGCCCGTGGGGTTGGGATGGGCGAAGAGAAACTCGACGATCCCCCCCTTGCGGCGACCTGGGGCGAATTGGGGGTCCTCGATCACATACCAGTCGTCGAGGGCGCGGTTGACGAAGGGACCCATAAGCCTGAGCTGGGCCGCCTGTTCAGCGGAGTGGGCGGCATAGTCCAGCTCGCCACTGCCGGTGCCGCCGGCGGAGAAGAGGAGGTGGCGGCCAACCTGCCCCTGGTTGTTGGCGAGTCCCCGAGGGAAGGCCGGGCCGGTGGAACAGAGCAGCAGCCGGCTGGTCTCCACTGCCTGACAGGCCACCACATAGAGCTTGGCGTCCACTTGGCGTGTGTTCCCCTGGCGGTCGAAGTATTCCGCCGCCGTGACGCGACCGGCGGCGTCGCTCAGCAGACGGGACACCTTGGCGTGAGGCCGGATCTCACAGCGGCCGGTCGCCAACGCCGGATCCAGCAAGGCGGCCCGGGCGCTGCCCTTGGCGCCGCTGGCGCAGCCGAAACTGCCGCAGTAGCCGGAGTATTCGCAGGAACGCCGCCCCAGGGCTGGTTGGCTGAGGATCGCCCTTGGCACCCGGAGCGAGTGGTAGCCGAGTTCCCGGCAGGCGTCGTCGATCCAGGTGGAGGCGATGTGCTCCAGGGTGGGCGGATAGGGAAAATCCGCGCTGGAACGTGGTTCGGCGTTCTTGTGGGGACTGACGCGCCCGGACACCCCCACCAGCTTCTCCACCTTGTCGTAGTAAGGCTCCAGGTCCTCGTAGGCGATCGGCCAATCCACCCGGTTGGCGCCCGCGATGGGGCCGAACTCCGAGAGCTGGCGGAAATCCACCGGCTTGAGACGATGGAAAAAGCCGCTCATGAGATTGCTCGAACCGCCCACCATATTGCCGTTCCAGAAGTCCCAGCCCGACTCCGAGGTGGGTGTGGCGCGCCAACCGCCCGCGTCGTCTCGTTCCTCGATCACATGCTGTTCGTCCGGCAATCTGGGGGTATAGACACTCCGGCGACAGCAGGCGAGTTCGTCCTTGAAAAAATCGCCCTCGCGGAACCAGGGGCCCTTTTCCAACACCACCACCGAATGCCCGGCCTTGGCCAGGCTGTAGGCCACCGGGGCGCCGCCGGCGCCGCTGCCGATGATGCAGACATCGAAATCCGTACTCATGCCAGGAGCCTCGGGTAGGTCTTGTCCGGCGTCGGACGGGGAAAGCCGGGGATGTGCTCCAACCAGCGCCAGCCGAGGCCGTTCGGGTTTCCGCCATAGGCGGGATCGCTGAGCAGGGCCTCCAGCAGATAGAGGATCAGGGTCGAGAGCCAGTTTTCACCGCTGGCACTGGCCGCTATCCGGCGTAAGATCTGTTCGCGCCCCGGTTCGTCCAGATCGAGGAAGGAGCCTCCGCCGTTCTCCTGCACCAGGCCCTCCAGCCAGTCCACGCCCTTGAGGAGAAAGCGCCGTTCATCGGCGTCCACCAGTGGGTCCTGCACCACGAAGCGCAGATAGCCCAGGGCGTTGATCTCCGCCGCCCCCGGGCTGTCCGCTTCCGAGGGCAGGAGGTGGCGCTGCACGACATCCAGCACCCGCCAGCGGTGTTCCTCGTCGCCGGTCGGCCTGTCATCGCCGAGTGTCGGGGCGCCGAACAGGGCCGCCAGCGAGCCGCCGGCCAGTGTCAGCAGAAAGGCGCGCCGGGAGACGAGGGCCCGATGCCAATCGGCGAGGCTGGGGGGGTGTGCGGAGGAGCCGAGTCGTTTCATCCAGGGATCTCCGGGGGATGGTGGAAAGCGGGATTGGCTTCAAAGTGTACACCTATACCGGAACGAGGCAGGCGAATGCTAACCCTACACTACTCATTCAGCAGGCGTAGGAGGAGTCTTAACCCATCGTTAGGCGAATTTGGCCTGGTCGGAAACGGCGGATGTCGATGTTGGCCTACGGGATGGGCGCCCTGTCTCTTGATCGCTGGCCATCTTCCTGACAAACAAGCCACTCCCTTACCCGCTGATTAGGGATAACCTAATGAGAATTGGTATCACAAAACCGCTGGGAGGTAACCGCTCAGACCCCCTCTCCCACAGGGCAAGGGGAGCTGAACGCCTAGGCTGCGAGGGCTCGGGATCGGCGCCAGGCGGTTGCGGCGGCCAACCCTTCCCGCGGGGGAAGGCCGATGACGCGGACGTTTCCGATTTCCTTGATAGTCACATGGCTGCAACCTCGGATTGATAGATTTTCTCCGAGGATGGGGTGAGCGCCGCCGCCTAGTAGGTCGTTCCGCCAAACCGGTTTCCCTTCGCGGTGAGCTTGTCGCGGTGAGCTTGTCGAACCGCGCGAGAGTACCCCGCCACTACTCGCCTTCGACAAACTCAGGCCGAATCAAATAATTGGTAATCATTTTGATGCATCGATCTACCAGGAGGCGGCCAAGGCTTCCGGGCAGGGGCGTTTGGGGCCGATTTTATGTTCTGTTTTGGAGAACAATGCATCTTAATAAAGACGAATTGTTATTAAAAAGAGAACAAAAACCGGCCATTTTCAGCCCAGGCCCGGAACGGTTTCGGGCGGATCGACACTCCTGTCGGGGCAGGCTCTCGACGGCGGATTAGGGGCCGGCCTCCGCCTCCGCTCAGCCAATCGAAGGCCTACAATGGATCCAGAAACGCTCGTGGCGAGTCGGGAAAAGTAAGCAAAGATGAAGTTTCTGCTCAGTAGATTGCGTATCGGCGAGAAGATCGGTCTGGGTTTCGGTCTGGTCGGGGCGATCCTGGTGGTCATCATCTGGCAATACGACACCACCCTGCATCAGGTGCTGGCCGAGTATCAGGAATTGCAGGAGCGGCCCCTGGCCAAGAAATTCCAGGCCCAAGCCATCGCCAATGCCTTGTTGGCGGCCGGTCAGGCGAAGGAAACCTATCTGGCCAGGCCGAACCCCCAGCTCGTCGCCGAATTCAACCGCCAGCTTGATGCCGGTATCGAACAGACCCGGCTTCTCGGCCGTGTGGATCCTGACGGGGCGGTGGCGGCGACCCAGATCGAAGCCCTCATCGAAGGCTTCCGGCAACGTTTCCTGGCCATGGCCGAGGCCTGGCAGATCAAGGGTCTGGATGAGAACTCGGGGTTGCAGGGGGCCTTTCGCAAGCGGGTCCATGTGTTGCAGCAACTGGCCGGACAGTACGAGGTCAGCGATCTCTACATCACACTGTTGCAGATCCGTCGCGGGGAAAAAGATATCGCCCTGAGGCGCGGGCTCGGGTACCTGGATCAGGTACGTGGGCGGCTGGATGAGCTCCAGGCGCTGGCGATGACCAAATCGCTGGCGCCGGACTTTCGCGACCGCCTGCTCGGGGAGATCCAGGGTTATCGCCGGGAGTTCGAGGAGTACGCCGCCCGGGCGTTGGCCGGTCAGGATGTCGAGGGCGGGAAGGGGTCTTACCGGGAGGCGGCCCATCGCATGGAGGAACTCATCCAGTCCCAGTATGTACCGAACATGGAGGCACGGGTGCTCTCGCTCCGGCGGCGGGAGAAGGACTACTTGCTGCGTCTGGATACAGTCTATGTCGAGAGGCTGCAAAGCGAGGTGCGGGAATTGCGGCAGCAGATCGATGGGTCCGGGCTTGCCCGAGAGGCCAAAACCAGCCTGGTGACCATGATCGGCGACTATGAACGGGACTTCCTCGCCCTGGTGGAGCAGAATCGTCGCCTCGACCGACTCACGGCGGAGATGCGCCTGGTCGCCGATCAGGTGTTCGCCATCGTCAAGGCGACCCGGACCCAGGCCGAGCAGTCGGCCCGACGGCTGACCGCGGAGGTAAACGCCCGGGCGACCCGGGATTCCACCCTGATGTCCTGGCTGGCCCTGGTGGCGAGCGCCCTCGGGGTCGTCATCGCCTTGGTCATCACCCGACGCATCACCCGTCCGGTGTTACGGATCGCCGGTTTTCTCGATCAACTCGCCATGGAAGATCCCACCGAACGTATCCCCACCCGGGCCGGAAGCCGTGACGAGATCGACGCCATGGCCGCTTCGGTCAACCAACTGGCGGACAACAAGGCCCGTCTCCTGGCTTGGTGGAAGGCCTCCATGGCGGAAATGACGGCGGCCAAGGAACGACTGGCCGGGTCGAAACCCGGGGCGTCCGATCCGCTCTAGCCCGGTGGAAGGTCAGGCTCAACTCAGCAGGTTGGTGATCAGGTCCGGATGGAAATCCCAGCCAAGGAAGCCGGCCACGCCCGAATAGAAGCCGATAGCGGCGAATCCCAGGGCGAGATAGAGCAACCAGGGTTTCTTGGTCAGGGCCGCGATGCCCAGCAGGGAAATGGCCAGGGTCAGACAGGCCTCGGCCAGGTCGAACTGGTCGTCATGCCGATTGAGGCGATCATATTCCTGCTCGTAGCCTTCCGCCTCTTGCTTGATCTGGGCTTTCTCCGTCTCGTACTGTTGCACCTTGGCGCGATACACCTTGATCTTGGCCTCGAGCAGGGCATTGGCCTCGGTACCGGCTTTGGAAATCTGTTCCTGCTCGATCAGCAACTGATCCAATACGGCTTCCGCCAGATTGTGCTTGGCGCTTTTGGCCTGAAAGTAGCTCCAGGAATCCACCGCTTTCGCCTGGGCCTGGGCCATGGCCTGCACCAGATTCCCGTCCTTGATGTTGAAGATGGCCATGAGCGTCGCCAGGATGGCCACGCAGGCGGCAATGAGGTTGTTGAAGCTGGAGTCGGAGGCCGACTCCGCCCTGTTCACCGCGTCGCTCGCGGCCTCGCTGATATCGCTCATGGGATGGATCCCTCGTTGGTTGACTTTGGCCTTTCGACTCTTAGCATAGCCGGGGTGGCACGGCAAGCCGGGATCATTACAATAGGCTTCGCTTCTCTCAGTGAGCCGGAAGGACATGAACCTGCGTTTCCATCACCATCCCCGATCTAGCCAGTCCCGGGAGGCGATCATCGAAGGCCCGATTCCGATGCGGGATGGGCGCGTCGCCCTGGGCCATCCGCCGGAGAAGATCCTTGAGATCCTCTGATCCACCTTATGTCCTGGTCCTGTATTACAGCCGCTATGGCGCCACCGCCGCCATGGCCCATCAGGTGGCCCATGGTATCGATCAGGTCAGGGGCGTCACGGCGAGGATACGTACCGTAGCCGCGGTATCGACCCTCTGCGAGGCCGTCGAGCCCGCTATCCCACCCGAGGGAGCGCCCTATGCCGATCTCGCCGATCTACGGGATTGTGCCGGACTGGTGCTCGGCAGCCCCACCCGTTTCGGCAACATGGCCGCGCCGCTGAAGTATTTTCTCGATGGCAGCAGCTCCATCTGGCTCTCCGGGGGATTAAGCGGCAAGCCGGCCGGCCTCTTTACCTCCACCTCCTCGATGCACGGCGGGCAGGAGACTACCCTGATCTCCATGATGCTGCCCTTGTTGCATCACGGCATGCTGATCGTCGGCCTCCCCTATACCGAACCCGACCTGATATCCAGCCGCACTGGTGGTACCCCTTATGGGGCCAGCCATTTGGCCGGGGTGGACAGCCGTCTGCCCCTGTCCGATGAGGAGAAACGTCTCTGCCGCGCCCTGGGGAAACGGGTGGCTGGCCTGGCGCTGGCCCTGGCCCTGGCCGGGTCCACAGGGACATGAAAAGGCCTTCTCCCGCCAGCGGGCGAGGGGAATGAAGGGCGACCATGAAGTCACCTGACGGGGCTTGATCCCATGAGTCTGCAACTCCCCCTGGGCCTGCAATTGCGCCCGAGCCTGACGCTCGGCAATTTCTACCCCGGCGGCAACCTGACCGCCCTGCGCGTCGTGGAGCGGATCACCAGCGACAACTCCGAGCCCTATGTCTATCTCTGGGGTGGGCGGGGTGTGGGGAAATCCCATCTGTTGCAGGCGGCCTGTCAGCGCGTGCATGAACTCGACCAGCCGGCGGGATATATCTCCTGTCGCCAGCTCGGCGAATTCCAACCGAGTCTGTTGGAGGGATTCGAGCGGATGACCCTGGTCTGTATCGACGATATCGAGGAACTCGGTGGGCGGGCGGAATGGGAATTGGCCTTGTTCCGGCTCTTCAATCTGCTGCGGGAGCTGGGTGGCCGGTTACTGGTGAGCGCCGATCGCTCTCAGTTGGAACTCCCCGTTGCCCTGGCGGATCTGAAGTCGCGCCTCTGTTGGGGGCCGGGCTTTCGCCTGATGCCTCTGGGGGATGCGGATCTGAGTGGGGCCTTCATCCATCTGGCCCGTGGCCGCGGGCTCGAACTCCAGGAAGAGGCCGCCCAGTTCATCCTGCGTCGCAGTCCGCGTGATCTGCATTCGCTGCAACGCCTGCTCGATGCCCTCGACCGGGCCTCCTTGGCCGCTCAGCGCCGTCTGACGGTGCCTTTTCTGCGAGAGATTCTGCCCTTGTTGCTGCGGAAAGAGGACGCCCGGGCCGAGGAGCCGTCTAACGCAACCATCCCTTTCTGAACGCCCTTCGGCTCCAGACCCAGACATAATCGGCTCCACTGATCAGGGTCGTGACGAGGGTGATCCAGACCAGCGTTGCCGTGATCCAGCCGGCCAGAGGCCAGGGCCCGGCGCTGATGACGACTACCGATACCAGAATGATCTGCGCCGCGGTATTGATCTTGCTGATCGGGCTGGGCGCCGCCTCCAGTTGTTCGACCTGGAAGTGATACACCAGAGCACCGGCCACGATCACCAGGTCGCGCACAACCACGGCGATCACCAACCAGGAGGGGATCAGTCCCAACCAGCCCAGGGTAAGGAAACACCCCGTCAACAGGGCCTTGTCGGCCAGGGGGTCCAGGATGGCGCCCAAGCGGCTGCCCCAGCCATAGGTTTTCGCCAGATAGCCGTCCAGGCCGTCGCTGGCCCCGGCGAGGAAGAACAGGGCTACCGCCGCGCCGAACTCCCGCTCCAGTAACAGCCAGATCACCGGCACCACCAGCAGGATGCGCAGGATGGTCAGGAGATTCGGGATATCGCGGCGGGTCACGGCCGTAGGCGATAGTTCAGGGTCGCTTCCGCCGCCTGGGTCGGGGTGGTGGTCCGCGAGGATTCTTCCAGGACCCCACCGAGAGACAAGGCACGCTGCAATGCCGGAGCCCCACCCCGTACCCGCACCTGAAACCCGGCCTGGGTCCCATCCATGAGACTGAGCCGGGCGGATTCAACACCGTCCAGGGAGCCGAGATAGGCCCGCACCCGGCCATAAGCCGCCAGGCTGTTTATCCCCGAGACCCGCAACTCCAGGGCTCGGGTCGAATAATCGGCCCCCATGGGGGCGAAACGGCTGGCCACTTTATTGATGGCCTGGCCCAGGCCTTCTGCGGTCAGGGTCGGTAACTCAGCGGCGGTCTGTTCCCAGCGTTTGACCTCACCAGACTGCCAGAGCGTCCATTTGGCCTGCCAGGCCTGTCCCTGATTTTGCAGGCGTCCGGCCAGGATAACGTCGGGGGCGTAGCGCTGGGAGGCGGCACGGAGTTTGGCGTCGGATTCGGCCCAGAGGTCGGCGGGAAGCAGGTGTTCGTTATCCTGGGTATCGATTTTGGGCAGCAGGAGGGGGAGTCCCCGCTCCTCGGCGATCCGCTCCAAGGCCTGCCAGGGGAGTGGGTCATCCCGTGTCAGGAAACGAGGATTGACCTGATCATCGACCGCCAGCCAGACCAGCAGACTGGGCCGGGTTTTGCCCCAGACCGGGAGACCGCGTTCAGTCAAGAGGCGATTGATGGCCTCTTCATCGAAACGGACCTTCAACCAACGCTGGGGCGGAGAGGTCCCACCAGGGCTCGGGCTATCGGCGGGGCCCAGGTAGCTGAATTCGCGTACATAGCGGCCGGCCTGGGGCAGGATTTTTTGTAGCTGCGGCTTTTTCGCTGTCTCCAGGTATCCCGAGACCTTGACCACGACCTGCCGCAGGGCCTCCTGAAACCCTTGGCTGGGTTCCCCGACCTGGTCTCCCGGGGTCACCACCCTGGCCTGATACAGCTCATCCATGCGGGTCGCCGCCTGGGCAGAACCCAGAGCCAGCCCCAGCACAGCGATCAACACCCAGGCAAGT
This sequence comes from Pseudomonadota bacterium, assembly GCA_052035915.1. Lineage (GTDB taxonomy): Bacteria > Pseudomonadota > Gammaproteobacteria > Chromatiales > Chromatiaceae > JBPOHE01. The sequence goes on from JBPOHE010000022.1 coordinate 16,366, forward strand.
CCTCTGTTCATGAATCAGTACCGCTCAGCGCCGTCACTCTCTTTCCCCTCCTCCCCCATACCCCAGGCTATCCCTATGGAATGCATGGGGATTTTATCGCTCCCCGCAGAAACTGTCGAAACGCCATCTTGATCTCCCGCTGGGTGGGGGTTCAACCCCAGACAACCTCACCCTTTTCAGCGGAAGACGACACGGAGAAGTCGGTCACAGGGCCGCAGCCGAGACAGCCGATAGCGCTCGCGAGCGCCCGGCTTCAAGCTCTCTGTGCCTTCAGGGGGTCAGCTTCACCACCATGCTCTGGATCTGGTTCTGGATCAGCCTGGCGCGGATGTCGTTGACCTTCTTGGCATTGTTGAAGGGGCCGGCACGCACCCGATGGAAGGTGTCCTTGTTGTTGATGGTCACCCGCTGCACCTCGGTCTCGATGCCCATGAGGGCCAATTTCGCCCGTAACCGCTCCGCATCTTCGGCACGCCCGAAAGCGCCCATCTGGATGACGTAGTTCTCGGGTTTGGTGACCTGGGCCTGTTGCATGGGAGTGGGAGATGGCGAGACCGGCACCTGGGTCTGGACCTGGGTACGCGGCTGGGGATGTGTCTGTTGGGTATCGGCGGCCTTTGGTTGTGGCTGGCCGGGCTGAGGCGGCAAGGTGGGCTTCTGCGCCTGCTTTTCCTGGCGTTGCATCTCTTCGTCCGAAACCATGACCTCCTGTTCCGGCAGGATCGAATAAAACTCGAAGCGGGGTTTGGCGTAGCCGCTGTCCACTGGCTCCGGTTTGACCGGCTGGGCCGGGATGACGGGGGGGCATTTCTCGGCGGCGAGCTGGTGCGCCCCGGGTAGCTTGGGCCCCAGTTTGACATAGACCAATACCGTGCCCCCCACACCCAACAACAGCCCAAGCAGAAACCACAGCCAAGGGGGCAGACGCAGACTGGAGGAACTCTCCGCGGGGGGAATGCGGTCCTTGTAATCATGTGACATCTACATGCTCTCCGGGGCGGACACGCCCAGTAGCCCCAGTCCGTTCCTCAGTATCTGCCGGATGGCCAGGATGAGTTTGAGGCGGGCGTCTCTCAGTTCAGGATCCTCCACCAGAAACTGATGGGCGTTGTAATAGGCGTGGAAGTCGTTGGCGAGATCCCGCAGGTATTGGGCCAGAAGGTGGGGTTCGGCCTTGATGGCGGCCTGTTCGATCACCTCGGGATAGCGGGACAGGATCGCCATGAGTTGGCGCTCCTGATCCAGAACGAGGCGATCCAGATGCTGCGTCCCGGCGCTGATGTCATCCCCCAGACCCTTCTCCAGCGCCTGTCGCAGGACGCTGCAAATCCGGGCATGGGCGTACTGGACATAGAACACCGGGTTGTCGAGGCTTTGTGATTTCGCTAGGTCGAGGTCGAAATCCATGTGCTGCTCGCACTTGCGCATGACGTAGAAAAAGCGCGCCGCATCCCGTCCCACCTCCTGCCGGAGCTGTCTCAGGGTGACGAATTCACCGGAGCGGGTGGACATGGGAACCCGCTGACCTTGGCGATAGAGGATGGCAAACTGCACCAGGAGCACATCCAAGCGATCCGGATCATCGCCCAGGGCCTGCAAGGCCGCCTTGACCCTGGGCACATAACCGTGGTGGTCGGCCCCCCAGATATCTATGACCCGATCGAAGCCGCGCTCCATCTTATCCATGTGGTAGGCGATGTCGGAGGCGAAATAGGTGGTCTGGCCATTCTCCCGTTCGACGACCCGGTCCTTTTCATCGCCGAACGCCGTGGAGCGGAACCAGAGCGCCCCTTCCCGCCGGTAGACGAAGTCACGTTCACGCAGCCGCTCGATGGCTCGATTGACCGCGCCCCGCTCCATGAGGCCGCGCTCCGAGAACCAGTGATCGTACACTACGCCGAAGCCTTCGAGATCCTCGCGGATGTCGTCCAGGATGGTATTGAGTCCGAGTTCGAACACGAATCGGTAACGGGGCTCCCCGAGCAAGTCTTTGGCCCGGCTGACGAGAGCGTCGATATGGATCTCCTTGTCGCCCTGGGGACCCTGGCCGGACTCATCCTCATCCGGGGTCGCCGCATCCTCGGGCAGATCCGCCAGGACCTTGTCGGCGCTGTGACGATAGGCCTCCCCATGCTCGCGGTGCAGCACCGCGGCGATATCCCAGACATAGGCGCCGCGATAGCCGTTGGCGGGAAAACGCAGCTCCTCACCGCAGAGTTGGAGGTACCTCAGCCAGACGCTGGTGCCCAGGATATCCATCTGCCGCCCGGCATCATTGACATAGTACTCACGCTGTACCTGATAACCGACGGCCTGCAGCAAGCCGGCCACCACCGCTCCGTAGGCGGCACCGCGACCATGGCCGACGTGTAAGGGACCGGTCGGGTTGGCGGAAACGAATTCCACCTGCACCCGCCTGCCGGCCCCCAGACGGCTCCGGCCATAATCGTGACCCTGTTCCAAAACCTGGGTTACCGCCCTATGGTAAGCTGCGGCAGAGAGGAAAAAGTTGATGAATCCGGGACCGGCGATCTCGATCCGCTCCACCAGGGGGGTGACGGGAAAAGCGGCGCGGATCCTGGAAGCCAGTTCCCTTGGTGTAAAGCCCAGGGGTTTGGCGAGGATCATCGCCAGGTTGGTCGAGAAGTCGCCGTGCTCCGGACTGCGGGTCCGCTCAAGGGCGGGCCGATCGTTCCCTGGAGGCAGGGGGGCTTCCTTGGAAAGATTGACGAGGGCTTCCGCCAGAAGGTGCTGAATCTGGGCTTTCATGGATCTCGAGAGGGAAGACAGAGGGACCGATAAGCATACCAAGAAAATCCGATCCCGAGCCCGCATTTCTCACCAGTCGTCTACGGTGCCCAGTGAGAAATGCGGGCTAGGCAGGGGCGAAAAGGCATTTAGCCGCTCAATCGCTTTCCTGGGGGTCCACGTCGATCGACCAGCGTACCCGGCCACGGGTTTTCAATCCGGTTATCTCCGGCAGGAGATGTCGCAACAAGGCCTGTAACAGATCCCGCCGCGGGCTTTCGAACAGTAATTGGGCCCGGGTCTGTCCACGGCGACGTTCCATCGGCGCCGGTATGGGACCTCCCAACTGGATCTCCTCACCCAGGAAGCCATGGGCCAGGGCCGCCACCTCGTCAAGAAAATCCAAGGGGGTTACCTGGTTCCTGGCCTCGGCACGCAACAATGCCTGATAGTTGAAAGGAGGCAGGCGGGCGGCCTGGCGCTCCTCCAGCGCCAGGGCGGCAAAGGCGGGATAACCCTGGCGGACGAGTGTTTGCAGCATGGGATGATCCGGGTGGCGGGTTTGCAGCAGGACGCGCCCCGGTTTTTCCGCCCGCCCGGCGCGGCCGGCCACCTGGACCACCAATTGGGCCATGCGTTCGCTGGCGCGAAAATCGGTGCCGAACAGCCCGGCATCCATATCCAGGATGCCCACCAGGGTGACATCGGGAAAGTGATGCCCTTTGGCGAGCATCTGGGTGCCAAGCAATAACCTCTGGGTGCCGTCGCGGGCCTCGGCCAGGCGTTGTTCCAGGGCGCCGACGCGGCGGGTGGTGTCACGATCGATGCGGCCGATCCCCACCCCGGGAAAACGCTGGCCGAGCCATTCCTCGATCCGTTCCGTGCCCCGTCCCAGCCAGCGTAGATCGGCTCCGCCACAGTCCGGACAGCGCGAGGGGAAGGGGCTCTGGTGGCCGCAGTGATGGCACCAGAGCCGTTGCTCCAGCTTGTGGAAGGTCATGCGGGCATCGCACCTGGGGCAACCGGCGAACCAACCGCAGTCGTGGCACATCATCACCGGGGCATACCCCCGGCGGTTGAGGAAAAGCAGGACTTGATTTCCTCCCTCCAGGGTCGCGTCGATCATGCGGAGCAAGGGGCGGGAGAGACCGGCTTCCAAGGGCTGGGAGCGGATGTTCACCAGTTCGATGCGGGGCGTCGTCGCTCCCCCCGCCCGCTGAGGAAGCGAGAGCCGCTGATAGCGCCCCAGCCGGCAGTTTTGCAGGCTTTCGAGGGAGGGCGTGGCCGAGCCGAGCAGTACCGGGCAGTCCCGTTGGCGCGACCGCCATACCGCCAGGTCCCGGGCCGAATAACGGAATCCTTCCTGCTGCTTGAAGGAAAGATCGTGCTCTTCATCGACCAGGAACAAGCCAAGCTTGGGCATGGGCAGGAAGATGGCGGAGCGGGTGCCGAGGATGATCCCGACCTCGCCGTTGCGCGCACCGAGCCAGGTCTGTTCCCGCTGCCGATCGCTCAGCCCGGAATGGAATACCGCGACCTGGTGACCGAAACGGCTGCGGAAACGTTCGTGGAGTTGGGGGGTCAGGGAAATTTCCGGGATCAGGACCAGGGCTTGTCGGCCCCGACGCAGACAGTCCTGAACCAGTTCAAGATAGACCTCGGTCTTGCCGCTGCCGGTGACCCCTTCAAGCAAAAACACCCCGAAGCCGTTCCCATGGGCACGCACCTGGTCGATGGCGGACGCTTGGTCGGGGTTGAGGTTCACCCCAGCGCAGGTTGGTGCCCAGGGAGAAGGGGGAGGATCGAGCCAGACCTCTTCGGTCCAGCCCCGCTCCCGCAACTGGCGGAGGAGCGAGAGGGCGTCCGGGGTCTGTTGACGCAGCTGGCTTTCGGTCAGCCCCGCCTCGGCTGGCCTCAGGAGTTCGAGCAGCTGCGCCTGTCTGGGGGCCCGTTGTCGTCTCTCCGGACCTATGGCGCGACCGGCGGCGGTCAGTTTCCATCCCCGACGCTGGGAAGAAGGGAGAGCGGCTCCCCGACGTAGGCCCGGCGGGAGGGCGCCGAACAGCACCAGGCCGGGTGGGGCGCAATAGTAACCGGCGGCCCAGATGAGAAATCCGAGATCCTCTGGCGTCAACAGGGGTTCGGCATCCAGTAGGGCGAGGGCGGGTTTGAGGCCGGTGGAGATCGGCGCATCCTTGGAGACCCCGAGTAGGAGACCGAGGCGTTCGCTTTGGCCGAAGGGCACCCGCAGCCGTACCCCGGGACGCCGGGCCTCGGGGGGCCAGTCAGGGGGGGGGAGATAGTCGTAGCCATGGTATACGGGGGCCGCTACCGCGACCTTGAGTACCAGCTGTCGTGTGTCCATGATTCACCGTCATCGTCCCGGTGTATTCTCGATGACCCGAGGTCAGGTCGGTTTTCCACCGGCTTCGAACAGCGCCTGGCGGACCAGGGAAAGGCGTGCGAGCCGGGTCGGCAAAATTATCACTAACCTCTTATCTCATCAGGAATAATTGCAGTTTTTCACAGGCTCTGTGGATAACTCTGTGGAAGATCTTTGTACATTTCGCGCCAAGCCCCGTGGTTCTAGGCCTGTCACTAATCTGACCGCATTTTGATCAGTAAAAAATATTCTTTTCTGATCAGTTACTTGTAATTTTCGCCCGAAATGCGAGCCGAGGCGTTCCGCAGCCTGTCGGCGACCTGGATCAGGGCGGGGGAATTGTGCATAACCCGAAATATCCTTCGCTTGTCAAGAGCCCATGGAGTGATTTTTCGGCTGTCCGACTCGACGGAAAGCCCGGCGAACAGTGGCGCCCTCAACGAAAGCTTGGGATATCGCTCCCCAGATACCAAGTTTTCGCCTCGGGATCATAGGTCCAGGTCTGGCGATCCATGATGGTTCGCAGCGAAGGCTGGCCCACCCGGTAATAGCCGATGCGCACATTCTGCGTCGCCGTGGATTCGGAGGTCTGTTGGACGCTGCCAACCACGTCATAAGACACCACCCGGACCTCTTCCAATCCCGGCGGTACCTGGATGTCCTTGGTGACGGTTGGGGAGAGGAACAGGTAGGCCTGTTGCAGATTTCCCCAGCGGATGTTGTTGCTGTAGCTATAGAGGGTGGTTTCCAGGATATCCGCCTGCTGCCGTCTCTCCACTGAGCCGCAGCCGCTCAGGAGTGATAGCCCCACCAACCAACCGATCAAGCTCTTGTAAGACACAGCATCCCTCCACGGGTTTGGAATCCGCTACGACACCCCGGCGCATCATCGGGGTTCATTGTGACAGGCACGCCGACGGATGAATCCCCGTCAAGCGACAACTTTGTCGTTCGTCATAAAACAGGCAATCCCTCTGGAAATTTTCGGATTTTGCTCACTGGTGCATTGACCCCAAGCTTACCCACAGGTATCGTTTCGCCACCTTCGCCACTTCCAAATCCGGACCAAGAATCAACAACATGCGACCGCTTGCCGTGTTTTTTCTCGCCCTCGGCCTGACCATCCTCTGGCAGACTTACTCCCTCGCCGAACAGCGGCATGCCTTTACCACCCCCGCCTATTTGCCCTCGCCGAGCGATCTCCGTTTCAATTTCCGCTCCCTGATGCCCGAACCTCCGGCAAAGAACCCAGTCTCCCAACCAGGTAAATCTTTCAGCGCCTACAACCTGAACCGCGGCCGTACCCTGATGTAGGGTCCACCTAAGGATATCCCAGCCGTCCACTCGAGTCGGCGGCTTTTCTCGCCGGGATTCCGGTTTTTTTCGTTCATTCAAGATCGATCGTTTTCGCAGGGATCCGGGCAGCCGGTTGAAAAGACCCATCACAATATAAGAAATACTTATATTAGTTTCGTTTTCCATATAGAATTTATTCGCCGCCGACCCAGGATAAAATGATTTCCCGATCTTCTATGGCCGGGAAAGCGCCCCGTCCGGTGATATTCGGCCTGGTCTTCGAGGGTTGTCGTCGCGGCTCTTGAGGTCTCCCATCATCGGTCGCATCGCGTTGAGCAGATTGGGAAAGAGGGCGGGATTGGCGCGTGCCTCCCGGGCGAGGAGTTGCTTCATGTAGAGCCGTTGGGTGGGCGCGGTGAAGCAGGCCGGACAGGAGTCCAGCACCAGGGGTAGACCGGCCTGCTGGGCGAAGGCGGCGGTCTGGGTCTCACGGCAGTACGCCAGGGGACGGATGACGCGGATATCGCCTTCGTCGTTGAGATAACAGGCCTTCATGGTCCTGAGTTGGCCGCCGTGAAAGGCCGACATGAGGAAGCTCTCGGCCAGGTCGTCGAGATGCTGGGCCAGCGCCAGGACGTTATAGCCGCCGCGCCGGCAACTGGTGTACATGATGCCCCGTTTCATCCGCGCACAATAGGCGCAGAAGGAATCGCCCTTCAAGCGGGTCCTGGCCTCGGCCATGATGGGTTGCCGCTGATAGATATATGGCACCCCCAGGCGCTGGTAGTAGGGCAGAAGGGTTGACGGGTCGAAGCCATCCACCTCGGGGTCCACGGTGATGACACCGAGATCGAAACGCACCGGGGCATAGGTTCGCAGATGGAGCAGGATCTGGAGCAGGGAAAGGGAGTCCTTGCCGCCGGAGACCCCGAGCAGGATGCGGTCTCCATCGCGGATCATGGCGTAATCGACAATCGCCCGCCCCACCCGGCTCAACAGGGATTTGGGCGGTTTGACATAAGAGAACCCTTCCGTGGCGGGGATCTGGGTGGATAAGGGGCTGTGTTCGTTCATCGGCCTATCGTCATCGGCTGGCGGCAAGCGTCTCTCTGTTCGCTCGCATCGCGGGTTATACTAACCTCAACAATGGTTGAGAAAGGGAAAGGAAGATGGAAGGTTTCGCGGTCATCGTCCTCTTGCTTGCGGTCATTATCGTCGTCCTTGGCGTCAAACGGGTGCCCCAGGGCATGGAATACACGGTCGAGCGCTTCGGGCGGTATACGCGCACCCTCGAACCCGGCCTGAACCTGATCATCCCGGTGGTGGACAACATCGGCGCCAAGCTCAGCATGATGGAGCAGGTGCTGGACGTGCCATCCCAGGAGGTTATCACCAAGGATAACGCCATGGTCAAGGTGGACGGAGTGGTCTTTTACCAAGTGCTGGATGCCGCCAAGGCCTCCTACGAGGTGCGCAACCTGGAATATGCCATTCTCAACCTCACCATGACCAATGTCCGCACCGTGATGGGCTCCATGGACCTGGATGAGCTGCTGTCCCAGCGCGACAAGATCAATGCCCAGTTGCTGCGGGTGGTGGATGACGCCACCACGCCCTGGGGTATCAAGGTCACCCGCATCGAGATCAAGGACATCACCCCGCCGCGTGACTTGGTGGATTCCATGGCCCGTCAGATGAAGGCGGAACGGGACAAGCGCGCCTCCATCCTGGAGGCGGAGGGCATGCGTCAGGCCCAGATCCTGCAAGCCGAAGGCGAGAAGCAGTCCGCCATCCTCAAGGCCGAAGGGCAGAAGGAGGCCGCCTTCCGTCAGGCCGAGGCGCGGGAGCGTTTGGCGGAGGCCGAGGCCAAGGCCACCCTGATGGTGTCCCAGGCGATCGCCAAGGGCGACATCAACGCCCTGAATTACTTCGTCGCCACCAAGTATACCGAGGCCTTGCAGGGCATAGCCTCGGCCCAGAACGAGAAGGTCATTCTCATGCCGCTGGAGGCCAGCAGCCTCATCGGCAGCCTCGCCGGCATCGCCCAGATCGGTAAGGCGGCTATTGAGAAACAGCGGAGCTAGATGCCGATGGCCTGGCTGCATGGGGTAGATTACTGGCACTGGTGGATCCTGGGGGTCTTCCTGGTGATCCTCGAGATACTGTCGCCCGGGGTGTTTTTCCTCTGGATGGGGGTCGCCGCCGGACTGGTGGGGGTGCTGGTGATGTTCCAACCCGGCCTCGGCTGGGAGTATCAGATCCTCGCCTTCGCCGGCCTCTGCATCTTCACCGTGCTGGGCTATCGTGCCTATTTCCGCCGTCATCCGATCCAGACCGATCGCCCCCTGCTCAACCGTCGCGGCGCCCAGTATGTCGGGCGCGTCTTCACCCTGGAGCAGCCGGTGGTCAATGGTGTGGGTAAGCTCCGGGTGGACGATACCACCTGGAAGATCACCGGGGAGGATTGTCCGACTGGGACCCGGGTGCGGGTGAACGGGGTCGAGGGCACGGTGTTGACGGTCATCCTGGAAGGATCGAGACCGCTGTAGCGCCCTAATCGCTCCCCCGATTTCTAGGGCGCTGGTTTCCTCGGCCATTTCAGGTCGTCAAAACCAGTGCCGATTAGCAAGCTATTTCAGCTCGAAAGAGAGATGTCATCATTCCGGGCAACGCCTGGAAATGGCCCTTTTCCGTTCCGATATGGAGAACAATGGATCAACAGGAGCGCCATTGTTCTCTATTCGAGAACGGAAAACCGGACCACAAAGCCCCTGCCCGGGAGTGATACAGGCTGTAGGCGACGGTTTGCCGACACTCGCTCCGGCGGGAAGGTTCGGCGCGGGCAAGCCCGCGCCCACAGCCCGCGCTGGCTGGTATATCTTTTGACAAAAATCGCCTTGGTCGGGGATAAGGAAAAACCGCAGAGGAATCGGTATCAGAACAACTGGCGGATGAGGATATACCCCATCGCCACCAGGCCGACGAACAACAACAGCGCTTGCAGCAGGCGATCCAGGCCGGGCTTTTTGCTGGTCACCAGCTCCTGCCAGTGTTCGTCGCACCAGCTTCCGGTGGTCGGTAGTCGCGGATGGGCCCGGGTATGCCCCGGCTGGCCGCAGAGATCACAGAGCCCACAATAGCCCGGCGGGATGTCCCGCAACTGTTCGGCGACCAAGGGATTGGTCTTGCGCTCCTGACAGTAACAACTCATAGCCGATAACGCCTCAGTGTATGGATCAATGTCTATTCTCTGTCGGACCTTCCTGGACGGCCTCGAGAGGCCCTCCAGCGCCGATACCTTAGCCAGAGCACGCCCACCCCGAAAAGCCCGCTTCCCAGACATAATAGATGCAAGGTCTCCAGGGAGAGATCGTAGAGCCAGGGATTGTCCGCCGACCAGGGGAGCAGTGGCCGCATATCTCCATGCATGAGACTGTCGAGCAGCACATGGGAGTAGCAGCCGATACAGGCCCCGCTCCAGGCGGCGGTCCAGGGGATGGAATCCTTCTCCCCCTCCGGGAGAGCCAGGGTAAACCCTTCTCCCGCTCGGCCCAGGTACCTCAGCCACCATTGGGCCAGTGGGCGTCCCAGAACCAGGACCACCCCGGCCACGAGGGTCGCCCCCAGATAGCTATGGGTCCAACCATGGACCATCATATCGCCACGCACCAGGCGGATCAGCGGCTCGATATCCATGGCCACCTGGGCGATACCGAACAGGGTCAGGCTGAAGCCCGATCCCAACATCGCCTTGGCGGCCAGCCCGGGCCCGAGATGGAAGGGTGTGAAGGGCAAAACCGGCTCCCTGGGAGAAGGACTCTGGAACTGGGTTCAGTGTTGGCGGGAGGCCATCCCCGGCGGGGACTTGTCCACATAGCCGGGCAACCAACGGCCGAGGGCCAGACTCAGGTGTTCGATGGTGATCGGCTTCGGCAGATGATCGTCCATCCCGCTCGCCAGGCAGCGGTTTCGATCCTCCCCGAGGGCGTTGGCGGTCATGGCGACGATCGCCACCCGCGGACGCTCGACCCTTTCGCTGTGGCGAATGCGTTGGCTGGCCTCGTAACCGTTCATATTCGGCATCTCCACATCCATGAAAATCAGTGGGTACTCCTGGCGCTCCAGGAGCGACAGGGCCTCCAGCCCATCAGCGGCGACATCCGCCTGGACACCCAGGTGTTCCAACATCTTCACGGCCACCAGTTGATTGACCGGATTGTCCTCCACCAGCAATACCCGGCCCAGTCGCCCCTGGCGATCCGCTCCGGTCGCGACGGGGACGCCCCCGGGGGGATGGGCATCTGCCAACCTGAAGGCCGCGGCGATACGGCTGAAGGTCAGGGGTTTGTAGACCGGAGTCATCCACTCGGCGATGATCGAGGACAGGGCCGCTTCAGGATGTGGCTTGACCAAGACCAGGCAAGGGGAAGGACGCCGCCTGGACAGAGCCGTCACCCTGCGGATCGACTCCGGACCGGGATCGTCCAGGATCACCGCCGCGGGAGGGGCGGATGAACTCAAAAGTGTCAACACCTCCTCTTCTCGCTCCAGGTTGAAGAAGCGTCCGCCCAGGACCCGTATCACCTCCTCCAGCCCCTTGACGATCTGGGGATCATGACTCCACCCCAACACCACCCCATCGGCCAGGGGTTGGGGGCGCCCGGCGGCGGTAGGATCGGTCTCCAGGGGCAGGGAAAAGGAGAAACGGCTGCCTTCACCTACCTGGCTGTGAAAATCGAGTTCCCCGCCCATACCCGCCACCAGTTCCCGGGAGATCGCCAGCCCGAGCCCGCTGCCGCCGAAGCGGCGCGAGACCGATTCATCTGCCTGGGTGAAGGGTCGGAACAACCGCTCCGCCACCTCCCGGGGGATCCCTGGCCCGGTGTCCCAGATCTCGAAGAGGATTCTCCCGCCCTCCAGGCTGGGTTCCGCCTTCAATCCCACTTCCCCCTGGGCGGTGAATTTCACCGCGTTCCCCAGCAGATTGAGGATGACCTGACGCAGCCGCAGGGGATCGCCCAGGACCCTGGCCGGCAGTTGGGGCGAGATCCGGGCCACCACCTCCAAGCCCTTGCCATAGGCCTGTTCGCCGAGAATGGCGATGATTTCGTCCATGATTTCCAGCGGATCGAAGGCGATCCTTTCGTACTCCAGGTGCTCCGCCTCGATCTTGGCCAGGTCCAGCACATCGTTGATCAGCCCGAGCAGGTGGTTGCCGGCCTTGTTGATCTCCCCCACCTGCAACCTGAGTTCGGGGCGCAACCCGGGTTCCAACGCCAACAACTGGGCGAAACCCAAGACCGCGTTCAGGGGGGTGCGCAGTTCATGACTCATTCTGGAAACGAAGCGGGATTTGGCCCGGCTCGCCCGCTCCGCCGCCTCCTTGGATTGCCGCATCTCATCGCGGGCCTGGCGCAAGACCTCGTGATGACGGGCGATATCCAGGGCATACACCAGGCCCAGGGAACCCACCCCCAAGAGGACGACCAACACCAGCCCCAGTTGCAGGGTATCGAACCAGCGCTTGCGCTGGGCGATTTCCCCTTCCAGGAATTGCCGCCGTTCATGGCTCTGATGCAGCAGGCGGTCGGCGTTTTCCCGCAGACGCACGAAATGGGGCGTGAGCCGCTTGTAGGCGGCCATGAGGCGTTGTTCCTCCTCGAACAGCCCGGGGAGATTCAGGCTTTCCCGGTAGTGATCGCGTCGCTCCAAGCCGGCGACCAGCTCCCCGACCATGGCCTCGATCTGCGCCAATTTGGGCACCAGATCGATGACCTCGAGCAGATAGGCGCTGTCCCCGGGTTTGGGCTGATAGACCTCCTCACGGATCATGGTCTCCTGCCCTTCGAGGTTGAGTTGGAGCACACGCCGCACCCGTCCGCCCCGCTCCAGCACCAGGAGGTCATGGCGGATGGCGGCGAGATCCTCTTTGAAACGGCTTTGCAGCCAATCCTGCCCCCGCCTTCCGGCACTGGTCGCCAGCTGATAGACCCGGGTTTCCATCCCCTGGAGGCGCCGGCTGACCTCCTCGCCGATAAACCCCCGCGCCCGTTCGTTGAGGGTCTGGGTCTCCAAGGCGGACGTCAGATGGTTATGGGCGAGATGGACGAGGATGATCAGCAGGCAGCCGAGCAGAAAGACGCCAAAACGCCGCAGCAGTCGGACGAAGGAGAGCCTCTCCTCCGGCGATGACGGTGTCCCCTTCGTCCGCGCCCGCCCGGTCAGCTTGCAGATCATCGAAGCCCCTCGTTCGGCCACCGGGAGGCGTCGTAGAAACCATGACGGCGCAGGATCCCCTGCCCGATGGGACCCTCCGCCAACCGCATGAAACGATTCGCCAGCTCGGGGTGCCTGGAAGTGTTCAGACGACAGATCCTGATCGGCTGTGGCCTGGCGAGCTGGGGATCGAGGTCCAACAGCTCCAGGGCGTTGCGATTTTCGGCGAAGAGGGCCGTGGCCCGCCAATTCAGCACCACATCCGCCTCGCCCCGCTTCAGGGCCGAGGTCAGATGCCGGGAATCGGTACCGAGATAGACGGCGTTCTCCACCACTTCCCGATAGATACCCAGGGATTCCAACAGCCGTCGCGTCGCTTTCCCCACGCTGGAGATCTCTTCGTGGCCGATGACGACCGCCAGATCGCGGCGCTGCAACAGCCGGACATCACCCTTGAGCCGTTGCGGATTGCCCTTGGGCACCACCAGGGCCAGTTGGTTGTAGCCGATCACCCGGCTATCGCTGATCAGGCCGGAGACCGCCTCCCGCCGACAATAGTCGTCGAAGCCGGGGATATAGAGATCGCCCTGGCGGCTCGATTCGAGGTTGAGCAGGAGGTCTTCCGAACCACCCTGGTTGATGGTGATCCTCACCCCTTCCTGCCGCTCGAAGCTGCGCGCCATTTCGCTGATCGGCGGCAAGAGGATGATACTGCAATAGAGCAGTAACTCGGTCCGATCCTCCCGGGAAGACCCGGCCAAGAGGGCCTCCGCTCCTCCCAGGAGCAGGACGAGGAACACCAGCAACAGCTGTTTTATCTGTCCGGATATCATTTCCAGCCTCGCGGACTCATTCTCGCCACCGCCCGAGATGGATCCGACAAGATACACATTTCACCCATAACCCATGGTTGAACCGGCCCCCTTGGCTGAGATGGCCGTAGCCCCTTGTCCACCAAATAAAATCCGTCCGTCTGTGGCTATCATCCTGGAAGGGGTATTGTAAGCCGGAACACCGAGTTTTCCCCGCTCGGCGGACCGGGAGCAAGCGGCTCTCCCCGCCGTGGCCGACCGATCGGCCATGATCCTGATCCGGTGGGCCCGAGGATCGGGCTTCGGCTTTGCCTGGCATAGAGGTATGATTCAGTGGTATTCATGAAGTCAACCGGTTCCAGGGAACGGCTGGTGTTGGCTCCAACTCTGAACCAGCCGGCAGTCTCCCAGTAATCTATCCTCCTCTCGTCAGGAAAGCCGAACAGTCAAGCGAGCCATGACCGATTTCCGCCACCTTCCGGTTCATCAGAAATTCATCCGCATCCTCTTGCTGACCGCCGGATCGGCCTTGTTGCTCGCCTGGATGGTCTTTTCCACCGGGACGGCGTTCAAGTTGCGCCAGGACTTCGAGGGCGAACTGGGTGTGTTGGCCCGGATGACCGCGATCAACTCCCAGGCCGCCCTCACCTTCGGCGATGCCCAGGCGGCCCGGGGCCTCCTGGAGGCCCTCAAGGCGCAACCCGATGTCGTCTTTGCCTGTATCGCCCATCGTCAGGGGGATATCTTGGCGACCTACAGCCCCAGTCCAGGCTTCGAGACTTTCTGCTCTGGCCGCGGACAAATCTCCCAATCCTGGTTCGCCCGGCATATTCACCTGATCGAACCCATCGAGGTGCAAGGCGAGATCCTGGGTTACCTGCATCTGGTCGCCGATGTGGGGCGGACCTGGCAGGCCCTGATCCTCTATTTGACGGCAATGGGTGGCCTGGTACTCGCCGCCTTGTTCTTCTCGGCCCTGCTCGGCCTCCGACTACGCCGCCATCTGACCGATCCCATTCTGGCCCTGGCGGCCACCGCCGCCAGGATCTCCCGGGACAAGGATTACTCCCTGCGCATCTCCAAGACGAGCAACGACGAGGTCGGTCAGTTGTTCGACAACTTCAACGATATGCTGTCCCAGATCCAGGCGCGCGATGAAAAGCTCAACGGCTACCGTCAGCATCTGGAGCAGGAGGTCGAGGCACGCACCGCGGAACTCAAGCGCGCCAAGGAGACCGCCGAGGCCGCCAGCCGGGCCAAGTCCCAATTTCTGGCGACCATGAGCCATGAGATCCGCACCCCCATGAACGGGGTGCTGGGCATGACCGAACTCCTCCTGGACACCACCCTCACCCCGTTGCAGCGACGCTATGCCGAGGCCGTCCGGGGCTCCGGCGAAACCCTCCTCGCCCTGATCAACGATGTGTTGGATTTCTCCAAGATCGAGGCCGGACGACTGGAACTGGAGAATATCGAATTCGATCCCCGCCAGGTCATCGAACAGGTGGGCGAGATGCTCGCCGAGCGCGCCCATAGCAAGGGGTTGGAGCTGATCTGCGCGGTCGCCCCCGAGGTACCCCAGCTTCTCATGGGGGATCAGAACCGCCTGCGCGATGTTTTGATCTATCTGGTCGGCAATGACATCTAGTTCACAGAACGTGGTGATATCCTGGTACAGCTCAGCCTGGAACCCGAGGCCCCCAATCCCCCGGGCCGGGTGGTATTGCGCGGTCTGGTGCGTGACACCGGCATCGGCATCCCGCCGGAGCTGCTGGATCGTCTGTTCGCCGCCTTTTCCCAGGCCGACAGCTCTCATGCCCGCCGCTTCGGCGGCACCGGCCTGGGGCTGGCGATCACCAAGCAACTGGTCGAACTCATGGGCGGCCACATCCATGTCAGCAGTACCCCCGGCGACGGCTCCAGTTTCTGGTTCAACGTCCGCTTCTCTGCCGTCAGACATCGACCCTCGCCTCGGCCCGCCCTGCCCAAGGACCTGCCGGTCTTGGTCGTCGACGATCATCCGGTCAACCGGGAGGTGCTGCATCATCTGCTGAGCTCTTGGGGCCTGCGGGATGAAGCCGCCGAGGACGCGGAAGAGGCCCTCGCCAAACTGAGGACGGCGAGCCAGGCCGGCGCTCCCTTCAAGGTCGCCCTGCTGGACATGCGCATGCCGGGGATGAACGGTCTGTATCTGGCGCGGGCCATCAAGGCCGATCCCAGCATCGCCGCCACCCATCTCGTCATGCTCAGTTCGATGTTGCTGGGGGAAACCCATGGCGTCCGCTGGAAGGGCATAGAAACCTATCTCAACAAGCCGATCCGGCGCGCCCAGCTCCTCCAGGCCATCGCCGCCGCCTGTGGGGTGAGCGGCCAACCCCCCGGCCTTCCCGTTTCCGCCGGCCAGCCACACCAGGACCAGCTGGAATACCCGGCCCGGATCCTGGTGGCGGAAGACAATCCGGTCAACCTCGAAGTGGTGCTCATCATGCTGGAGACCCTGGGCTGTCGCAGCACCGTGGCGGGGAATGGGTTGGAAGTGCTGGACAGCCTCGAAAAGGGGGAATACGACCTCATCCTCATGGATTGCCAGATGCCGGAGATGGACGGTTTCGAGGCTACCAGACGCATCCGGGAACAGGAGCGGAAGAGCGGTCAGGGCCGTATCCCCATCATCGCCGTGACCGCCAATGCCCTGGAGGGCGATCGCGAGGCCTGCCTGGCCTGCGGCATGGATGACTTCATCGCCAAGCCATTCAAACGCGAGGTCCTGCTCAAGGCCATCAAGCAATGGCTGCCAAGCGATCGTCAGGGCCTCAAAGCCGATCAACCTTCAGCCACGGAAGCCTCGACCCGGCCCATGATCCAAACCCTCGGCAACATGCAAGTGATCGATCCCGCCGCCCTGCAGGCTGTGAGTCATCTCGAATCCGCCACCAATCCAGGCTTTCTGGCCAAGTTCATCCATCTCTATATGGAAAACGCTGCGCAACTCCTGGACGCCATCCAAACCGCCAAGGCCGCCGGCGATCGGGAGACCCTCATCCGCTCCGTTCATAGCCTGAAGTCCACCAGTGCCAGTGTGGGCGCCGTAGCCTTCTCGGCGAGATGCCGGGAGATCGAGAACGCCTACCGCAAGGGGGAGGAAAACGAGCAGACTCAAGCCTGGCTCCTCGGCCTGAGGGATGAATTCGCCCGAGTCGAGACCGCCTTGGCCCAGATCCTCGAGGACCAGGGCCGATGAAGGAATCGGGGTCGTCGTGCGTCCTGGTGGTGGATGACGACCCGCTGATCCGCTTGGTCGTCTCCCGGACCCTGTCCGAGGCCAAACTCCGGGTCGTCGAGGCCAGGCATGGGTTGGAGGGGATCGAGGCCTTTGCCGCGGAGTCGGTCGATCTCATCCTGCTCGACGTGATGATGCCCTTGCTCGATGGCTTCTCCACCTGTGAGCGAATGCGGAAGTTGGAGAACGGCCAGCATGTGCCCATCGTGATGATGACCGGGCTGGACGACGAGGCCTCCATTCAGCGCGCCTATGAGGCCGGGGCCACGGATTTCATCACCAAACCCATCAATCCCCCCATCCTGGCCCACCGTATCCGCTATATCCTGCGCGCCAGCGCCGCCATGAACGAACTGGCTTGGCGGGAGAGCTTCCAACGGGTGCTGGTCGAGACCACCCCGGTGCCCATCCTGGTCGAGGATAGCGACGGACGCTGCAATTGCTGTAACGCGGCGATGGAATCCCTGCTGGGAAAAAGCCGCGCCGAGATTCTGAACTCCTGCTCCGAGATACTGGCGCTCCAGGACCAGGAAACCCAGGAGTCGGAAGCGGATGAGGCGGGGAACCCGCTGCGGATTTTCGAGACCGTCCTCATCGGCAACGGCAATAAACGGCGTTCGGTCATCGTCCATCAGGCCCGGTTCAACCCGCCGCCGCCCGGCTCACCCGGGGTGATCAACGCCTTCGTCGACATCACCGAGCACAAACGGAACGAAAAGCGCCTGCGGCTGGCGGACACCGTTTTCCGCACCGCCGTCGACGCCATCCTGGTGGCCGATGCCGACGGCCTCATCAAATCCGTCAATCCGGCCTTTACCGCCATCACCGGCTACGACAAGGCCGAGGTGATCGGCCAATCCGTGCGCATGCTCAACTCCCATCACCACGACGAGGGTTTCTACACCGAGATGGCCCTGGATCTCCAGCAGACCGGGAAATGGTCGGGAGAGATCTGGCAGCACCGCAAGACCGGCGAAGTATTCCCGACCTGGATCACCATGGCGGGGGTACGCAACAACGAAGGGAGCATCCTCGAGTACGTGATGATGTTCAACGACATCACCCAACGCAAGCAGGCCGAGCAGGAGATCTTTTTCCGCGCCAACTACGACCCCTTGACCGGCCTGCCCAATCGCAGCCTGTTGCAGGAACGCCTCGAACAGGCGCTGCGCCAGGGACGTCGCTACCAGAGACGCATGGCTCTGATGTTTCTCGATCTGGATCGTTTCAAGCAGGTGAACGACACCCTGGGGCACTCCGCCGGCGACAGTCTCTTGTGTCAGACGGCGGATCGGCTCAAGGCCTGTTTGCGGGAAACCGACACCGTGGCCCGGTACAGTGGCGACGAGTTTGCCATCGTGCTGCTGGACATCCTGCGGGAAACCGATGTCCACGCCCTGGCGGACAAGATCATCACCCGGATGGCGGACAAGTTCCACATCCACGACAACCTGGTACGCATCGGCGCCAGCATCGGTATCGCCCTCTTTCCCGATCACGGCGAAGACACCGCCACCCTCCTGCGTCATGCCGATCTCGCCATGTACCAGGCCAAGGCCTCGGGGCGAAACACCTTCCGCCTCTACGAAGCCTACATGAGCGAGCGGGCCGTGCATCAACTCTCCCTGGAGACCGATCTGCGCACCGCCTTGGAGCGTCGGCAATTCACCCTCCACTACCAACCCATCATCGAACTCCGAAGCGGTCGACTGGTGGGCGCCGAAGCCCTGTTACGTTGGTGTCACCCCCAGCGCGGCCTGGTTCCTCCCAGCGACTTCATTCCCCTGGCGGAGGAGACCGGAATCATTCGGGACCTCGGCGCCTGGGTACTCGAAGAGGTTTGTCTCACCATCCGGGGTTGGCGGCAGCGCGGACTTCGGATCCCCATCTCGGTGAACCTCTCCAGCGTGCAGATCCTGCGCGGCCTGCCCACCGAGGCGGTGGAACGCTTGCTCCGCCGCCACCGCCTGCCGCCAGAAGCCCTGGCCTTCGAGATCACCGAGAGCCTCCTGCTGATGGACACCCTGCAAACCAGGCAATGGCTGGAATCCGTCCGTGCCCTGGGGATACGGGTCGATATCGACGACTTCGGTACCGGCTATTCCTCCCTCTCCTACCTCAAACGCTTTCCCGTCAATCGCATCAAGATCGACCGCAGTTTTATCCGCGACATGACCTACAGCACCAGCGACCGCGCCCTGGTCGCGGCCATCCTGGCCATGGCCCAGAGTCTGGACCTGGAAGTGGTGGCGGAGGGTGTGGAGAACGAGGAACAATTCCACCAACTCTGCGCCCTCGGCTGTACCTACGGTCAGGGCTTCTATGTCGCCCAACCCCTGGCGGCCACGGATTTCTCCGCCATGGCCCAGGCCATTCCCCAGCACCCCGGACGCTGGTTCCCTTTGCACCAGCCGACTCCGGACTCCCTCCCACCGGAACCGACCGGCCACCCCACCCCTCTCTGAGGGGAGTCCGCTCCAACGGCGTCCCTCGGGGGAAGAACACCCGATCCAAATTTCGAGGGTCCAGGGTCGATGAAAAAACTTCTTTTCGCCATCTTCACCCTCTCGGGATTTTCCGGGCTCATCTACGAGTCCATCTGGTCCCATTACCTCAAGCTCCTGCTCGGCCATGCCGCCTACGCCCAGGTTCTGGTGTTGGCGATTTTCATGGGCGGGATGGCGGGAGGGGCCTGGATCGCGGCCAGGATTTCCCAGCGGCTGTCGAACCTGCTGCGCGCCTACGCCCTGGTGGAAGGGCTGATCGGCCTGGCGGCGCTCGTGTTTCATCACGGCTTCGTCGCTGTCGCCAACCAGTTGTTCTCCAATCTCCTGCCCGTTCTGGGGTCGCCGCTCCTGGCGCAACTGGTGAAGTGGACGCTCGCCTCCCTGCTGGTGCTCCCCCAATCCATCCTGCTCGGTATGACCTTTCCCCTGATGAGCGCCGGCATCATCCGTCGTCACCCCCTGGGACCGGGCGCCACCCTCGCGATGCTCTATTTCACCAACAGCCTGGGCGCCGCCGCCGGGGTGTTGAGCAGCGGCTTTTTCCTCATCGAGGCAGTCGGCCTGCCCGGCACGGTGATGACCGCCGGTCTGATCAACCTCGGCCTGGCCGTGACGGTCTGGTTCCTGGCCGCCCGGCCAGAAACCGCCGTCGCCGAGACCCCGAACCCAGGCGTGTCCTCGCCAACGCCTTCGCCCCGACTCAAGCTGCTGTTGTTCGGGGCGGCGGTCACCGGGGCGGCCTCCTTTTTCTACGAGATCGCCTGGATCCGCATGCTCAGCCTGGTGCTGGGCAGTTCGACCCATTCCTTCGAGCTGATGCTGGCGGCCTTCATCCTCGGCCTCGCTCTGGGCGGTCTATGGATCCGTCGCCGCATCGACCGCATCCCCCAGCCCCTGGCTTTCCTCGGCTACGTGCAGATCCTCATGGGGGTGTTGGCGGTTTCCACCCTCCCTTGCTACGACCTCAGTTTCGACTTCATGCAATGGGTGTTGAGCGGCCTGGCCCAGAGCGAGGCCGGCTATGCCGGCTATGTGCTGGCCAACAACCTGGTCGCCCTGGCGGTGATGCTCCCGGCTACCTTTTGCGCCGGCATGACCCTGCCGCTCATGACCTATGTGCTGCTCCAGGACCGGGTGGGGGAGGGGGCCATCGGTCGAATCTATGCCGCCAACACCCTGGGCGCCATCGCCGGGGTGATCGCCGCGGTGCACCTGGTGATGCCGGAACTCGGCGTCAAAGGGGTGCTGGTGCTGGGCGCGGGCGGCGATATCGGGCTCGGCCTGCTGCTGCTACAGCGCGCATCCTCACCCCGACAGCGTCGCACCTTCGCCGCGGCGGGCTTCGCCGGGGTCGGTCTGCTCGGGTTCATGGCCCTCACCTCCAGCCTCGACACCCGCAAACTGACATCCGGTGTGTATCGCACCGGGCGGGCGGCACTGCCCGAGCAGGCCGAGGTCTTTTACCACCGGGACGGCAAGACGGCGACGGTGAGTCTCATCAATTGGGCCAAGCGCAAGACCGCCATCCTTACCAACGGCAAGGCGGATGCCAGCCTGGTCATGGTCCCGGGAGAGGGGCCGGCGCGGGATGAGATCACCATGATGATGGTGGCCGCCCTCGCCCTGGCCCAACAACCCGAGGCCCGCCTCATCGCCAACATCGGCCTGGGCTCCGGACTCACCAGCCACACCCTGCTCGCTGACGACCGGCTCGCGCGGGTGGACAGCATCGAGATCGAACCCCTGATGATCGAGGCCGCCCGCCTGGGGTTTGGCGAGCGGGTCCGTAACACCTATCTCGATCCCCGCAGCCACCTCGTCACCGAAGACGCCAAGTCCTATTTCGCCAACACCGGGTCGATCTACGACGTCATCATCTCGGAGCCCTCCAACCCCTGGGTCAGCGGTGTGGCCTCGCTCTTTTCCCGGGAGTTCTATGCCATCGCCAAGGCCCATCTCCGTGACGGGGGGATACTGCTGCAATGGTTGCAGGGCTACGAAACCAGTCCCGAACTCATCGCCTCGGTGGTTGCCGCCCTCTCGCTCCACTTCGAGGACTATGCCCTCTACAGCACCGGCGAGGCCGATCTGGTGCTGGTGGCGAAAACAGGCGGGCGACTGGCGCCCCTGGACGCGGCCCTTTTCCGTCAACCCAGATTGGCCGCCGAACTGGAGCGGGTCAGCCTCCACGACCTGCAAGACTTCCATATCCGCACCCTCGGCCAGCGGGCGATCCTGGAGCCCCTGTTCGCCTCCTTCGGCGCCCCGGCCAACTCGGATTACCACCCCTTCCTCGATGTGCACGCGGAACAGGCGCGTTTCCTCAAGGCCACCCTGCGGGAGATCATTCACCTGGGCCGGCTCGAGCTGCCGCTGCTGGAGTTGCTGGGGGCCAAACCGGCCTTGCGGGCGCCGACCCGGGTCAGTGATTACTTCGATCACGGTGGCGCCCAGTTGGCCGTCCGGGCGATGGGGATCCGGGACGAAATCGCCGCCGGAACCCCGGGCCCCATCCTCGGCGCCGATCGGGACTATGCCCTGCTCAGCGCCCCCCAGGGTTGCCCAGAGTTCAGCCAGCTCCGCATCGACGCCCTCCTGGCCTTTACCTCCAAGATCCTCGCCTATCTGGCCCCCGAGGAACTGACGCCGATCTGGGAATACCTGGGGATGGGAACCTGTTGGGCCAACCCGGATCCCGAGGCGCGGGCTTGGTGGGATCTGCTGCGGGCCGTCGGTGCCCGGGAGGCGGCGACCATGTCCCAGCAGGCTGGCTGGATGCTCGAACAGGGGTTCGACCATGGAATCCCCGAGCGGCGACGCGCTCTCCTGTATGCCGCCCTGACCGGCCATCTGGCCCTCCACCAGGCGGTCGAGGCCAGACAAGTCTGGGAACGCTGGTCATCAGGCGACCGTCCCGAACTCGGACTCAGGCTACTGGTCGAGCTGGCGGGCTGGAAACAAGGAGCCTCTTCGCCCGGCCAAGAGGTTCGCTGATCCCTTCTCTCATACCCCGATCAACCCAGTCTTTCCCCCGGCTCCGGGCCTCGACCGAAAATGGCCATTTTATGTTCTTATTTAGAGAACAATGCCTCATTATTATCTATTATTGTTCTCCATTAAAGAACAAAAACCGGGCAAAAGGGCTCATGCCCGGGAGCCACGTAGGGCGCAATAGGCGTAAGCCGTATTGCGCCGCATGATAAATGCCGCTGATTCGGCGCAATACGCTTCGCTATTGCGTCCTCCGGCCCTTGATCCGGGGATTGCCGGCGCTCGTGCGGCAGGAAGGATCAGCGCGGGCCAGCCCGCGCCTTGGCGGCCTATTGGAAATAACCTAATAAGAATTGGTATAACTTCATCCTTGGAGATCCGCATGCGCAAATCCTTCTTCACCGCCCTACTCCTGGCCCCGCTCATACTGCCGCTGATCTTTTCCGGGGTCTTTGCCGTCGATGCGGCGTGGAGCGGGATGCAGCCGATGGTTGCCTTGTCCCTCGGCCTGCCCTTGTTGCTCACCACCGCCCTGTTTTCTTACGGCGCGACCCTGATGATCGGGCTGCCGCTCTTGTTCCTCGCCGCTCATTGGTTTCGCCTGAATGCCTGGCGGGTTCTGGGGGCGGGGGCGCTTTCGGGTGTGCTCGCCAACCTGCCTCTGACCTGGATCCTCTATCAGGGCAGCGGGGAGAATTCGGGTCCGCCAGAGCCCATCTCGGTGTTTCAGTTCCTCCAATGGGGCTTGCTGAGCGAAACCACCCTGCTCTGTCTCTTCGCCGGAGCCGTGACAGCCTCCGCCTTCTATGTGCTGTCCGGTATGGGCCGTAGATATCGAGCCACGGGGGCTGACACCGGCGGTCGTCCCCCTCCCCGAATCAATACACCGTCACCTTGACCACCTCCGAGCCGATCTGGGCATAGGGCAATCTGGCCTGGATCAGGTGCACCCCGGGTTGCAGCGGCCAGTGCACCCGATAGGGTCGGTCCGCCACCCGGAAGGGTTGGCCGTCCACATACCAGACCAGTTGCTCCACCGCCGGCTCGACGATGGCCGTCAGCGGGATCCCGGTGTCGGGCGGGGCCTCGGGATCGCGGATGAGGAGCTGACCCTGGCGCGGCGAGGTGATCTTGAGTTTGGTCACCACGGAGGGGGCATAGCGCAACTGGCCGTTGCTCGCCGGGGTCCAGGCGGCGACACGGCCTCCCAGGCCGAGCGGACTCAGGGTCTCCGGCGGCAACGGCAGGCCCTGGGCCGCCTGCCAGTCGGCATAGCGCGCTCCCAGATCGACGAAGCTGCGGATCTCCACCTGATCGGCCGGGGTGTGGCTCCCGGCCAGCAGGCCGTCGCGCCCATCCACCGCCAGGCGGCGATGGGCCGCGCAGGCTTCGAGCGGGCTGTCCTGGGGTTTGAGATATTGCACCAGCACCCGCTCGCAGGCCGGGGTCGCCAGCTTGCCGGTGAGGGCGCAGAGCCGCACCGGATGGGAGCCCCGGGGCGGCGGGAAACCCACATCCTCTTGCCCGTCCATCTCCCGCGGATGCAGGGCCTGCAACAATCCCTGGGCGAGGGCCGCCGAGGCATAGCCGCTCACCCCTTCCATGGCCTGGCCGTCGGGTCGTCCCACCCAGGCCGCCACCAGATAGCGACCCGACCAGGCCAGCGCCCAGGCGTCATGCCAGTAAGAGGAGGTGCCGGTCTTGACCGCCACCGGGAAGGGATATTCCAGGTGACCCATGCGGGGAAAGGTCGGCAGTCGGACCTGGGGGTCCGAGAGCATGAGGGCGACCTGGCGCGTCGTATCTTCCGAGAACAAGCGCCGGCTCGGCGGCTCGCCTTGGTCGCGATACCAACGCAGACGCCCGAGCCGGCCGTCCCGGGCCAGACTGGTATAGGCCTGAATCAGCGCCTCCAGGGTCACCGGCATGCCGCCAACGGCGAGGCCCAGACCATAATGCCGGGCGGGCTTGTCCGCCCGATGCAGCCCCAGATCGGCCAGCAGGTCATAGGCCGATTGCAGGCCCACCCGGTGCAGCAGCTCCACCGCCGGGACATTGCGCGAGTTGGCCAGGGCGACGGGTACCAGCAAGGGCCCGAGATAACGACCATCGGCGTTCTGCACCCAGCCCACACCGCCGGGCAGATCGTCGAGGATGGTCGCCGGGGTGATCTGGCCCCGTTCCAGGGCCAGGGCATAGACGAAGGGCTTCAGGGTGCTGCCGGGGGAACGGGGCACCCGGGTGTAATCCAGGGCCCCGGCCCGGCTGTGGTCGAAGTAATCGGCCGATCCCACCGCCGCCCGCACCCCGAGGTCCTGTAGATCCACCAGCATCAGGGCGGCATTGCCCGCGCCCTTGGCCTCCCAGTGCTCCAGGGTCTCCCGGGCCAGACCCTGGGCCAGGCGTTGCAGCGGCAGATCCAGGCTGGTAAGGATCGAACCGCCGGGTTGTTCTTCCCCGGCCAGTTGCGCCCCGAGTCGGAACAAGGCGTGCATGGTCTCCGGCGGACGCTCCGGTCGCGGGCGGATCTTGAGTTCCCGCAACTCGGTCAGGGCGAGGGCCTGTTCCTCCTGGGAAATGACCCCCTGCTCCAGCAGCCGCCCCAGGATCCAGGCGCCACGTCGGTTCGCCCGCTCCCGCCCCGCCGCTCGTAGCGGGCTCATGCGTCCGGGGGCCTGGGGGATGGCGGTGAGCAAGGCCGCCTCGGCCCAGCTCAGATCCGCCGCCGGCTTATCGAAATAGCGCCGGGCCGCCGCGGCGATGCCGCGGACCTGGTGGCCGTAGGGGGCGAGCCGCAGATACTGACCCAGCACCGCCTCCCGCCC
The DNA here is from genome assembly GCA_052035915.1 of Pseudomonadota bacterium. GTDB lineage: Bacteria > Pseudomonadota > Gammaproteobacteria > Chromatiales > Chromatiaceae > JBPOHE01. The sequence continues at coordinate 41,424 of JBPOHE010000022.1, forward strand.
GTACTTCAGGGTCAGGATCAGCGCCACCACTGCCTCCCGCGCCTTGTTGAGATAGGTGCGCGGGGCCGGTCGCTGCAATCGGGCCACCTGCATGGCCAGGGTCGAGGCCCCGGACACCCGGTCGCCGCGACTCAGGTTTTGCCACAGGGCCCGACCGACGGCCAGGACATCCACCCCGGGATGGCTCCAGAAGCGGCGGTCCTCGGCGGCCAGCGTGGCCGCCACCACCCGCGGCGGCAGCTCGTCCAGGGGCCAAAAGCCGTTGCCTGCCTCCGGATCTCCCCCGACCTCGCCGAGAAAATCCCCATGGCGGTCCATCAGCACCCAGGTGGGCCTTGGGGTCTGAAGCTCGATCCCGTGGAACAGCCAACCCAGGACGATGAGCAATAGGCCGCCAATGACCAGCCGTCGACGGGAGAAAAGCTTGTTAGGGGGGGGGCCCGCGCCCGGCGGAGCGGAGACCAAGGGATCAGCCATCATAGGGTTTCGGTGTGTGCGGCGGATGATCGGATAGGGGAGGCTGGCTGGCCCGATTGTACCCGAGCCTTCGTCCGCCAGCGTCCACGCGGTAAAGTAGCATCGTTATGCCATCCGGCGGCTGAAAAACACGATAACGACCCTCATGGCCCTCAAGAAATCCGCACTCTATTCCTCCCTCTGGAAATCCTGCGACGAGCTGCGCGGCGGCATGGATGCCAGCCAGTACAAGGACTATGTCCTCATTCTGCTGTTCGTCAAATACGTCTCCGACAAGTACGCCGGTGATCCCACCGCCCTGATCGAGGTGCCGCTGGGCGGCCGCTTCGCCGACATGGTCGCGGCCAAGGGCCACAAGGAGATCGGCGACAAGTTCAACAAGATCATCGGCAAGCTGGCCGACGCCAACGACAGCCTCAAGGGCGCGATCAACGTCGCCGACTTCAATGACGAAGAAAAACTCGGCAAGGGCCAGGCGATGGTCGATCGCCTCACCAAGCTGGTCGCCATCTTCGAGGGGCTGGATTTCGGCGGCAACCGCGCCGAGGGCGACGACCTGCTGGGCGACGCCTACGAATACCTGATGCGCCACTTCGCCACCGAATCCGGCAAGGGAAAGGGCTATTTTTTCATCCCGCCGGAGGTTTCCCGCGTCATGTCCAGGGTCATCGACCTGGGCAAGGCCAGTCACGCCGCGCAGAGCATCTATGACCCGATATGCGGTTCTGGCTCGCTGCTGCTCAAGGCCCACGACGAGGCCAGGAGCCGTAGCGGGCTGGACCTGGCGCTCTACGGCCAGGAAATGGATAACGCCACCTCGGCGCTGGCGCGCATGAACATGGTGCTGCACGACTGCCCAACGGCGGAAATCTGGCAGGACAACACCCTCTCGCACCCGCACTTCAAGCACACCGACGGCAGCCTGAAGACCTTTGACTTCGTGGTCGCTGGAATTCCATTTTCGATCAAGGATTGGAGCAATGGTTTGGATCCTGCCAACGACCTCTACGGACGCTTCGAATACGGCACCCCGCCGGCCAAGAATGGCGACTACGCCTTTTTGTTGCACATGCTCAAGAGCCTCAAGAGCACCGGCAAGGCGGCGGTCATCCTGCCCCACGGCGTGCTGTTTCGGGGCGGCGCCGAGGCCGCCATCCGCACCCGCCTCGTCCGACAGGGCTACATCAAGGGCATCATCGGCCTGCCGGCCAACCTGTTCTATGGAGTTGGTATCCCCGCCTGCATCATTGTGCTGGACAAGGAAGGCGCGGCGGGGCGCAAAGGCATCTTCATGATCGACGCCAGCCGTGGCTTCATGAAGGACGGCAACAAGAACCGGCTGCGGGCGCAGGATATCCACAAGATCGTCGACACCTTCACCCGCCAACTGGAAACGCCCAGGTATTCCCGCCTGGTGCCGCTGGCCGAGATCGAGGCCAACGACTTCAACCTCAACCTGCCGCGCTACATCGACAGCACCGAACCGGAAGACGTGCAGGACATCGAGGCCCACCTCAAGGGTGGCATCCCCAACACAGACATCGACGGCCTCGCCGCTTACTGGCAGGTCTTCCCCGGCGTGCGCCGCGAACTCTTCTCCCCTCTCCCGGCGGGAGAGGGGCCGGGGGTGAGGGCCGTCGGCTACAGCCAGCCCAGGGTCGAGGCCAGCCAGATCAAGGCCACCATCTTTGCCCACCCGGAATTCACCGCCTTCAACCGGCGCGTCACGGCACTGTTCGCGGCCTGGAAGACCGCCAACACCCCGTTGCTCACCGGCATTAAGCGCGGTGACCGCCCCAAGCGGCTGATCGAGAGCCTGGCCGAAAACCTGCTCGACACCTTCCGCAGCGGCGAAACGGGCAGTTCGTTCCAACAATGCGAATTTAATGAAACCGTTCGGCCTGAGCTTGTCGAAGGCCAGCCATGTTACGGAAAACGCGGTTCGACAAGCTCACCGCGAACGGTAAGCGGTTTGCTGGACGGATGGACTGTTGCCTCGCTGATCGATCCCTACAACGTCTACCAGCACCTCATGGACTACTGGGCCGAGACGATGCAGGACGACGCCTGGATGATCGTCGGCGACGGCTGGCAAGCCAGGGTCGACGGCAAGCCCAACACCGATCTGATCCCGCCCGCGCTCATCGTCGCCCGTTACTTCGCCGCCGAGCAGGCCGCCATCGAACAGCGCGAAGCCGAACGCGACGCCATCAGCCGCCAGATGGAGGAGATGGACGAGGAACAGGGCGGCGAGGATGGTTTGCTGGCCGAGGCCAAGACCGACAAGGGCAAACTCACCAAGATCAGCGTCAAGGCGCGGTTGGCCGAGATCAGACGCGACCCGGAGGCTGCCGAGGAACGCAAGCGGCTCGACGCCTACGCGGCCCTGATCGAACAGGAAGCCGCCGCGACCAAGGCGGTAAGGGACGCGCAGAAGGCGCTCGACACCCAGGTCGCCGCCCGCTACGCCCAACTCACCGAGGCCGAGATCAAGACCCTGGTGGTGGAAGATAAGTGGCTGGGCGCGCTCTCGGCGCAGGTGCAGGGCGAACTCGACCGCGTCAGCCAGACGCTGACCGGACGCATCCGGCAGCTCGCCGAACGCTACGCCACACCGCTGCCCCGGCTGATGGACGAAGTGGAAACCCTCGCCGCCCGGGTCGACGAACACCTGAAGAAGATGGGGTTTCAGCCATGAGCACCGAAATTCAGAATCTGCCGGACACACCAGGCTACCGGAACCTGCTGGAGCAGATTTCCGACACCTACACCCAAGGCCGAACCCGGGCGATGCAGGCCGTCAATGCCCAGATCACCGCCACCTACTGGCAGGTCGGGCGTCACATCGTCGAGTTTGAACAAGGCGGCAAAAATAAGGCGGAGTACGGCAAGGCGCTGATCAGCAACCTCTCCCGTGACTTGGGGCTGCGCCACGGGCGCGGGTTCAGTCGCGCCAACGTGATCTACATGCGCCTGTTTTACCAATGCTTCCCGGATGCGCAAAAAAGTCAGACGCTGTCTGACCAATTGAGCTGGTCGCATATTGTCGAGCTGCTCAAGATCGAAGACCCGTTGGAGCGCGGCTTCTACGAACAGCAGGCGTAGGGTGGTTAAGCGTAGCGATCCACTCTACATACTCTATCTGCACGTTTAAAACCCTGGAAGAACGCAATGGCTAAGGCTGTGAAGCCGGGGTACAAGCTGATAAAACGATGATCAACACCAAGCAGGCCCCACGATGCACACAGCGACATTAGGTGACAACCACCAGTTAACCCTTCCCGAAGCCTTCTGCCAAGAGGTCAACCTGTGTCCCGGTCAGCGTTTCACTCTGATCGTCAAGGGCCGAATCATTGAACTGGTGCCCATTCCCACGCTGCAAGCATTGCGCGGCGCCTTCAAGGGCGCCAATGCCGAGGGTTATCGAGATCGGACGGATCGCTACTGATGAGCGCCATCGTCGATACTTGTGGCTGGATTGAGTGGCTCACCGATGGTCCTCTGGCAGAGGCATTCGCGCCCGCGCTGTTGCGCATGGAGGAGCTGATTGTTCCGACCCTGGTGCAATTTGAGCTTTATAAATGGGTAAAACGCGAACGGGGCGAAAGGGAGGCGTTGGAAGTGGTGGCCTTGACCGAACAGGGCCGGGTCATGTCCTTTCACTCCACCCTGTCCCTGCTGGCGGCGGACCTCGCCCTGCACCACCAATTGGCGGTCGCTGATGCCATTATCTACGCCACGGCGAGGTATGAAGGCGCCCCCCTCTTTACTGCCGATGCTCATTTCAAGGGACTGCCGGAGGTCATCTATTTCGACAAGCGCCCAGGCCAAGGTGGTCAGCCATCACCATGAGCGCGATTCCGGCGGGCTACAAGCAGACCGAGGTGGAGGAGACGCCGAGAGTTGAGAGTGCAGAGTGGAGAGTGGAGAGTGGAGAGCGAAAAGTGACAGACAACTTTCAACTTTCAACTCTCCACTCTCAACTGCCCAAAGGCTACAAGCAGACCGAGGTGGGGGTGATTCCGGAGGATTGGGACGTTTCAACTGTCGGAAGCGAATTTTCCGTGCAGTTAGGAAAAATGCTCGATGCGGAAAAGAATTTCGGCACTCCGAAACCTTATCTTGGAAACAAATCTGTGCAGTGGGGACTCATCGACTTTAGAGGTCTTCCCACCGTGCCAATGTCACGCGACGATCTGACCAAGTTCCGCCTAGAAAAAGGTGATCTCTTGGTCTGCGAAGGAGGTGAAGTTGGTCGTGCCGCAATTTGGGAGGCGCCCATAGACGAGTGCTACTACCAGAAAGCACTACACCGGCTTCGGCCTCTCCGGGGGCTTGATACTCGGCTTATGGCCGCATTGCTTCGGTTCCGTTCTGACAGCGGGGGGCTGGCTGACTACGTTACTCAAACAAGCATCGCTCATCTTCCGCGTGAGAAATTTATCGAGGTACCTATCCCCCGACCTCCTCGCGACGAACAACGCGCCATCGCCGCCGCGCTGTCGGATGTGGATGCCCTGTTAGCCAAGCTCGACCAGTTCATCGCCAAGAAGCGCGACCTCAAACAGGCCGCCATGCAGCAACTCCTCACCGGCCAGACCCGCCTGCCAGGCTTCAGCGGGGCGTGGGAGGTTCAAGCTATCAAGTCGATTGTTGAGACGCCTGTAACCGATGGCCCGCATCTAACACCAAGATTTTTAGAAGACGGTGTCCCGTTCTTGTCCGTCAACAATCTGGTCAACAACAAAATTGACTTTTCCGATTTGCGCTTCATCTCGAAGGAAGATGACATCGAGTTTTCTAAGAAATGCAAGCCGCGGAAAGGTGATCTTCTGCTAGGTAAGGCAGCATCAGTGGGAAAAGTCGCATTTATCGAAGTAGATATGGACTTAAATATCTGGTCTCCGATCGCCATGATCAGGATCGATAAGAAAAGCGATCCGCGATTCGTGTACTACCAACTCCAGAGCGCTGATCTAACGAAGCAAATTACCTTGCTGACCAACTCATCGTCTCAAGGAAATATCGGAATGGGCGACATTGAGAAGCTTTTGCTTCAACTTCCCGCTTACGCCGAACAAACCGCCATCGCCACCGTCCTCTCCGACATGGACGCCGAACTCGCCGCCCTCGAAGCCCGCCGCGACAAGACCCGCGCCCTCAAGCAGGGCATGATGCAGGAACTGCTGACCGGGAGGATAAGATTAGTTGAGAGTGGAGAGTTGAAAGTGGAGAGTTCAATTAGTGGAAAGTTGAGAGGGGAGAGTTGAAAGTGAAAGACCGCTCTCCACTCTCCACTCTCCACTCTCCACTTTCAGAGCTGCTGACCGGGAGGATTCGCCTAGTTGGCCCGGATGCTCGTCAGCCAACAGACAGCAAGAAGTTCGCCGCCACGGCGGCCCCCTGATCCACGGAGGTTTTATGCAAGTCCAACGACAATTCCTTGATGTCACCCAAAGACAGGTCCTGATCGAATTGCCCGAGTCTTTTGTCAATCACCGCATCGAACTGATCGCGCTGACCTTGGATGATCAACCCTTCGTTGTCGCGAAACACCGACAACCGCATCCCGATATCGCCGGGAAGGGACGGACGCTGGGCGATTTGATCGAACCCGCGGTAGAGGAAACGGATTGGGAGTGCCTCAAGTGATCGTGCTCGATAGTCATATCTGGTACTGGTGGTTGAATCTTGAACATGACCGCTTGCCTTCGGGCATGGTCGCCAGCATCGAAAATGCGCCGCGCGTGGGGGTATCGCCGGTTTCCTGTTTTGAGCTGGCGTTGGCGCACCGTCGCGGACGTTTGGAATTGCCGTTGCCGTTGCGTGACTGGTTTGCTCGCGCACTGGAAGGCTCCGATGTCGAGTTACTGCCCTTGACCAGCGAAATTTCGGCGCGAGCGGTTGAGTTGCCGGAAATCCACCGCGACCCGTTTGACCGGATCATTATCGCCACCGCCCTGACGCTGGATGCCACGCTCGCCAGCATCGACGGCCACTTCCCGGCCTATCCAGAACTGGCCGGGCGATTGCTCGGCGGCGCGGTCTAGCGGCCATGGACGCCGAACTCGCCGCCCTCAAGCAGGGCATGATGCAGGAGTTACTAACCGGACGAATCCGGTTAGTAAGTGGAAAGTTGAGAGGGGAGAGTTGAAAGTGGAAGACCGCTCTCCACTCTCAACTATCAACTCTCCACTATCGAAAGGTCCCCTTTGGACCAAGTCCTTCGCGTTCGCCTTGCGCATCGTCAACCTCGCCAAGCACCTGCAAAACGAGAAGCGCGAATTTGTACTCTCCAAGCAGGTGCTGCGCAGCGGCACGGCGATCGGTGCCTTGGTGCGTGAAGCCGAACATGCGCAAAGCAAGGCTGATTTCATCAGCAAAATGAGCATTGCCTTGAAGGAAGCCAACGAAACCGATTACTGGCTCGACCTGCTGCACCAATCCGGTTACCTGAACGACGACGGCTACCAGTCGATTCACCCCGACGTCGAGGAACTGCTCAAGCTGCTGGTCTCAATCGTCAAGACATCGAAAGCAAACGAAAAATGACCGCTGCCACCAACTCTCAACTCTCAACTCTCCACTCTCAACTCTCCACTTTCAGAGTTGCTGACCGGGAGGATTCGGCTGGTATGAACAACACCAAGGAGCACCCCATGAGCACACCCGAACAAACCTTGCGATTTCTCGAAGAGCACATCCCGGAACTGGCCGAATCCGCCGTCACTCAAGCCTACTGGCAGACGCTGGCCTCGGGCAACAGTGTGCTGGAAAGCGACAACGGCGTGATTTACGAGGTCTTCCCCGATGGCACCCGTCAGGTGATCAAGTCCACCGTGCCGCCCAGCGTTGTGGCCCCAGGCGCAAAACGGGTGTTACGGTGAGCGAAGTCCCCCGTCTGCGCATGTTTGCCGGCCCCAACGGGTCGGGTAAAACGACCATCAAATCGGTCATTCGGTCGGAGTTGTTGGGGGTTTATGTCAATCCCGACGAGATTGAGAAGGAAATCGCCCAGCGGGGTTTTCTTGACCTGAAAAACTACCGGGTAGAGACCACGGCAGCGGAGGTGTTGTTTTTTTTCAATGCATCGGTGTTGCTGAACAAAGCGGGCTTGCTCGACGAGGCAGCGGGTTTGCGCTTTAACGATGACAAGCTGAGTTTTTTTGCGGTATGGGTCAATTCTTACTTTGCCTCGGTGGCGGCCGACTTCATCCGCCACAAGCTGCTGGAGCGGGGCATTTCATTCACCTTTGAGACGGTCATGTCTTCAGCGGACAAGATCCGATTTCTGCAAAAGGCTCAGCAAGGGGGCTACCGGACTTATCTCTATTTCGTGGCGACGGACGACCCGATCATCAATATTTCGCGGGTGCGGAATCGGGTTCGACTGGGCGGCCATCCAGTGCCAGACGACAAGGTCATTGCCCGCTATGCCCGCTCTCTGGGTTTGTTGATTGAGGCGATTCGCTATTCGAATCGGGCCTATGTTTTCGACAATTCCGGGCACTCCATCCTGTGGTTGGCAGAGGTCACTGACGGCCAGTGGCTAACCATGAAAAGCGACCGGATGCCGGCTTGGTTCAAGACGTCCGTGTGGGACAAGATGAGTGCGATGGAGAGTGAAAACAGATGACCAGCGTCGGCCAGATTGAAAAGAAAACCCAGAACCGCGTCGTCGCGCTGTTCCGTGATCGGCTCGGCTATGACTACCTGGGCGACCGCACCGACCTCGACAACAAGAACATCGAGGAAACCCTGCTGCGTGGCTGGCTGACCAAACGCGGCGTGGGTGAGACGCTGATCAATCGCGCCCTGCACGAACTGAACAAGGCCGCTTCCGACACCAGCAAGAGCCTCTACGACCGCAACAAGGAGGTCTATGACCTGTTGCGCTACGGGGTGAAGGTGCAGCCGGGCGCGGGCGAGAACCATGTCACGGTCTGGCTGATCGACTGGCAGCACCCGGAGCACAACCACTTTGCCGTGGCCGAGGAGGTGACGGTGAAGGGCGCCGACCTCGCCAACGCGGCCAAGGCCGCCACCAAGCGGCCGGACGTGGTGATCTACGTGAACGGCATCGCGTTGGGGGTGCTGGAGCTGAAACGCTCCACGGTGTCGGTGAGCGAGGGCATTCGCCAGAACCTGGATAACCAGAAGAAGGAGTTCATCCAGCCCTTTTTCTCGACGATGCAGTGGGTGATGGCGGGCAGTGACAGCGAGGGGCTGCGCTACGCGACCATCGATACACAGGAGAAGTACTGGCTCAAGTGGGTGGAGGACGTCGGCCCCTATGCCGATGAGGCGAACTTGCTTGACCGCCATCTCTTGCAGGTTTGTCGCAAGGCGCGGTTTCTCGAGTTGATCCACGATTTCGTGGTGTTCGATGCCGGCACCAAGAAGCTCTGCCGGCAGAACCAGTATTTCGGCGTGATGTCCGCGCGGGACTTCATCCGCCGCCGCGAGGGCGGCATCATCTGGCACACCCAGGGCAGCGGCAAATCGCTGACCATGGTGTGGCTGGCCAAGTGGATTCGCGAAAATCGAGAGGGTTCGCGGGTGCTGATCATCACCGACCGCACCGAGCTGGACGAGCAAATCGAGAAGGTTTTCAAAGGGGTGCATGAGCAAATTTACCGCACCAAGAGCGGCGCCGAGCTGATCGAGAAGCTGAACGGCACCGAGGAATCGCTGCTCTGTTCGCTGGTGCACAAGTTCGGCCGACAGGGCGATGAAGACAGCGACGAAGGCGCCAGGGAGTTCATCGCCGCCCTCCAGAAGCTGCCGGCGGACTTCAAGGCCAAGGGCGATATTCATGTCTTCGTCGATGAATGCCACCGCACCCAGAGCGGCGACCTGCACAAGGCGATGAAGGCGCTGCTGCCGAACGCGATTTTCATCGGCTTCACCGGCACGCCGCTCTTGAAGGCGGACAAGCAGAAGAGCATCGAGGTCTTTGGCCGTTACATCCACACCTACAAGTTCGACCAGGCGGTGCGCGAGGGCGTGGTGCTGGATTTGCGCTACGAGGCGCGGGATATCGACCAGAAACTGACCAACAAGGCCAGGATCGACCAGTGGTTCGAGGCCAAAACGCGGGGGCTGAATGACATCGCCAAGGCGCAGCTCAAGCAGAAGTGGGGGACGATGCAGAGCGTGCTTTCCAGCCAGGACCGGCTGGAAAAGATCGTCGCCGACATCCTGCTCGACATGAGTACCAAGCCGCGCCTGATGGACGGCCACGGCAACGCCATGCTGGTAGCCGGCAGCATCTACGAGGCGTGCAAGTTCTACGAGTTGTTCGCCAGGACCGAACTCAAGGGCAAGTGCGCCATTGTCAGCAGCTACGCCCCGAACCTGGCCGATACCAAGGGCGAGACGACCGGGACTGGAGAAACGGACAACCTGATCAAGTACGGGATTTACGCCCAAATGCTGGCCGACTGGTTCAACGAACCGACCGAGAAGGCCCTCGGCAAGGTCGAGAAGTTCGAGCAGGCGGTGAAGAAGAAATTCATCGACGAGCCGGGGCAGATGAAACTCCTGATCGTGGTGGACAAGCTGCTGACCGGCTTCGACGCGCCCTCGGCCACCTACCTCTACATCGACAAGCCGATGCGCGACCACGGCCTGTTTCAGGCAATCTGCCGCGTCAACCGGCTGGACGGCGACGACAAGGAATACGGCTACATCATCGACTACAAGGACTTGTTCAAGAGTCTGGAGGGTGCGGTCGAGGACTACACCAGCGGGGCGCTGGATGGTTACGACAAGGAAGACGTGGCGGGCCTGCTGGAAGACCGGCTGAAGAAGGCGAAGGAGGATCTGGACGAGGCCCTTGAGGCGGTGAAGGCGCTGTGCGAGCCGGTGGCGGCGCCGAGGGATACGGTGGCCTATCTGCATTACTTCTGTGGAGGGGCGACCGTGGCAGGAGCGACCGGCCGGTCGCCCCTACAGGACAATGAGCCGAAGCGGCTGAAGCTCTACAAGTTCGTAGCCTCGCTGATCCGCGCCTTTGCCAGTATCGCCAGCGAACTGGCCGAGGCGGGCTACAAGCCCGAAGAGATTGCGACCATCAAGGCCGAGGTAGATCACTACACCAAGGTACGCGACGAGGTGAAGCTCGCTAGCGGCGACTACATCGACCTCAAGGCCTACGAGCCGGCCATGCGCCACCTGATCGACACCTACATCCGCGCCGAGGAGAGCGAGAAGATCTCGGCCTTCGACGACCTGAGCCTGATTCAGCTAATTGTCGAACGCGGGCCGGAGGCGGCGGCGGAGAAGGTCAAGGGCATGATGAAGACCGACGAGGCGGTGGCCGAAACCATCGAGAACAACGTCCGCAAGCTGATCATCAACGAGTCGCCTGTCGATCCGGCCTACTACGACAAGATGTCGAAACTGCTGGATGCGCTAATCGAGCAGCGGCGCAAGGGTGTTGTGAGCTACAAGGAATATCTGGACAAGATCGCCCAGATCACCAAGGACGCGAAGATGCCGGGCGGCGGGCCTGGCGGCTATCCGTCCGGTGTGAAGACGGCGGCACAGCGAGCGCTCTACAACAACCTTGGCAAGAACGATGGGCTGGCTCTCGCCGTGGATGCGGCGATCATGGGCAGCCGGCAAGATGGCTGGAAAACCAACACCATGAAAACCAAAAAGGTGCGGAACGCCATCGGCGCCGCACTCAAATCTTACGCAACCACTCCGCCGACTGAAGGCGACCAAATCAGGGAGAGTCGGCCACCCGCCGACTACCAGAGGGAAGCACTGACCGACCGGATTCTGGAACTGACGAAGCACCAGAATGACTACTGAAACCCGCCACCTCACTGTCAGCGGCATTAAGGTGGAGGTGGTTCGCAAGGACATCAAAAACCTGCACCTGGGCGTCTATCCACCCAATGGCCGGGTGCGGGTGGCCGCGCCACTGGTGGTCAATGACGAGGCCGTAAGGCTGGCCGTGATCGACAAACTGGGCTGGATCAGGCGACAGCAGGCCAGGTTCGCCGAGCAGCCGCGGCAGTCACAACGCGAGATGGTGAATGGCGAAAGCCATTACTTTCTGGGTCGGCGCTATCGGCTGCGCGTACATGAGCAGAATGCCCCGGCCAGAGTCGCCGTGCGCGGTATCGCCAGCCTTGACCTGTTCGTGCGCCCCGGCACCAGTGCCGAGCAGCGGGAGGACATTCTGTTGCGCTGGCACCGTGAGCAACTCAAGGCACTGATTCCGCCCCTGCTGGAGAAGTGGCAGCCGGTTCTCGGCGTGCAGGTCGCCGACTGGGGAATCAAGAAGATGAAGACGAAATGGGGAAGCTGTAATCCCACTGCACGGCGTGTCTGGTTCAATCTGGAGCTGGCCAAGAAGCCGTCGCAGTGCCTGGAATACGTCGTGGTGCATGAGCTGGTCCATCTAATCGAGCGGCATCACAACGAACGCTTCGCTGGGCTGCTGGATACGCATGTGCCGCAGTGGCGGCAGTACCGGGAGATGTTGAGTCAGGCACCACTGGGGCATGAGGAATGGTAGTAACGAAGATGCCCGCGACGGTTTTTTGGGGTGGCCGCGCATCGTTCAACAGACCATGAACGCCTGGCGCAAGGGCGGCGGCGGTTCAGGCCCCCCGACGGTAGCCACTGCAAGCTGGCGAGCGGCTTTACTGCTGGCAAGCGCCGTCGCGAAGCGGTGCGGGGGTGGTTTGAGACCTGGCCGATATAGAGGACAATGCGGCTTTCGTGCATTCGGTTCCAGATCATCGGCGCGGGGGTATCAAGGCAAATAGCGGGTATCTGAGCGGGTATCAAAGCGGATTATCTGGAACGAAATCCATACAGAACAATAGGATAGCCGCGATATGCTACTCATGATCGACAACTATGACTCCTTTACCTACAACCTGGTGCAGTACTTCGGCGAACTGGGCGCCAAGGTGCGGGTGATACGCAATGATCAGATGGGGCTGGAGGATATCGAGCGGATGGGACCGGAGCAGATCGTCATCTCACCCGGGCCCTGCACACCCGCCGATGCCGGCATCTCGGTGGCGGCGATCCAGCATTTCGCCGGGCGTCTTCCCATTCTGGGCGTCTGTCTGGGGCACCAGGCCATCGGTCAGGCCTTCGGCGGTCGCATCGTCCATGCCCGTCAGGTGATGCACGGCAAGACCTCATGGATCTATCACCACAACCAGGGGGTGTTTTCCGCCCTGGATGAGCCTTTCGAGGCGACTCGCTACCACTCCCTGGTCATCGACCGGGAGACCCTGCCGGCCTGTCTGGAGATGACCGCCTGGACTCAGCTTGCCGATGGCGGCGTCGACGAGATCATGGGCGTCCGTCACCGGGAGCTGAATGTCCAGGGGGTGCAGTTCCACCCCGAGTCCATCCTCACCCAGCAGGGCCACGACCTGCTCAACAATTTCCTCAAAGGGGTTTGAAATGATCACGCCACAGGCCGCCCTGCAACGGGCTATCGAGCATCGGGAGATTTTCCATGACGAGATGCTGCACCTGATGCGGCTGATCATGCAGGGCGAGGTGTCGCCGGTGATGACCGCCGCCATCCTCGCCGGACTCCGCACCAAGAAGGAGACGATCGGGGAGATTGCCGCCGCGGCGAAGGTGATGCGCGAGCTGTGCACCCGGGTGGAGGTCCCCCACAACCCCCATTTCGTCGACATCGTGGGTACCGGCGGCGATGCCAGCCATAGCTTCAACATCTCCACTGCCGCCGCCTTCGTCGCCGCCGCCGCCGGGGCGACGGTCGCCAAGCACGGCAATCGCGGCGTGTCCTCCAAATCCGGCTCCGCGGACGTGCTCGAAGCCCTGGGTGTCAGGATCGACCTGCAATCGCCCCAGGTGGCCGAATGTATCCAAGCCGTCGGCATGGGCTTCATGTTCGCGCCCAATCATCATCCGGCGATGAAGAACGTGGCCCCGGTGCGGCGGGAGATGGGCGTGCGCACCATCTTCAACATCCTGGGGCCGCTGACCAATCCAGCGGGCGCCCCCAACACCCTGATGGGCGTCTTCCACCCCGATCTCGTCGGTATCCAGGTGCGCGTCATGCAGCAACTCGGCGCCGAGCATGTGCTGGTGGTCTGGGGCAAGGACGGCCTGGACGAGATTTCCCTGGGAGCGGCTACCCAGGTGGGCGAATTGAGGAACGGCGAGATTCGGGAGTACGAGATCCACCCCGAAGACTTCGGCTTGCCGATGGCCTCCCACCGCCGCCTCAAGGTCGCCGATGCCGCCGAGTCCAAGGCCATGCTGATCGGTGCCCTGGAGAACCAGGCCGGACTGGCGCGGGAGATCGTTGTTCTCAACGCCGGGGCGGCGCTCTATACCGCCAATCTCGCCGAGGATATCGGCGCCGGCATCACCAAGGCGCGCGAGGTGATCGCCAGCGGCGCCGCCCGCGCCAAGCTCGATGAATTCGTCCAATTCACGAGAAGTTTTTCATGAGCGACATCCTCAAGCGGATCCTCGCCGTCAAACGCGAAGAATTGGCCGCCGCCCAGGCGAGGCGACCCCTGGCCGAGGTGCGCGCGGAGGCCGAGGCCCAATCCCCACCGCGCGGCTTCGTGGCGGCCCTCCAAGCCAAGATCGACGCCGGCCGCCCGGCGGTCATCGCCGAGATCAAGAAGGCCAGTCCTTCCAAAGGTCTGCTGCGGGCCGATTTCCGCCCGGCGGAGCTCGCCGCCGACTACGCCGCCCATGGCGCCGCCTGTCTCTCGGTGTTGACCGACCACGACTTCTTCCAGGGCGCCCCGGAATATCTCCAGGCCGCCCGCGCCGCCTGTACCTTGCCGGTGTTGCGCAAGGATTTCATGGTCGACCCCTATCAGCTCTACGAGTCCCGGGCCATGGGCGCCGACGCCATCCTGCTGATCGCCGCCTGCCTGGATGACCTCGGGCTGGCGGAGCTGGCCGGGCTCGCCCGGGAACTGGGTCTGGACATCCTGCCCGAGGTGCACGACCGGGAAGAGCTGGAGCGGGTCTTGCCGCTGGAGACCCGGTTGATCGGCATCAACAACCGCAATCTGCGCAGCTTTGAAACCACACTGGAAACCACCCTCGCCCTGCGCGAACTGGTGCCGCAGGATCGCATCCTGGTCACCGAAAGCGGCCTCCATCACCCGGAGGATGTAGCCTTGATGCGGCGTCACGGCGTGCACGGCTTTCTGGTCGGCGAGGCCTGCATGCGGGTCACCGAGCCGGGTCGGAAACTGGCGGAATTGTTCGGATAAGGGATTTCCCGGCAAGCTGGAACCAAGGCCGGGTGGGTTGAGGAACGAAACCCAGCCTGGCGCGCTGGACTCCCTCGCCTGCGAGGTCGAAATGAGGTGCGCATACTCGCGGAAAGATAGGCTGAACGCAGAATATCTTGATATATCGCATACGCTCTGCAATATTTCGCATTATTCAATGCATGCTAGAGAATAATGCCATGCTGGTCGAGTTCCGCGTCAAGAACTTCCGCTGCCTGCGTGACGAGCAGGTGTTGACTCTGGTGGCCTCCGCCGACAACAGCCTGCATGACACCCACACCCTCCCCACCGGCCTCAAGGCAGCACCGGCCCTGCTGCGTAGCGCCGTGCTCTATGGCGCCAATGCCAGCGGCAAGTCCACCCTCATCAATGCGCTTCAGTACATGCGCGGGGTGGTGGTCGAGTCGGCCACCCTGGTCCAACCTGGCCAGACCTTTGGCGTGCAGCCTTTCCGGCTCGATGCCGAGTCCACCGCCCGGCCCACCGAGTTCGAGGTCACCTTCCTGCGCGACGGTGTGCGCTATCAGTACGGCTTCGCCATGACGCCACAGCGCATCCTGCGCGAGCACCTGCTGGTCTACAAGGCCTTCAAACCCCAGCGCTGGTTCACTCGCCGCTTCGATGCCGAGACCGGCAAGGACCTCTACGACTTCGGCCCCGGTCTCAAGGGTGCCAAGAACCTCTGGGAGGGGGCCACCCGCCCCAATGCCCTGTTCCTCTCGATGGCGGTGCAGCTCAACAGCGAGGCCCTGCAGCCGGTGTTCGACTGGTTCGCCAACCAACTGGTCATCTTCAACGAGCAAGCCCGGCTCAAGCCACAGATCTCCATCCAGAGGCTCAAACAGCCCGAGGGCCGCAAGGCGATCTGCGACTTTCTCGCCGCCGCCGACATCAGCATCGCTGACATCGACGTGGTCACCCGCAAGGTGCCCGGCCAAGCCGTGCACTTCGACCTGGTGGCCGGCAAGACCGAGGTGCGCAACGAGGAGAAGGACATTGATGAGCTGAGCTTCCGTCACGTCACCGCTCAGGGTGAAGCGGTATTTAGTCTGAAGGACGAGTCCAACGGGACGCGCAGGCTGCTGTTTCTCGCTGGCCCTGTTCTCGACATCCTCAAGCGGGGCCTGACGCTGGTGATCGACGAGCTCGACACCAGCCTGCACACCCTGCTGGTGCGTGAGCTGGTGCGCCTGTTCCACCGACCCGAGGTCAACACCGGCGGCGCACAACTCATTTTCACCACCCACGACACCTCCCTGCTGGATGCCCCCGGTCTCTTCCGCCGCGATCAGGTCTGGTTGGTCGAAAAGGACCCTGACCAGGCCTCGGCCCTGATCGCTCTCAACGAGTTCAGCCCGCGTAAGAACGAGGCGCTGGAGCGCGGCTACCTGACCGGCCGCTACGGCGGGGTACCCTTCCTCGACGGATCGCTTGGGCTCAAGCACTGATGGGGGCCGACTACCAACCCAAGGAACGTCAGAAACGCGACCTGGCGCGCAAGACGGCTTGCCGCGCCAGCTACGACCGCATCCTCATCGTCTCTGAGGGCAGTAAGACCGAGCCGAACTACTTCAAGGAGATTCGTGCGGCCTTTCATCTCCACACCGCCAACGTAGCGGTCCAACCCAGCGACTTCGGCACCGACCCGCTCAGTGTGGTGCGCTACGCCAAGTCCCTGTTCGAGAAGGGCGACCCCGACAAGCGCATTCAGCCCCGTGCCTTCGAGCAGGTCTATGCGGTCTTCGACCGGGATGACCATCGCACCTACTTCGATGCCTTACAGCTGGCCGCGTCCCTGGATGGCAAGCTGCGCACCGATAACCGGCAGCCCGTCTGCTTCAAGGCCATCGCCTCGGTGCCCAGCTTCGAGCTGTGGTTGCTGCTGCACTATGAGGATATTCAAGCCCCACTGCACCGGGACGAGGTGATGCGACGCCTGAAGCGGCACATTCCTGGCTATGAAAAGGGCGAGTGCGGCGCCTTCAACCGCACCCGCGACACGCTCCCTACCGCCACCCAGCGCGCGCAACGGCTGGCCGCCCGATTCACCGCCTACACCAACCCCGAACCCTACACCGCCATCGGCGAGCTGGTGACCCGGCTCGCCACCCTGCGCGCTTGATACCCTTCAATCCAGCACAGCACCGGCAGGCCCAGGGCGGGCAAAAATAGAACGCGGCTCAACATTCATTAGAGATTTGATTAACGAGTTACCTCAGCCAGCTCGTCATGCAGGCCCAAAGGAAGACCGGGCATAGGCTGAAAGAGGTCGATTTTCGTTCTCCATAGAAGAACAATATGCTTACTTTTCGATCTATTGTTCTCTGAAAAGTACAAAAAATCCGCCCCAAGACCCCATCCCCGGGAGATCCAAAACCCGGTCGATCTCCTATCACTTGTTGGAGCGCACCAAGCGCTGGGATTCGCTCCGCTCATCGCCAGCCTACGAAAGGTGTTATTTGAGTTCCGGGTCGATAAACCGGCTTTTCGCCGACGGACCACCCAGAGCTGGCAAGAACCTGGATTCCAGCACCGACCTGATATTCAGGTTGGTGGCTTCTCTGATGGGGGCTTTAGCCACCACGATCACATCATGACCGCCCAATCTGTCCTGGTTCAGCCTGAACCATTCCTTGATAACGCGCTTGATCCGGTTTCTATTGACGTTATTCCCCGCGACCTTCTTGGAGACGATGACGCCCAGGCGGCTATAGCCGAGTTCATTGAAGGCGTAATGCACATAGAGGCCTCCCAAGCGGATCAGGGAAGCCCGTTGCAAAAAAACCGGGTACTGGCGGTAGTGCACCAGTTTCTCCAGCGGATGGCGCTTCTTGGTGATTTCGGTCATTTACTCTGTCATCCCGGTTGGAACCCGGATCTCCGGCTCAGACATCCACCACGCACTGGGCGGTCCAGTGGCCGTCCTTCCCCCGGGTCACGGAAAGGGCGGTATAGGTCGCCCCCTTGACCTCCACCGCCGGTTGATGCCGAGGGGGATCGACCGCCTCGCCCCAGGCCGAGCCGATGAGTTCGCTCCCCCGGAGCCGCACCTGGAAGCGGCTGAACAGCATGCGGCGGGTGGCCATCTCATAGATCAGGGCATTGAGCCAGTCGGTCAGCAGAAGTTCGAGATCCGGGGCCTCGCACTGGATCTCGACTCCCTGTTCCGCCTGCACCAGAGCCGGATCGGTGATCACGGCGGTGAGGGCGAGCGCGGCCTGCTCAAAGGCCGTGGCGGGATCCGGACCGCAACCCCGCACGCCCATGTCGGCCATGTGGCTGAAATGTTCCCAATGGCACTCGGTCATGCCGGCTCCCCTGTGGTTGACTCGAAGCGGATTCTATCAATGACCAGGCCGGGACGTTCGCCCTCGGCGCCGATCCGGTATCCTTGACGACTGAGACTGACTGTCCCAGTGGGGACTCGGGTATCTTCGAGGAGGGTGGTGGTGGTAGACAACGCAGCGCAAGACCGGCACGGGGAGGCCCAGTTACTCGCCCTGGTGGCGCGGATGACCCAGGAGTTGCGCCCGGGGCGTCCGGTCCCGGCGGGCTTGTCACTGGACAGCCGACTGCTGGAGGATCTGGGATTCGATAGTCTGGGGCGCATGGAACTCCTGTCCCGGGTGGAGCGGGCGTTTCAGATCAGTTTCCCGGACCGGGTCCTGGCGAGCGCCGAACGGGTGCGGGACCTGCTGCCCTATCTTGCCGGCGGGAGCGTCTCGGCCCTCTCCGGGCTGGAAGCCCAGGCCCCGACCCCGACCTTGGCCAGCGCCGGAGCGCTTCCACTTCAGGCCGAGAACCTGTTGCAGGTGTTGCACTGGCACTGTCGCGCCCAGCCCCAGACCACCCATATCCTGCTGTATGGCGAGGGCGAGACACCGACGCCCCTGAGCTATCTGGATCTCTGGCAAGGCGCCTGTCGGGTGGCGATCACCTTGCAGGAGCTGGAGTTCGCCCCACGTCAGACCTTGGCCATCATGCTGCCCACCGGACGGGACTATCTCTTCGCCTTCTTCGGCGCCCTGCTGGCCGGCGGGGTGCCGGTGCCCATCTACCCGCCGACCCGACCCTCCCAGATCGAGGAACACCTGCGCCGCCATGCCCGTATCCTCGACAACGCCCAGACCCCGCTGCTGCTCACCGTCCCCGAGGCCCAGGGTCCGGCCCGCCTGCTCCAGGCCCAGGTTGCGTCTTTGCGACGGGTGCTGACACCGGCGGAGATCGGCCCCCAGTTTCAAGACCTGCCCCTGCCGGATGTGGCGCCCGAGGATCTAGCCTTTCTCCAGTACACCTCCGGCAGCACCGGCACGCCTAAGGGGGTGGAATTGACCCACGCCAATCTGCTGGCGAATGTCCGCGCCATGGGCCAGGCGGTGGGGGTGCATCCCGGGGATGTCTTCGTCTCCTGGCTGCCGCTCTATCACGACATGGGCCTCATCGGCGCCTGGCTGGGCAGCCTCTATCACGGTCTTCCCCTGGTGCTCATGTCACCTTTGCAATTTCTTGCCCGTCCGGAGCGCTGGCTGCGGGCCATCCACCGTCATCGCGGCAGCCTCTCGGCGGCCCCCAACTTTGCCTATGAACTCTGCCTGCAACGCCTGAGCGAGGCCCAGCTCCAGGGTTTGGATCTGAGTTCCTGGCGCCTGGCCTTCAACGGCGCCGAGCCGGTGAGCCCCGAGACCCTGCGCCACTTCAGCGCCCGCTTCGCCCCCCATGGCTTTCGCGCGGAGGCGATGACGCCCGTCTATGGCCTGGCGGAGTGCTCCGTCGGCCTGGCCTTCCCGCCCCTGGGTCGGGGACCACGGATCGACCGGGTCGAGCGCCTGGGTCTGCAAGAACAAGGCGAGGCGCGACCGGTCAGCGAGCCGGGGGAGACGGCGCTGGAACTGGTGGCCTGCGGTCGTCCCTTGCCGGGCCACGAGATCCGCATCGCCGACCCCGGCGGCGAGGATCGGCCCGAGCGGCGGGTGGGGGCGATCCAGTTTCGCGGCCCTTCGGCGACCCGGGGCTACCATCGGAATCTCGAGGCCAGCCGCGCCCTGATCCGGGGCGATTGGCTGGATTCCGGCGATCAGGGTTATCTCGCCGATGGCGAGGTCTTCATCACCGGACGGGTGAAGGACCTCATCATCCGCGCCGGACGCAACCTCCATCCCTATGACGCCGAGCTGGTGGTAGGCGAGATCCCCGGGGTGCGCAAGGGCTGTGTCGCCATCTTCGGCGCCCGGGGGAAGGACCTGGCCGGCGAACGCCTGGTGGTGATGGCGGAATCCAAGCTGCGGGATGAACCGGGGAGGGAAGCCCTGAAGCGGAAGATCGAGACCGCGATCAGCGAGGTGCTGGGTCTGCCCCCCGACGAGGTGGTGCTGGCACCGCCCCACAGCGTGCTCAAGACCTCCAGCGGCAAGATCCGTCGCAGCGCCTGTCGAGAACTCTACGAAAGCGGCGCCATCGAGCGGAAGCCGCGGGCGTTGTGGTTACAGATCGCCCGCCTGGGGCTCGCGGGTCTCCGCCCGGGATTGAGCCGCTTGTGGGCCTGGTTGCGTCGTTACAGTTACGGCGCCTATGCCTGGAGCCTGTTCACGCTCTTCGCGCTGATCGCCCTGGGCGCGGTGGCGCTCGTGCCCGGCCAGGCGCGGCGCTGGCGACTGGTGCACCATGGCGCCCGCTGGCTGTTGTCTCTGGTCCGCATCCCGGTGGTGGTGGGTGGGACGCCGCTCCCGGCGGAAAAGACCGGGGTGTTGGTGGCCAATCATGCCAGTTATCTGGATGCCCTGGTGCTCCTGGCGGGCCTGGCCGATCCCCTGGCCTTCGTCGCCAAGACCGAACTCCAGCACTATTGGCCCCTGGGCTGGTTTCTCCGCCGCCTGGGTTGCGTCTTCGTCGAGCGCTTCCAGACCGAGCGTAGTGTCGCGG
>JBPOHE010000082.1:0-6338 GCA_052035915.1 Pseudomonadota bacterium
AGGGAGAGGCCCGGTTGGAATTGAATGCGGTTCATCGGCATTGTGGCGTCCTCCATACCAGAAACATACTCTAAGTATATCTTTTTCCTAAAAAAGTTTGGCTGGCTGAGGTAGCTCGCTAATCAAATAACCTAATAAGAATTGGTATAACAAACTCAAACAGTTCCGCCGAGTCGCCACTCGCTATGAAAAACTCAAAGCCAACTTCTTGGCTTTCGTCACCCTTGCCCTCATCCTGATCAGGCTCCGGCAGCAATTTTGTGAACACGGCCTAGATGCTTAACAGGTCCGCCTGGTCATGCCAGCAACCGGGCGATCCGCTCGGGATTCGGGCGGAGAATCACTCCCCGCTCGGTGACCAGAGCCTCCACCAGTTCGGCGGGGGTGATGTCGAAGACCGGATTCCAGGCCGCGGCGCCGGTCGCGGCCTGGCTGTGACCGCCACAGCCCAACACCTCCTCTGGATCTCGCTCTTCGATGGGGATGTCGGCGCCGGAGTCGATGCTGAGATCGAAGCTGGAACTGGGCGCCGCTACCATGAACCTCACCCCGTGATAGCGGGCGGCCAAGGCCAGGCCGTAGGTACCGATCTTGTTGGCCACATCACCGTTGGCGGCGATGCGGTCCGCGCCGACGATGACCCAGCCGATGCCGCCGGCCCGCATCCGGCTGGCCGCCGCCCCGTCCGCCATGAGACTGACCGGGATGCCTTCCTGCACCAGTTCCCAGGCCGTGAGCCGAGCCCCCTGGAGCCAGGGGCGGGTCTCGTCGGCAAATACCCGCTCGATGCGACCGGCCGCATGGGCGCTACGGATGACGCCGAGGGCGGTGCCATAGCCGCCGGTAGCCAGGGCACCGGCGTTGCAATGGGTGATGACGCTGGTCCGCCGTTCGATGAGGGCGGCGCCCAGCTCTCCCAGGCGTCGATTGGCGGCGATGTCTTCGGCATGGATGGCCTGCGCCTCCGCCAGCAGCCGAGGGACGAGAGCCGCCGCTGTCCCACTCCAGCCATCCAACAGGCGCTCCATGCGGCGGAGCGCCCAGGCCAGGTTCACGGCTGTCGGTCGCGCCTCTGACAAGAGTTGGAGATCCGTCGCCACCTGGCGGCGCCAGTCGGAAGGAGTCTCCTGACAAGCCGTTTCGACCGCTAGCACCACTCCATAGGCGGCGGCGATGCCGATCGCGGGCGCCCCTCTGACCACCATGGCGCGGATCGCCGCGGCCACTTCGGCGGCGCTCTCCAGGGCCAAAAACTCGATATGTTGGGGCAGGCGGCGTTGGTCCAGCAGCCAGAGACTCCTACCTTGCCAGGCGAGCGCCTGGTCCGCGGTCGCGGTGTCACGGCAAATAACTTCCATCAGTTTCTCTCCCATGGCAGATTGACGGCATTCATCGAACCAGACCTCCTTTGGGGTCAATAGCAGGAACTCATCTCTTGAAGATCGACAGCCTTATCCACGCCTCCTGGATCATCCAGGTTGATCCCGACAACCGGGTCCTTCACGATCACGTCCTCGCCATCCGAGACGGGCGCATCCTCGACATTCTCCCCAGCGCCGAGGCGAATACCAAATATCGGGCGGTCGTCGAGCACCACCTACCGGAGCACGCCCTGATCCCGGGCCTGATCAATGCCCACACCCATGCCGCCATGTGTCTGTTGCGGGGCCTCGCCGACGATATGCCGTTGATGAAATGGCTGCACCAGTACATCTGGCCGGCGGAAAGCCGCTGGATCAGCGAGGAATTCGTCCGTGACGGCAGCCTGCTGGCGATCGCCGAGATGTTGCGGGGCGGGACGACTTGTTTCAACGATATGTACTTCTATCCTGAGATTACCGGACGAGTCGCCGCTACCGCCGGGATCCGGGCCACCCTGGGGCTGATCCTGGTCGACTTTCCCTCCGCTTGGGCGCAAAACGCGGATGAGTATCTGCGCAAGGGGATCGAGGTGCATGACGAATTTCGCCACCATCCGCTGATCCGTACCGCCTTTGCTCCCCACGCCCCCTATTCGGTGTCGGACGCTCCCCTGGAGCGGGTACGGATCATGACGGATGAGCTCCAGATCCCCATCCACATGCATGTTCACGAGACCCATGACGAGGTGTTGCAAAGCCTGCACCAATACGGCCAACGCCCGCTGGAGCGGCTGGCCGATCTAGGTCTGCTCTCGCCGGCCTTGATCGCGGTGCACATGACCCAGATGCTGGAGGAGGAGATTCAAGACTATGCCCGGAGCGGTGGGCACATCGTCCATGCCCCGGAGTCCAATCTCAAACTGGCGAGCGGCTTCGCGCGGATTCAACAGAAAGTAGACGCCGGTATCAATGTGGCCCTGGGCACGGATGGGGCGGCCAGCAACAACGATCTCGACATGCTGGGCGAGATGCGCACCGCGGCCTTCGTCGCCAAGGGTTTCGGCCATAATCCCAGTCTGCTGCCGGCGTCGATGGTGTTGCGTATGGCCACCATCAACGGCGCCCGCGCCCTAGGCATCGAGGAGGAGACCGGCTCCCTGGAGATCGGCAAGTCGGCGGACGTGGTCGCCCTGGACCTCGGTCAGCCCGAGACCCAGCCGGTCTATCACCCCGTCTCCCAGATCCTCTATGCCGCCGGACGCCACCAGGTGCGGCATGTATGGATCGCTGGACAACATCTGCTCAACAAAGGGGTGCTCACCAGCCTGGATCTGCCCGAGATCCTGGCCCGAGCTAGGCTCTGGCGCTCGCGGATCGCCCCGGATCGTCCGTAATGGCGGGAACAACCTTTCCGGGTAAATATTATTGGCTCTCAGCCAAAACGGGTTGGTAGAAGGGGGTGACTTTTTTGAAGGTTGAGTTTACCGGTGAGGAGGAAGGCCATGGTAGCGAAGTGCTTTTTGCCAGATCGTGTCCCAGCACATGGTGTAAGAAGCGATCAAGAGGTCAACGACTCCGGCCAGGCTGGGAAGCGGATCAGTTTGCGACCGCAGGCCAGCTGATGTTGGGATTTTCGCCGAGGTTGGCGAGGGTTTCCAGGGTCATGGAGCGCCGCTGGAGTGACCACTCGTCGTTTTGTTCCAATGGCGTCGACAATCACTTTACGCGGATGCAGACACGAGCGGCCACGCCGGTCGCTGGGTTGAAAATGATGCCGAATTAAATCCCATTCGGCGTCTGTTAAGTCACTTGGATATCCCATGGCTTGTCCATAGAAAAACTGCTTGACTTTGGTGGGCATTTTTTTGCCAGACGGGTTCCAAGGCCAGTCGCCCTCGATGGGGCGGTGGAGGAAAGTCCGCACCCGCTCGTCGATCTCCGCGCACAGACGCGAGACCTGGCTCTTGGAGATACCGCTCAGGCCCATGGCCTGGACCAGATCGTCCACCGAGCGGGTGGAGATACCCGGCACATAGGCTTCCTGGACCACGGCGGCCAGGGCCTTCTCGGTCGTCCGGCGAGATTCCAGGAAAGGCGGGAAGGAGCGGCCCTGGCGCAACTTGGGAAGGCGCCGCGGCACGGTGCCGCCGCGGGTATCCCAGTCCCGGTCGCGGTAGCCGTTGCGCGAGTTGGTGCGCGCCTCGGACCGTTCGCCGTGGCTGGCACCGCAGCGATTGTCCACGTCCAACTCCATGAGGCGCTGGGCGACGAAGCCGATCATGTCGCGGATGATGTCATCGGCGCCAGCCTTTTCAAGGAGTTCGGAAAGTTGCCTGCTGTCAGAGGTCATCGATTTCTCCTCAGTGAGGTTGAGTGTGGTAACCCATACCTTACCGGAGTTCTTCGATGACCTCCCAATCGCGCCCCTCGGGAGCCCCGCATGCGGGGCTCCCGAGGGGAACCAAACTACTCAGTTTCTTACACCACTTCCTGGGACACTACCACCACAAGCGACAACTGGTGATGCCCTCCAGGATTGTTTGGGAACCTCACTCTCGCTAGACTGTCTTCTTCTTAGAGGGGGCGACATGGTTTCGACGTGGGTTGCGAAACCTAGGGTGCATGTCGAGGCGCGGGACACCTCGTAAATCCAGCCGCAAACAAACAGCTGCCAACGACGACAGCTACGCTCTGGCCGCCTAATTAGGCCAGCCTCTGACCGGTATCTGCCTGTGGGTCCGGGGTCCAGGGGTCGAAACACGCAGGATCGCGAAGAGGGAAGTCCGGGCCCGAATCGCTAAAACCCAACGGAATCGCCGACCGCGCACCCTGCCCATCGGGGGCCGGAAGGTTAAATCAAATGATCGGGATAAGCATGTAGAGCCATAGGCAGAGAGCTTGCGGACGCGGGTTCGATTCCCGCCGCCTCCACCAATCACCAGGGCTCGGATCCTCTCCGGGCCCTTTTCTTTTTAGAAATCCCCACTTGGCGCAGTCAGGGCGCCTCACCAGAGGCTACCGAAACAGCCACCTTTCGATCTGCCGATGGATTAATCGCAAGGACTGGCCGTCGCACCGCCCAGGATGGTTGTAGAAGTTCAAGGTGAGTGAGGTGGATGACTGGGGGCGCACCGGGAGCGCGGACGAAACACAAACTGATTCCAAAGGAAAATAAGCATGACTGCCACCCTCACCGACCTGCTGAAGGACAGCGCCTACCGGCTCGATCAGTTCAAGCCCGAACACATCATGGCGCTGGAAGCAAAGATGTTCATCAAGGAGTCGGGCAAGGCCAGCACCCCCTACGTCAACTGCCTGGCGCGCGGCAAGCCGATCAAGCTCACCCCCGAGGAGGCGGTGCGCCAGCTCTATTTGATGGTCCTGCGCGATGACCTCGGTTACCCCCTCGACCGCATGGCGGTCGAGCACGAGGTCACCTTTGGCCGCGAAAAAAAGCGCGCCGACATCTGCGTCTTCGACGCCGACCGCCCCACCGTGCCCTACATCCTGGTCGAGCTGAAAAAGCCCAAGCTCAAGGACGGCAAGGAACAGTTAAAGAGCTACTGCAACGCCACCGGCGCGCCGATGGGCGTCTGGACCAACGGCGAGCAGATCTCCTACTACCACCGCAAGGACCCCAACTACTTCGAAGACATCCCCGCCATCCCCTCGGCGCACGAAAGGCTGTCGGACATCCTCTCCGAGCGCTGGACCATCGACGATCTGGTGCGCCTCGACAAGCTGGTCAACGAAAAGAAGTCGCTCAAGGACCTCATCCTCGAAATGGAGGACGAAGTCCTCGCCAATGCCGGCGTCGATGTCTTCGAAGAGCTGTTCAAGCTCGTCTTCACCAAGCTCTACGACGAAATGGAAGGGGGCCGCGACAAGCGCCGTCACCTCGTCTTCAAGAACTACGGCGACACCGAAACCGAGCTCAAGGCCAAGATCCAAGACCTCTTCGACCGCGCCCGCGAGCGCTGGGAAGGCGTTTTTGCCGACGGCGACAAAATTCAACTCACCCCAAGCCACCTCGCCGTCTGCGTCGCCTCGCTGGAGAAGGTCAAGCTCTTTAACTCCAATCTCGAAGTCGTGGACGAGGCCTTCGAATACCTCATCAACAAATCGAGCAAGGGCGAAAAGGGGCAATACTTCACCCCGCGCTACGTCATCGATATGTGCGTCAAGATGATGAACCCCCACGAGCACGAAACCCTCATCGACACCGCCGCCGGCAGTTGCGGCTTTCCCGTGCACGCCATCTTCCACGTCTGGGGGCGGATCATGAACGAGGCCGGGCTCGCCAAGAGCCACCTCTTCACCACCGAGAAAAAGCCCGCCCGCTGCGAGGACTACGTCCGCACCAAGGTCTTCGCCATCGACTTCGACGAAAAGGCCGTGCGCGTCGGGCGCACGTTGAACCTCATCGCCGGCGACGGTCAGACCAACGTGCTCCACCTCAACACGCTGGACTACGAACGCTGGCACGAAAAGACCGAGGAGGACGACGACACCTGGCGCGATGTCTACGGCGAGGGGTGGAAGCGCCTCAAGCGACTGCGCCGCGACAAGAACGGCAACCGCGACTTCGGCTTCGACCTGCTGATGGCCAACCCGCCCTTCGCCGGCGACATCAAGGAGACGCGTATCCTCGCCAAGTACGATCTGGCACGCTCGGTCAGCTACGACAAGATCGCCAAGGTCGAGCCCACCGACCCCGGCATCGTCGATGCCCGCCAGCGCGCGCCCACCTTCCCCGAGGCCATCCACGCCAGCCACGAGACCATCTACCAGATGGCCGACGGCACCTACCGCAAGGTCAAGGTGAAACACCAGAACACCGTTGGGCGGGACATCCTCTCATAACTCTTACAAATCAAAGTATTTTATGGATTTCATGGTTTCCGTCCACGCGAAAAGCTCAAGCTGATAATCATAAATTCCCTTTATTAATCAGCCCTGTCTCTTCGCCTGTGCTCG
>JBPOHE010000120.1:0-10111 GCA_052035915.1 Pseudomonadota bacterium
AACCTCCAAGAGTTCACAAATATCTTTTGTCTGAAATCCCTGGAGTGCCATCTTCACCGCCACCGCCCGTTTAATTTCTCGCCCGGCTTTGGCATCGATCATCTCTTCAAGCGTCAACACGGAATCACCTCCAAAAAATAATCGCACCAATATCACGCATTATAGCATTCAACAAATGAGGTAGGTTTGCTATATCAGAATACTTGACGGTTGTTCGCGGGTAGCGGCTTGTGTGCGCAACCGACGACTGGAACTCGATACTATGAATATCTACAAGCTCCGAGTGGAGCCTCTTCGGCAAGAGGATATTCTTCCAGAAGGCAAACTTCCGATAGTCGGGAAAATGATACCGTTCGTCGTTTTGTGACGGCTTCGCTTGAGGCTATTGCCACTAACGTGATACCATGAAGCCATAGCGTTTATTTTTATTATATGATAGGTTTTTCCTTCCGAGTTTGATAATGAATCCATTCAGTCAAAATGTCGATCCCGCACTGGCCGCTCTCGAGCCTTTGGGTGTCGCTTTGGTCGCCATGGATCGGCGCATGATCAACTTGCTGGAACTCTTCTTCCAGAATTATTGCATGAAGCGTTATTACGTCGAGGCGGAGGGAAAAGCCGATCTCTGTATTCTCGATCTCGATGGTTATCAGGGACGGGAGCTGTGGAACGAACAGGTAAGGCAGTATCCCAAGCGACCGATCATCCTGTTGGCGTTCAATGACCCGGAGATCAGTAACGTGCTGGTTTTGCGCAAACCAGTGACGATGAAAAAATTGCAGACGACCCTGGCCGAGGCGCGGGAACAATTATCCGCTGTACAAGGAAAAGCACCTGCCATCGAGGCCCCGCGTCCAGCGCTCACGCCATCCTCCCCACCGGAGACCCCCCCGGGCAAGGCGGGCGAACCAGCCTCGGTCGAGCGGCCGTCGGCGGTGGGCGCCACCAGTCAAGCGTCCGAAGCCGAGACTCCCGGCGAGGCCAAGGCCTCTCGTGCGGCCATGCTTTTGGATGAGATGAAGGATCATCCCGTGATCGGCTCGGCCCCCGATATCGACGGCACGGATCCCAAACAGTTTCCCCGGGTGCAATTCGATCCCGGCAGTTATCTCCTCGGTCATGTGGTCCAAGCCGTTGAGCTCGCCAAAAAGAAGGATCTGCCGGTACGTTTGGAGCATCCGAGAGGGGGCATCACTTTTTATCCGGATGGTAGGGATGTACTGGTCGAGATGTCGGAACGGCAACTCTATATCCTGTCTTCGGTACCGATACAGTCCAGGGATGTGTCCATCAAAACCCTTAAAGCCCCCCCGGTCAAAGGCCCTGGCGCCGAATCCATGTCGCAAGGCGCCTTGCTCTGGCAACTCACCCTCTGGTCGGCACGCGGTCGGATACCCCAGACGATACAGCCCACGGATCTCGTGGTCTTGCGTCATTGGCCGAATATGACCCGACTCCAGGGGTTTCCGCATGCCATAAGGATCGCGGCTCTGCTGATGCAGGGACCCCGCTCTTTGATCGATACCGCCGGGGTGTTGGGTGTCCCGCAGCGATTCGTCTTTGCCTTTTACAGTGCCGCTTCCATGGTCGGCCTGGCGATGCCCTCCCGCCGATCCGCCGACAAATTGTTTCAAGCGGAGCTTCCGCAACAGCACCGTAACCAGGGGCTGTTCAGACGCATATTGAATCGATTGAAGTTTTCTTGAGCCGAGGCCCGTCAAGGGAAGTCGAATGAATAACCACAAAATCATCTTCACCGGCCCTGTCGGTGCCGGAAAATCTACCGCCATTGCCTCGATCAGCGATATCCCACCGGTCACGACGGATGAAAAGGCCAGCGATATGACCCAGAACCGCAAACCGGCCACCACGGTGGCCATGGACTACGGCATCATGAAGCTCGATGGAGGAGAACGCATCCATCTCTATGGAACCCCGGGACAGGAACGTTTCGACTTCATGTGGGATATCCTGACCGAAGGCGGCATCGGGCTCATCCTGCTGGTTAATAATTCGCGTCCCGATCCCTTCAGGGACATGCATTTCTTTCTGGGCGCCTTCAAACCCTTCATCGATAAGACCACGGTGGCCATCGGGGTGACCCAGACGGACATCAGCAAACAGCCAAGCATCGACGACTATCACCGCGAACTGGCGACCATCAACCGGAATCTGCCGGTGTTCGAGGTGGATGCCAGGGAAAAGCGCGATGTGGCCATGTTGGTCGAGGCGTTGTTGTTTTCCCTGGACCCCGGCATGGTGGCATGAGATGGCGCAGTATCGGCTCGCCGAAGGGCTCTATATTCTCCCTACCCCAGCTGGCGCTTATTACTCTGTCTCGGGACCCGAGTTGGAGCCCTCGCGGAGGTTGTTACGGGCCCTGATCCGGCAGCCCAAAAGCCACCTGTTGACATCGACCAACCTGCGGACCTGGACCGGTGACAGCGTTGGCGACGCCGGGCTTGAATTGCTCTATCACGCCCAATCCCTGGGTTGGGTGGAAGGCCACCCCGAACAGCAAATCGCCCCCACCGGTGCCCTGGAGGATGTGCTTCCCAGACTCTTGCCGAGCTTATCGAGCAGCGGGAAGGCCCTGCTCGCCGACAGTCAGGGTTTCTATGTCGATTCCCAGGGCTTCCCCCACGAAACCGCGGAGGAGCTCTCGGCGGCCAGCGCCGATCTGGCCTCCCTGCACGAGCGCCATCACAAGCTTCTGCGCAACAACCTCGGGCTCTGGACCAGCGCCTGGGCCCTGGTGGACGCCGCTGGCAACAGTCAGATCGGTTTCTGGCCGCTCTATATCGGCACACAACGTTTCGTATTGATCATCGGTGGTGTTCCCCGACTCAATAACCCGGCGCTGACGCATCTGATATGGAGCCTGAACATGCGCTACGACGAATAAAGGTCATCGATTCAGGATGCGATTATCCAATTCATGAACGAACCCGATACCCACCCCATCATCCGGAGAATCCAATGCCAGATGTCGATTTTGTTTCCTTGACCGCCTATGCCAAACAGTTCTCCGGCCTGACGCCCGAATACGAAGGCTTGTTGCAGGAGATCGGCCCCCAGGTAAAACCCCTGCTCATGGAGGTCACGGAAAGTTTCTACGGCGTCCTGCAGAGTATCGACAAAACCAAACCTTTCATCGACGGCAAGGTGGAGAGCCTCAAAAAGACCCATCTCCATTGGATGGAGACCATGTTCACCGGACCCTACGACGAGAACTACACCGCCTGGATGTACAAAGTTGGCGATGTGCACGTCAAGGTCAAGTTGCCGGTGGAATTCATGGCCGGCGGCATAACCATCATCGGTAACACCCTGCATCCCATTATCGCCGGGCTCTGCGGTACCGATCATGGACGTTGCGTCAAGCTGGCTTCGGCGATCAATGCCATGTTGGGATTCAGCCTGATGGTCATGCAAGAATCCTATCAGGCCTCCAGCCTGGCCGCCGAATTGGAAAAGTTCCTCGCCATTACCGGCATGAGCCGGACGCTCTTCGATAATCTGGCCCGCGCCTACAAATAGCCCTCTCCATCCCTGGCGAATCCTGGCCTTTCATCTATTTAAAGGAGAACCAATCATGCGTGCTGACTTGCTGAACTCGATCCTGAACGAGTTGAATGGGACCTCGGCGGACATCGAGGCCTCGGGCGTTATTTCCACCGATGGTCTGATGATGGCCTCGCAACTGCCGGCGGGGATGGACGAAGACCGGGTCGGCGCCATGAGCGCCGCCATGCTCTCCCTCGGCGATCGCACCGCCCAGGAGTTGGCCCGGGGACACCTGGAGCAGGTGCTGGTAAAGGGCAACAAAGGCTATGTACTCATGACCCATGCCGGTTCCGAGGCCGTGGTCACCGTTCTGGCCAAACCCAATGCCAAACTGGGCCTGATCTTTCTCGATGTCAAACGGGCCGCCGAGCAGATCTCGAAGTTGGTGTGACCCCAGATAAGGAGAGGGAGTCTCTTTCTCCCTCTCCCGGTGTCCCGCCGTCAGCCATCAAGGGACTGGATTCATCCTTTCCCCTGTGACCCGGGCCCCTCATCCGCGCCAGATCCCTCATCCTAGAGGTCATCCGAGTGACAAAACTCCTGATACAGACTGACCCAGCCGACCGGCCCACTTCGCCGGACGGCTCCGCCATGAAAGGCGATCCGGTCTTCCTCGTCCCGAGCCAAACCGGCCTGCAGCTTGAGCTATCCGGTTTGGACGAAGAGATTGCCGAGTACCTCGCCCACCACGTCGTCCGACAACCTGGGGACCTCCGGGCGCACCTCCAGCGCATTCATTTTCATCTGGGACGGGGCGAGGTGGAGAACAGCTGCGGGGCCTTGCTGGATCTGTTCATCGTTCTCGGCGACAAGGGCCGCTCCTTGCGTGAACTCATGCTGCGCAAGGCGGAACAACAAATGGATCGGCCACTCCTCAAGGAATTGCGGAAAACCCTGGATCAAGGTCTGCGGGCCGCCGATCCCATCCCTGTGACCGGCGCCTCTATGCTGAGCAAAGGGCTCAGCGGGATTCGCCAACTGGTCATGCCGGAAGGGAGCGGATCTGGGGGGGCACGTGACCCCCTCCTCGACGCCCGGGAATACCTTGAATACGGGCAGGTCGACCAGGCCAGAACCACCTTGGAGGAGGCCATTCTGATGGAACCCTGGCGGAGCGAACTGCACGACGACCTCTTGGAGATCTACCGCTATACCAGGGACCGGGATGGGTTTCTCGCCATGTGGGAAAGGCTCGAGGCGCTGAACGGGATCACGGCGGCCTGGATCGACCTGAAACAGACCTTGGGTTAGCCGGCTTCATACCCGGTCGGGGACATGAGGGCCTATCGCCAGGGAAATGAGCGGCTGTTCAATCAGATAAACAACATCGATGAGACTCGGAGGGGAGATATCGCCCCGTCCGGAAGTCGTTGTGCCTGGGGTGCTGACCCGGCTTCCTCCGCCGCAGCGAGGATTGCTCCGTATCTTGTGGCTTGAGGTCTTGAAGGCTGTTTGGAAACCCTCGGCTCAACAGCTCCTTAGCCGAGAAGCTGGGTTTCGGCTGACGCCTCAACGCCAGCCTACCTGACCAAGCCCCCCCCAGCGGACCCGGGCAGAAGCTATTTGGCCGGATTTTCGTTCTCTAAAAGAGAACAATAACCGCTATAAATCCAGGTATTGTTCTCTGTAATAGAACGAAAGCAAGCGTTTTTCGCCTTGGCCCGGAAGCTTGTAGGCTGGCGATGAGCGTAGCGAATCCCAGCTCTTGGAAGCGGTTTGGAACCCTTGTGGCCAAGCCTCATCTGGCGTGGCTTCCCTAGGGATAGAGGAATTCTTCTCCTGATCTCACGCAAGCCTTGAGTTCCTTGGCTTGCGATCAGAATTTCCAAACAGCTTCTTAGGCGATTGCCGGAAAAAGAGAGACCTGAATGCGCCGGCTGGCGTAACGCCGAAGGCGGAGGAACAGACCAGCAAGCTGGTCTGTTTTTTGACAGAAATCGCCTTATCCCACCCAAACCCGGGCATTGCGGAACAGCCGTGACCATGGCCCTGCCTCACCCCAGTCGTCCGGATGCCAGGAGTGCTGCACAGTACGCACCGCCCGTTCGGGATGGGGCATCAGGATGCTGACCCGACCGTCCCGGTTGGTGAGGCCGCAGATCCCTGCGGGAGAGCCGTTGGGATTAGCCGGATAGCGCTCGGCCATCTGGCCGTTATTCTCGATGAAACGCAGAAAGACAGAGGGCCGTGCCGCGGCCAGGTGCTCCGCGTCGCGGAATTCCGCCCGGCCCTCGCCATGGGCGACCGGGATCGGCAACCAGGCGCCGCTCATGCCCCGTAGCAGGATAGACGGCGAATCCAGGACCTCCACCAGGCTGAAGCGCGCCTCGAACTGTTCGGAGCGATTGCGAACGAATCTCGGCCAATGGTCCGCGCCGGGGATGAGTTGCTTCAGATTGGAGAGCATCTGGCAGCCGTTGCATACCCCGAGGGCAAAGCTGTCCTCGCGGGCGAAGAAAGCGGCGAATTCGTCCCTGGCCCGGCTATTGAACAGAATGGATTTCGCCCAGCCTTCCCCGGCGCCCAGCACATCGCCATAAGAGAAACCGCCGCAGGCCACCAGGCCTTTGAATCCGGCCAGGCTGACCCGCCCGGCGAGAATGTCGGTCATGTGCACGTCCACCGCCTCGAAGCCGGCCTGGTGGAAGGCAAAGGCCATCTCCACCTGACCATTCACCCCCTGCTCGCGCAGGATGGCCATCCGCGGCCGTCGTCCGGTCGAGATGAAGGGGGCGGCGATGTCTTCCGCGGGATCGAAGCTCAAGCGGACCTGTAGGCCGGGATCATTGTCTACCGCCAGACGCTCGAACTCTTCCCGGGCACAGTCCGGATGATCCCGCAACGCCTGGAGGCGATAGCTGGTCTCCGCCCAACCCTGTTGGAGTTCGGCGCGGGGCATGGCGAAGACTGGGTGATGCCCCCATGTCACGGCGATCAGGTCGTCCTCCCGCAGCCGGCCGATCACCCGGCTGTGGTGGCCCAGGCCGGCGTCCTCCAATACCTTGAGCACCGTATCCGTGTCCATGTGGCGGACCTGGATCACCGCCCCCAGCTCTTCGCTGAAGAGGGCGGGCAGGGGCGAATCGCCCTCTTCGACCAGCGTCAGTTCGACCCCGGTATGACCGGCAAAGGCCATCTCGCAGAGGGTGACGAAGAGCCCGCCGTCGGAACGATCGTGATAGGCCAGCAGCCATCCGTTGCGATTCAGCTCCTGGATGGCGGCAAAAAATCCTTTCATGGCCTGGGGATCCTCCAGATCCGGGGCCAAACCGCCGAATTGTCCGTAGACCTGGGCCAGGGCCGAGCCGCCCAGGCGATTGGCGCCCTTGCCGAGGTCGATGAGGATGAGGTCCGTATCGCCAAGGTCGGTGCGGAGTTGGGGCGTCAGGGTCAGACGCACATCCTCGACCGGGGCGAAGCCGGAGACGATGAGAGAGGGCGGCGCCACCATGACGCGGTTTTGATCGCCCTGTTGCCACAGCGTCTTCATCGACAGCGAATCCTTCCCCACCGGGATCGCCAGCCCCAGCTTGGGGCAGAGTTCGAGACCCACGGCCCGCACCATGTCGAAGAGGGCCGCATCCTCCCCCGGATGGCCGGCGGCGGCCATCCAGTTGGCGGACAGCTTGATGTCGCCCAGTGTCTCGATCGCCGCCGCCGCCAAGTTGGTGATGGTCTCGCCGATGGCCATCCGCGCCGAGGCCGCCGGCTGGATGAGCGCCAGAGGCGTGCGTTCGCCCATGGCCATGGCCTCGCCCCGAGAGCCCAGATAGTCGGCGCTGGTCACCCCCAGATCGGCCACCGGCACCTGCCAGGGGCCCACCATCTGATCCCTGGTGACCATCCCGGTGACGGAACGATCCCCGATGCTGATCAGGAAGGTCTTGGCGGCCACCGCCGGGAACCGCAGCACCCGCCGCGCCGCTTCCGCCGGATCGACACCAGCGAAATCCAGCTCCAGTTTGTGGTGGGGGCGGTGCCTGACATCCCGCAACATCCGCGGCGGCTTGCCGAACAAGAGCGCCATGGGCAGGTCGATGGGGGTGTTGTCGAAATGGCCGTCGCCGAGGATGAGTTGTTCATCCGCGGTGGCCTCGCCAACCAGGGCGACGGGGCAACGTTCCCGCTCACAAACTTGGCGAAAGAATTCGAGCCGCTCGGCCGCCACCGCCAGGACATAACGCTCCTGGGCCTCGTTGCACCAGATCTGCATCGGCGAGAGGCCGGGATCGGCGTTGGGCAGGGTGCGCAACTCGAAACGCCCGCCGCGCCCGCTGTCGTGCACCAGCTCGGGCAGGGCGTTGGAGAGTCCCCCGGCGCCCACGTCATGCACCCAGAGGATGGGGTTGTCCTCGCCCATGGCCCAGCAGGCATCGATCACCTCCTGACAGCGCCGCTGGATCTCGGCGTTGCTGCGTTGCACCGAGGCGAAGTCCAGATCCTCGCTGCTGGCGCCGCTGGCCATGGAGGAGGCGGCCCCGCCGCCGAGACCGATCAACATCGCCGGTCCGCCCAGCACCAGAATCGGCGTCCCAGGGGGGAAGGGCTTTTTGGCGATGTGCTCGGCGCGGATGTTGCCCAGGCCGCCAGCGATCATGATGGGCTTGTGATAGCCCCGCAGTTCCGGCCCATCGGCTCCGGGGATCTCCTGTTCCAGGGTGCGAAAGTAGCCGCAGAGATTGGGTCGGCCGAACTCGTTGTTGAAGGAGGCGGCGCCGATGGGACCCTCGAGCATGATCTCCAGGGCGGAGACGATGCGTCCGGGTTGGCCGAAGTCCCGCTCCCAGGGTTGCTCGAAGCCCGGGAGGCGTAAATTGGAGACGGAAAAGCCGCACAACCCGGCCTTGGGCTTGGCCCCACGCCCGGTCGCACCCTCGTCCCGGATCTCGCCCCCGGAGCCGGTGGCGGCGCCGGGAAAGGGCGAGATGGCGGTGGGATGGTTGTGGGTCTCCACCTTCATCAGGAGGTGGATGTCCTCCTCATGGAAGCGGTAGTGCCGCTCCTGGGGATCGGGGAAGAACCGCCGTCCCCGGGGGCCACGCACCACCGCCGCGTTGTCGCGGTAGGCGGAGAGCACGCCCTCGGGGGATTGGGCGGTGGTATGGCGGATCAGGCCGAACAGCGAGGCGTCCTGGGGCTCACCATCCAGGATCCACCAAGCGTTGAAGATCTTGTGGCGGCAGTGTTCCGAATTGGCCTGGGCGAACATCATGAGTTCGATGTCATGGGGATTGCGTCCCAGGCCCTGGAAGCTTTCCAGCAGGTAGTCGATCTCGTCTTCCGAGAGGGCCAAACCCAGGTCCCTGTTGGCCCGCGCCAGGGCCTCCCGACCGCCGCCGAGCAGATCCACCACCATCAGGGGACGCGGCGGCTGGTGGACGAACAGACACTCGGCGTCTTCCAGGGAGAAGACGAAGGACTCGGTCATGCGATCGTGCAGCAGGGCAATCGCCGCGTTCAATTCCCCATCGTCGAGTTCCGGGAGCGTCTCCAGGGAGTAGGCGATCCCCCGTTCCAGACGGGTGATCTTGGTCAGACCGCAGTTGTGGGCGATGTCCGTCGCCTTGGAAGACCAGGGCGAGATGGTGCCCGGACGCGGCACCACCAGGATCAACTGGCCACCGGGCTCCGTCGGTAGGAAGCTCGGCCCGTATTCCAGCAGGCGTTCCAGCACCTCGAGTTCGGGGTCCGAGAGGGCCTGATCGACTTCGGCGAAATGCACGAATTCGGCCTGGATGCTGACCAGACGCCCAATCGCCTGGGCCAGACGCTGTTGGAGTTTCTCCAGACGGAAGGTCGAAAAGGCGGGGGCGCCGCGAAGGATCAGCATGCTCGGTCCTATTTCGGAACTTGATGGGATAGGGGGGCATGATACTTGATGGCAGGATACCGGGACAGGCGACCCCCCGCGGGCGGACGGGGGAGAGACTCGGCTAGCTTCCGCCAGGTTCCGAACCGGCTCATCCTGAATTCCTCCCCGGTGCTCCCGAATCGTCTAAAGCCGTCACTCCGGACGGAATGAGGTATCGCTCCGAATCTCTAGGACCGATCACGCGGGGATCCGGGCCTCGGCTGAAAACGGTCATTTTTGTTCTTTATTAGAGAACAATCTAGGATTTATTGTTCTCTTTAGAAGAACGAAAATCCGGCGCGGCATCCCAGGCCCGGACGGTGATCAAAGACAAAATCGTTCGCCCGAAAACTCCGGCGTGACAGGATCAAGACGTTGGCTCATAGGGTTCTCCCTTGAGAAAACGCCATCAAATCACGGAATCGCTACCCCTTTGTTAGGCGATTTCTGTCAAAAGAAATGGGTAGTGTCCCAGGAAGTGGTGTAAGAAACTGAGTAGTTTGGTTCCCCTCGGCTGCCCCGCATGCGGGGCAGCCGAGGGGCGCGATTGGGAGGTCATCGAAGAACTCCGGTAAGGTATGGGTTACAACACACTCAACCTCACTGAGGAGAAATTGATGACCTCTGACAGCATGCAACTTTCCGAACTCCTTGAAAAGGCTGGCGCCGATGACATCATCCGCGACATGATCG
>JBPOHE010000068.1:0-17132 GCA_052035915.1 Pseudomonadota bacterium
TCATGCACCAGTTGCATGAAGCGGTGAAAATGCAATCTCAGCTTGTTCTGGCCGGGCAAGGCATCGTAAAACAGATCCATCAGGAAGGTCTTGCCACGACCCACGCCGCCCCAGAGATAGAGACCCCTAACCGGCTCGATCGCCGTCTGCCGTCCGCGCAGGCGATCCAACAGGGAACTGACCGGGGCCTGCCAGGCCGCCAGGGTTTGATACAGGGCTTCGAGCCGGGTGATGGCCTCTTCCTGTGCCGGGTCCGGGAGAAAACCAGGATCCCGCATGACTTCTTGATAAGCGCCGAGTGGTCCCATAATGCATGTTGCGTCGCACCAATTTCCTCCTACCTTAGCAAAAACCTGGCGTCTGACAAGGGCTGTCTGGAGATCCCGGGCCTGTTCGTCATCATCAAGGTGAGACGCATGGAGCCAACACCCTTTCCCTTTGCCCTCTGGCTGAGACCAGACAATAAGCAATACCCGGGATTGAAGGCGCATATTGATAATCTTTCATTATGCCATGGCACCCAGGCCTTCGAGCCCCATGTGACGCTCTGCTCGGGGACTTCCCAGGAAGACCTGTCGATTCTCATCAATCGCCTGGATCGCCTGGCTGCCGGTCTACGCCCCTTCTCCCTCCGGGTACGGGGCCTGGGTGGTCGTGACGACTATTTCCGCTTCCTGTACCTGGAACTGGAACTGGAGGCGGATGAGGACCCGGGCCTGTTGCATCGCGCCACCAGTCTGTTCCCCGGCACCCATCCACCGCCGATCGGCCCCCATCTCAGCCTCATGTACGCCGAGCCCGATTCAGGGATAGCAAGAGATGGGGCGCTGGCGTCGATGGTCGATCAAGTCCCGGGGCGGCTACGGATCGAGGCCTTGCAGCTCGTCGTCCCAAGCCATGGCCAATGGCGGGATATCGAAACCTGGCAGGTCAGGAGAGAGATAACACTGGCTGAGCGACCAGCAGCCCCCTCCCCTTCTTGATGCAGAGGGCAAGGCGGGGCACCGCCCCGAAATCCTTGACCAAGCCGTCTTGGCAATCAGCCGTTCCGGGCATGGGCTGAAAATGGCCAGTTTTCGTTCTCTTTTGAAGAACAATAGGCCACATAAAAGAGGTATTGTTCTCTAAATAAGAACAGAAAACCGGGCCAAAGCCCCCAGGCCCGGCAACGCCGGCAGGCGAACGAGCCTGATCCGACCCGCCGGGGAGCGGCTACTCCCACTCGATGGTGGCCGGGGGCTTGCCGGAGATGTCGTAGGCGACGCGGGAGATGCCCTTGACCTCGTTGATGATGCGTCTGGAGAGATGATCGAGAAACTCGAAAGGGAGATGAGCGAAACGGGCGGTCATGAAGTCGAGGGTCTCCACCGCGCGCAGGACGATGACGTATTCATATTGACGGGCATCGCCGACCACGCCGACGGACTTCACCGGCAGAAAGACGGCAAAGGCCTGACTGACCTGGTCGTAGAGATCCTGACGCCTGAGTTCCTCGATGAAGATGTGATCCGCCCGGCGCAGGATCTCGGCATATTCCTTCTTGACCTCGCCCAGGATGCGCACCCCCAGGCCAGGGCCGGGGAAGGGATGGCGGTAGACCATCTCATAGGGCAGACCCAGCTCGACGCCGATTCGCCTGACCTCGTCCTTGAACAGCTCGCGTAGAGGCTCGATCAGGCGCAGCCGCATCTCGGCCGGCAGACCGCCCACGTTGTGGTGGGATTTGATCACATGGGCCTTGCCCGACTTCGCCCCGGCGGATTCGATGACATCCGGATAGATGGTCCCCTGGGCCAGCCATTCCACCTCGGTCAGCTTGGCGGCTTCCTCTTCGAAGACCTCGATGAAGAGATTGCCGATGATCTTGCGTTTGCGCTCCGGATCGGTTACTCCCCGCAAGGCGGCGAGGAAACGCTCCTCGGCGTCGACCCGGATCACCCTGACCCCCATGTGACGGGCGAAGGTGGCCATGACTTGGTCGCCCTCGTGCAGGCGCAACAAACCGTTGTCGACGAAGACGCAGGTGAGTTGATCGCCGATGGCCCGATGCAGCAAAGCGGCCACCACCGAGGAATCCACGCCGCCGGAGAGCCCAAGCAGGACCTTCCCCGCGCCGACCTGGGCGCGGATCTGTTCGAGGCTGTCCTCGATGATGTGGCCCGGGGTCCAGAGCGGTTCGCAACCGCAGATCTCGAACAGGAAGCGCTCGATGATGCGCTGGCCCTGGCGGGTATGGGTCACCTCGGGATGAAACTGGAGGCCGTAAAAGTGCCGCGACTCGTCCGCCATGCCGGCGAGGGGGGCGTTATCGGTGGCGGCGATGATCTTGAAACCGGGTGGGAGTTCTTCCACCCGGTCCCCATGGCTCATCCAGACATCCAGCAGCCCATAGCCTTCCGGGCTGGTATGGTCCTCGATGTCCCGCAGCAGTCGGGAATGACCCCGGGCGCGCACCTGGGCATAGCCGTACTCATGGGCACCGGCCGCGGCCACCCGACCGCCGAGCTGCGCCGCCATGGTCTGGAGGCCATAGCAGATGCCGAGCACCGGCACCCCCAGTTCGAACACCAGATGCGGGGCGCGCGGGGTGTGTTCGGCGGTGACCGTCTCCGGTCCGCCGGAGAGGATGATGCCAGCAGGCGAAGCCGCTTCAATGGCGGCCAAAGCCCCATCGAAGGGATGGATCTCGCAGAAAACCCCCGCCTCGCGCACCCGCCGGGCGATGAGCGGGGTGTACTGGGAACCGAAATCCAGGATCAGGATGCGATGGGCATGGATATCCGCGTGCGGCTGAGTCATGTCTGGCTCCGGGAGAGGTGAAGTCGGTAGGGTGGGCAGCGCCCACCAGAATGGTGCGCCATGCGTCGCCTACAACTAATCGGTGCGGTAATTGGGCGCCTCTTTGATGATCTGCACGTCATGGACATGGGATTCCCGGATGCCCGCATTGGTGATGCGGACGAACTTGGGTTTGGTGCGCATCTCCTCGATGTTGACACAGCCGGTATAGCCCATGCTGGAGCGCAGACCGCCGACGAGCTGGTAGATGATGTTGAGCACGCTGCCCCGGTAGGGCACCCGGCCCTCGATGCCTTCCGGCACCAGTTTTTCCACCTCCTTGGTGTCCTCCTGGAAATAGCGATCGCTGGAACCCTGCTTGCCCGCCATGGCGCCGAGGGAGCCCATGCCCCGATAGGTCTTGTAGGAACGCCCCTGATAGAGCTCGACCTCCCCGGGCGACTCATCGGTGCCGGCGAAGAGGCTGCCGATCATCACCGTGTAGGCGCCGGTGGCGATCGCCTTGGCGATATCGCCCGAATAACGCAGGCCACCGTCGGCGATGAGGGGAATACCCGTCCCCATGAGTTCCCTGGCGACATCCGCCACCGCGGTGATCTGCGGCACGCCGACCCCGGCGACGATGCGGGTGGTGCAGATGGAGTTATGCACGATAGCGTTATCGGCGATAAAGCTGTGAGTCGGGCAATCGACCTCGATGTCATAAACGGGCAGGGCCAAGCGCAAGGGTTGTTTATCCAGTAGCTTTAAGACTTGATACTCCTGTGTCAGCCGTTTTTCGTGTGAAACATTCAGACGGGCGCGGTAGGAATCCCGGCAGTTCAGGTCGGAGGTGCCGGAAAGCCCACCAGCGGAGGGTGCCTCGACATGACAATTGGGCAAGCTCCCTTTCAGCAACAGGCAGAGGATGTTGAAGAGTTCCACCAGCGCCCGGGAGGTATTGCCGAAACAGAGCCGTCCATCGGCCCCTTTATGACCGTCGCTATCCAACAGACCATCGAACAGACCCTGGAGATACTCGGGATCGGCACAGAGGAGATCGGCCGGCAGATGTTTTTCCTGGCGCTTGCCGAATTCCGCCAATAACCTCGCCCACTGCAACGAATACAGATGCAGGTTGAGCACCTTGCTCCCCGCGGTCAGGGTTGGCGCGACCCCCGTCACCTCCTGGACACAGCGGCTGAGTTTGTCGGCGATATCCCTTTCCTGCGGGCCGAAGTACCAGGACACCCGGCCCTGCTGCGAATTTCTAGAGGCCGCGATGAAGGCATGACCATCGCCGAGAAAGGTGCCGAAGAGATAGCCGAGGGCATAGGATTCACGGATGAGCCGGTGATAGCGCGCCAACTGGAGATCCTTGCGGATGGCGAAGGCGGTCAGATCGATTTCCAGGGTGGACGGCAACTCGAAAGCGAGGTGACGCGGGAAGAGACAGGTCCCCTGCTCGACCTCGCCGATGGGTCGCCAACCAATCTTGGTGGCGCCTTGTCGGGTGGGTCGCTCCAGTACGCCGACATATCCTTTGACGGCCAGGGTTGCGGCGCTGGTCGTGGTGAGATCACCGACCAGATAACGATGATCCGGGGTGGCGAGGGTCCCCCAGAAGGAGGCGGTATGACGTAGCTGCATGACCTCGCGCACGCCGGTGCACCAAGCCTTCACCACGCTGACCGGACGCCCCTCGCGATTGATCACCCGATCGCCGGGGCGGATATCCTCGATGTTCTTGTAGCTGGCGTTCGCCATCAGAACGCGGGTCCCGGCGGCGAAACAGCCGGGACCGATGCCAATCTTGACCGCGTCCGCCCCGGCCTCCACCAGGGCGCGGGCGCCCTCGGCGGTCGCCACGTTGCCGCCGATCACCTGCACATCCGGATAGTGCCGCTTGATCCAGGCGATGCGTTGCAACACTCCCTCGGAATGCCCATGAGCGGTATCCACCACGACGACATCCACCCCCGCCTGCACCAGGGCGGCCACCCGCTCCTCGGTTTCGCCCCCGGTGCCGACCGCCGCCCCCACCCGCAGCCGTTCCTGCTCGTCGCGGCAGGCGTTGGGGTTCTGGCGTGCCTTCTGGATGTCCTTGACGGTGATGAGACCGCGCAGCTCGAAATTCTTGTTGACCACCAACACCTTCTCGATGCGGTGCTGATGCAGCAGGTGGATCACCTCCTCGCGCTTGGCTCCTTCCAGCACCGTCACCAGGCGCTCCTTGGGGGTCATGATGGTTTTGACCGGATCGCTGAGACGGGTCTCGAACCTGAGATCCCGACCCGTGACTATGCCCACCAGTTGCTTGCCGTCGGTCACCGGCACCCCGGAGATGCGGTGGGCGCGGGTCAACTCCAACACCTCGTGGATACTGGTGTCGGGGGAGACGGTGATGGGCTCGCGGATCACCCCGCTCTCGTATTTCTTGACACTCAGCACCTCCCTTGCCTGCTGCTCGGGAGTCATGTTCTTATGCACGATGCCGATGCCGCCCTCGAGGGCCATGGCGATCGCCAGCCTGGACTCGGTCACCGTATCCATGGCGGCGGAGACGAGGGGGATGCTGAGGCCGATCTCCCGGGTGAGCCGGGTACGCACGTCCACATCCTTGGGAAGCACATTCGAATAGGCGGGGACGAGCAGGACGTCGTCGAAGGTGAGAGCTTCTTGAGCCAGGCGCATGGGATTTCCCCAGAATCTAAATAAACATTTCATTATAGAAATCGTCCCTGACATGGTAAACCACAGATTTGTTGGCTCATCCCCGGCAGACCGCCTTCAACC
Source organism: Pseudomonadota bacterium (assembly GCA_052035915.1). Classification (GTDB taxonomy): domain Bacteria; phylum Pseudomonadota; class Gammaproteobacteria; order Chromatiales; family Chromatiaceae; genus JBPOHE01. The sequence goes on from JBPOHE010000068.1 coordinate 5,575, forward strand.
CCATGGGAGCTGAATCCATGGATCTCGATCGGCCCCAACGGGATATCCTCAGCGTCACCCGGCTGGTCCGCGAGGCGCGGGCCGTGCTCGAAGGCAGTTTCCCCCTGCTCTGGGTCCAGGGCGAGATCTCCAACCTCTCCCGCCCGGCCTCCGGACATCTGTATTTTTCCCTCAAGGACGAATTGAGTCAGGTGCGTTGCGCCCTGTTCCGCAACGAACGCCTGCGACTGCGTTTCGATCCCGCCAATGGCCAAATGGTGCTGGGCCGGGTGCGGGTCAGCCTCTATGAACCCAGGGGCGATTTCCAGCTCATCGTCGAACACCTGGAACCCGCCGGCGAAGGGGCGCTCCGACTGGCGTTCGAGCGGCTCAAACAAAAACTGGCGCTGGAAGGGCTGTTCGACGCGGCCCATAAGGTGCCTTTGCCGAGATTTCCCCGCCAGGTCGGCGTCATCACCTCTCCCAGCGGGGCGGCCTTGCGGGATGTGCTCAGTGTCTTGCGGCGTCGCCATTCCGGTCTCGGGGTGATTCTCTATCCGGCCCAGGTGCAGGGCGCCGGAGCGGTGGAGGAACTCATCCGGGCGTTGCGGATCGCCAACCAGCGGGCCGAGTGCGATGTCCTCATCCTCTGCCGTGGCGGTGGTTCCCTGGAGGATCTCATGGCCTTCAACGACGAAGGGCTCGCCCGCGCCCTCTTTGCCAGCCGGATCCCGGTAGTGACCGGGATCGGTCACGAGATCGACTTCAGCATCGCGGATTTCGTCGCCGACCATCGGGCCCCCACGCCCTCGGCCGCCGCTGAACTGGTCAGCCCGAACCGGGCCGAATGGCTCCATCGCCTGACCGCCCTGGATCAACGTGGCTATCGGGCCATGCGGCTGTTACTTCACCGGCTGGAGTCCCGGCGCCAACAACTCGACCAGCGTCTGGCCCGCGGGCATCCGCGCCAACGGCTGCAACAGGGCTCACAACGCCTGGATGAACTGGAGCGCCGACTGACCAACAGCCTCTCGGCCCGACTCCACGCCACCCGGGTCCGCCTGGAGGCCGTAGCCGCCCGTCTGGCCGGGCAACAGCCTGGCGCCAGGCTGGAACACTCCCGTCGCCAACTGAAGGCGCTCCATGGGCGACTCGTCCTGGCCATGGCCAGGCAACGGCAGGCCGCGCAGCAGCGGCTCAGCCGCAACCTCGAACTCATCAACGCCCTCAGCCCCCTGGCCACCCTGAGTCGGGGCTACAGCCTCACCCGCCTCGAGGCCGACCACCGGATCCTCCGGCGCAGCGATCAAGTGGCCCCGGGCGATTGTATCCGGACCAGCCTGGCGCTGGGCTCACTCCTTTCCCGCGTCGAGCAGGTATACGGGCCTGAGCCCCAGGACCCTACCGCGGGCTGAATCCAGGGGATTGGTGACGGCGGCGCGGCGCACCTTATCCAGCCTACCAGACCAAGTTCCCCAGGCGGCCCCGGGCAGAAGCGATTTGGCCGGATTTTTGTTCTCAAAAGGAGAACAATAACCGATGTATTGTTCTTGGTAACAGAACGAAAACGGGCTTTTTCCACCTTGGCCCGGAAGCTCGTACTCGGGCGGATAAGCGGTACGCTTATCCTTGTTGCTACACAAGATTCATCCAGTGACGACCAGCACCCAGGGAGCCCAACGATGCCCAGTCCAGCCCAGGTTCAGAACCGAGGATACAGATACGCCGATTATTGCGCCTGGCCGGACGACCAGCGCTGGGAGTTAATCGACGGCACGGCCTACGATATGAGCCCGGCTCCGAGCCGACGGCATCAGGAGGTCCTCGGTGAACTCTTCGTACAGATCAAGACCCGCTTAGGTTCCTCGCCCTGTCGAGTCTATGTCGCCCCCTTCGATATCCGTCTGCCCGCGCAGGACGAGGCCGACGATGAGGTGATGAGCGTGGTGCAGCCCGACATCGCTGTCATCTGCGACCAGCGCAAGTTGGACGACCGGGGCTGCCGCGGCGCGCCGGATTGGATCATCGAGGTGCTTTCCCCCACCACCGCCGCCAAGGACCAGATCCAGAAACGAGATCTTTATGCGCGACATGGGGTGGCCGAGTATTGGCTGGTACACCCCTTGGATCGGCTCGTCATCATCTATCGGCTCGAAGCGGGCGACTATGGCCGGCCCGAGATACAAGAAACCCGCGGCGAAACGCCCGTGGATCTCTTTCCCGGCTTGGCGATCGACTGGGATGTCATCTATCCGGAGCCCTCGCCAGGGGCCTAACGGATCAGAGCTGGGGAGGCCACAACCCGGCCTCGGCTGCGGGGAGATAGGGGCTAAAATATTTTCGGCTGTTTCCCCACCCAACACGAACAAGGCGACACCCCTTTCATGCACATCGACTGGCTGGCCAAACGCGCCGATCTCTCCCCCCAGCGGATCGCCCTCATCGACAGCCTGCACGGCTGTCGCCCCATCACCTATGCCGACTGGAACCGGGCGGCCAACCGCATGGCTTGGTTGCTACGTGAGCGTTGCGGACTGGGCCAGGGGGATCGGGTCGCCATTCTGGCGATGAACTGCGTGGAATACCTGGATCTCTGGTTCGCCTGTCAAAAGCTGGGGGCCATACTGCAACACCTGAACTGGCGTCTCAGCGTTCCGGAATTGACGGAATTGATCGCCGATGCGACACCCCGGGTGCTGGTCTATGGCGCCGATTTCCTCGCCCAGGTCGATCAGTTGCGCCACCTCGCCGGAAGCCTGGAACAGTGTCTGGCCTTGGAGGAACGGAGTCCGGATGGAGCGGATGACCTCTGTCTCGATGAGCGGGAGGGGTTTCCGGTCTCCTCTCCGCCCCTGGTCGAACTCGATCTGGATGACCCCTGGTCGCTCTGTTACACCGGCGGCACCACCGGCCTGCCGAAAGGGGCGGTGCTCACCCAGGGCAATATCCTGTGGAACGCCGTCAACACCCTCACCAGTTGGGAACTCAAGGCGGATGATGTCACCCTGCTCAACGCCCCGCTGTTCCACACCGGCGGCTTGAACGTGCTGACCGCCCCCCTGGTGCTCGGCGGGGGAACCTCCATTCTCTGCCGGAATTTCGATCCGGATCAGGTGTTCGATCTGCTCCAGAACTTTGAGGTGACCCTCTGGTTCGGGGTACCGACCATGTTCATCCTGATGCAGCAGCATCCCCGCTGGGCCGAGGCGGATCTTTCCCGCTTGAGGTTCGTCATCAGTGGTGGCGCGCCTTGTCCGCCGCCGGTGTTCGAGCGCTTCTGGGCCAAGGGGGTGGAGTTCAAGAGCGGTTACGGCCTGACCGAGGCGGGGCCCAATACCTTCTGGTTACCCCGGGAGGACGGGCGTCGCAAGCCGGGCTCGGTGGGAAAACCCCTGTTCCAGGTTGAGGTCCGGGTGCGACTGGAAGACAGGGAGGCCGGCCCCGGGGAGGTGGGTGAGCTGTATATCCGCGGGCCCCATGTCTGTCGGGGCTACTGGAACCGCCCCCTGGAAACGGCCCAGGCGATCCAGGATGGTTGGCTGCGCACCGGGGATCTGGCCTGTCATGACGAGGAGGGCTATTACTCCATCGTCGGACGCCGCAAGGATATGATCATCAGCGGCGGCGAGAATATCTATCCAGCCGAGGTGGAGAGCGTGCTGGCGAGTCATCCCGGGGTGGCGGAGGCGGTGTTGATCGGTGTGCCGGACGACACCTGGGGGGAGGTCGGACGGGCGGTGGTCGTAGCGGTACCGGGGTGTGAACCCAGCGCCGAGGACTTGCTGTCCTTCTGCGGCACACGTCTGGCCAGGTATAAAATCCCCCGCAGCCTGGTCTTTGTCCCCTCGATTCCCCGCACCGCCGCGCACAAGGTGGACAAGCTGGCCTTGCACCGTCTTTATGGGCCACCTCAGTTCAGCAAGGAATAATAAACAAATGCCAAGTCTTATCGCGAATGGCCTCAGCGTTCATTATGAAGTCAGTGGCGAAGGACCACCCCTGGTATTCATCACCGGGCTCGGCTACGGAGGATGGTTCTGGCATAAGATTGCGCCATTATTGACCGACGACTATACGGTCTTGACTTATGACAACCGTGGCGCCGGTGGCACCGATAAGCCTCCCGGCCCTTATGACCTGGCCATGCTGGCGGCGGATGCGGCGGCTTTATTGGATGCCCTGGACTGGCGCCGGGTTATCCTCTGCGGGCATTCCCTGGGCGGCTTCATCGCCCAGGAGTTGGCGCTCAGTCGGCCGGATCTGGTCGGACGACTGATCCTCGCCGCCACCCACACCGGAGGACCGGCGGTCGTTCCCATGAGCCCGGAAGTGATGGCCGTCATCATGGACCGGAGCGGCGAGCCGGAGGACCTGTACCGTCGGGGAATCGGGCTGGCCACGGCCCCGGGGTATGCCGAGAGCCACCCGGAAGATTTCCGGGCCATCCTCGAGTATCGCCTGAGCCAGCCTGTTTTACCCGAACACTATGCCGCGCAAGCCATGGCGGGAGCGGCCATGGCCAACCTCAGCACCGAGGAGGTCGCCGGGCGTCTGGCCCGGATCACCATCCCCACCCTGATCCTGTTCGGTGACCAGGACCAGGTGGTCCCTCCCGGCAATGCCCGGTTCTTCCTTGATCTCATGCCCCAGGCGGTGTCTTGTCTGGTCCCGGGCACGGGCCACCTGTTCCCCCTGGAGGATCCCCAGACCAGCGCCCGAGTCATTGCCAACTTCTGCGTCCGCGCCTAACAGACCATGTATATCGGTGATTATCTCGGACGGCGGGCCTTGTATACCCCGGATCGCCTGGCCATTCTCGATGCCGGGCGTTCGCCCGAGTGGCGCTTGACCTACGCCGAGTTGAACCGACGCACCAACCGCCTGGCCCATTGGCTACGCCATCAAGCCGGAGTGGGCTATGGCGATCGGGTGGCGATACTCGCCCGGGATCGGGTGGAACATCTGGAAGCCTTCTTCGCCTGCGGCAAACTCGGGGCTATCCATGTCCCGCTGAATTGGCGTGCCCATTGGCGGGAACTCCTCGGGATGCTCGCCCAGGTCCGGCCCAAGGTACTGATCTTCGAGGAGGAATTCCGCCCTGCTGTGACCGGGATCGATGAGTCGATGGCTGCCGAGCCAGCGGGGATCACTCATGGCCTGCATCTGGATGGCGCGGGGCTGGAATGGAGCCGTCATTACGAAACCCAGCTCCAGGCCAGTCCGGACTCGACAATCGGCTACGAGAAACTGGAGGCGGAGGATATCGCCGCCCTCATCTTTACCGGCGGCACCACCGGACTCCCCAAGGCGGCACGTATCTCCCATCGCATGATCGCCTGGAACAGCCTCAACACCCTCATCCATGACGTGATCCCCGGTGATCTTTACCTCAATGTCTTTCCCCTCTTTCACACCGGTGGTCTGTTCGTCTATACCCTGCCCCAGGTGATTCTGGGCGGGACCAGCATCCTGCTGCGACACTTCGATCCAAGCCGGGTGCTGGAGTTGATCGAAGGGGAGCGCGTCAGCCTCTTCGCCGGGGTGCCCACCATGTATCGGTTGCTGACCCAATCCCCCCGTTGGCCCCAGGCGGATCTGTCCTCGCTACGTTTTTGCACCAGTGGCGGAGCACCCTTGCCGGTGCCTTTGGTGGAACAATACGCCCGCGAGAAAGGGGTGAGGTTCAAACAGGGGTTCGGCATGACCGAGTTTGGGCCAGGCGTCTTTGCCCTGGCGCCGGAGGACGCCGTCTCCAAGGCCGGCTCCATCGGGCGGCCTAACTTTTTTGTCGAGGCACGGGTACTGGATCCCCAGGGGCGGGCGCTGGGTCCCGGAGAACCCGGGGAATTGGTATTGCGCGGTCCATCCCTGAGTTCGGGATACTTCGGCCAGCCCGGGATGGAAGGACCAGTGTTGGACCCGGAGGGGTTCTTTCATACCGGCGATGTCGCGAAATACGATGCGGATGGGTATTTCTTCATCCTCGACCGGCTCAAGGATATGTATCTTTCCGGCGGGGAGAACGTCTATCCGGTGGAGATCGAGCAGGCCCTCTATCAACACCCCGGGGTGCAGCACTGTGCCGTCATCGGGGTCCCGGACCCCAAATGGGGTGAGGTGGGATTGGCCTGCGTGGTACCGGCACCCGGGCAGAGTCTCGATGAGGTCGAGCTCTTGGTCTTCCTCAGGGACCGCCTCGCCGGATACAAGGTCCCCGCCCGGGTGGAATTTCTCGATCAACTCCCACTCAGCGCCGCCGGGAAAATCCTCAAGTCCGTCTTGCGGGCCAGGATGATCGGTTTGGGTTCCAGAACTGAATGAGTCCGAAAGACAATGGATTATTTTCTCAGCAAGCTGCTCCCCCTCTTCTTCTACCCCCTGGGCCTGGCCATCGCGGTCGGCCTCTGGGTAAGCCTCGTGGGCCTGAGGCAAGGGGCCCGCAAGACAGCCTGTCTCGGGCTGGTAGCTACGGCTGGGTTATGGTTGAGCAGCACCCCTTTCTGTGCCGATTGGTTGTTCCAAGGGTTGCAACAGCCATTCCCCCTGCAACCCATGACGGCCATACCCAAGGCGGAGGCTATCCTGGTGCTTGGAGGGCTCGCCGAGGGGCCGGCGGACAGGCCGGACACCGTTGATTATGCCGACAGCATCGAACGTGCCCTCTACGCGAGACATCTGTTTCTGGCGGATAAGGCGCCCTTGATCTTGATCTCGGGTGGTTCCGCCCCGGGATGGCGACCGGAGGCGGAGATCATCGCCGATCTCCTGGTCGATCTGGGGGTGCCGAGAACCGCTTTGCTCACTGAAAGCAAGAGTCGGAACACCAGGCAGAATGCCCTCTTCTCCCAAGCCTTGCTGCAAGAGAGGCGGATCGAGCGGGTATTGCTGGTGACCTCGGCCTATCACATGCAACGTGCCCAGGCGACCTTCCGGGCCCTGGGTGTGGAGGTGATTCCCGCCCCGACTGACCACCACCTCACAGCGGATGAGTTTCCCAGCATGAACTGGTTGCCCAAGGCCGAGGCCCTGGAGCAATCTACCCGGGCGTTGAAAGAATATCTGGGATGGGTGGTCTATAGATTGAGAGGCTGGGCTTAACCGAGGAAGGACGGCGGCTGTTTTGTCCCAATATAAACTCATTCTCAGAAAGTCATTTCAACCTTTTGATAAGGTGGATTATTATATTTTGCCTTCAATTCTCATCCGGAACACCGGGTCTGGTTGCCGCTTACTACGATGATGGTTTCAATGCGTACACTCTGTCTCTTACTTGGGCTGACGACGTTCTTGTCCGGGCTTACCGGCTGCGCCTGGTTCACATCGGCGCCCGAGGAAGACCAGGAGAACAAGAACGCTGTAGCCTTGCCGGATGGAACCGGAACGACCGTTACGGATAGCAAGCCGACCCTCCCGGATGACAGGCAGTTGCGTATCGAGGTCTATAAGGATAAACGGGAGATCGTGCTCAAGCGCGGTCAGGTGGCGATCGGAAACTATGACGTGCGTTTGGGCCGCAACCCCAAGGGTAAAAAGCTGACGCAAGGCGACTCGCGAACGCCGGAAGGACGGTACCGGGTCTGCGAGGTCCGGCCAAGCAAGTATAAGGCCTTCATCTGGTTCAACTACCCGAATGAAGAGGATGCCGACCTGGCCTTGCGCGAGGGGCGTCTCAGCGCGGACCAACACCGTCGCATCCTCACCGCCCTGAAAGCGGGGCAGTGTCCGCCCTCCAATACACCCTTGGGTGGTCTGGTGGGAATCCATGGCGACGAGGAGGAGCCACCACGCCGGTACAATTGGACCCAGGGCTGTATCGCCCTAGTCAACAATCATGATGTGCTGCATCTGGCAAAACTCATTCGGCCCGGCACCCCGGTGGTGATTCATCCTTGAGGCGTTGCCTGGGGCAAGTAATTGTTTTCGCCAGCGACACCCCCTTGCCACCTATCCGTTTATTCCCCCCCTTGATAAGGGGGGATTGAGGGGGGTTCACAGCGGCGAACTCTCTGACCCAGCCATCCTGGCCGCGGGGCTTCAGGCCAGAAAATCCCCCTTCTCCATCCTTTTCCAACGGGAAGGAGGCTTAGGAACCCTTTCCCCGAGGGAAAACGGCCATTCCCCGTTTGACCGAAAAATTCCATCTAAGATAGAATTTTGCGTTTTATCTTTACGCGAAAAATGCGGCTTCTGCCGTAGCAGCGATGACTGGATGGGGATGACAAAGATGTATGCGGTGATACAAACCGGTGGTAAGCAGCACCGGGTGGCTGAAGGGGATACCCTGAAGGTCGAGAAATTGGAAGCCGAAACCGGCTCGACCGTCGAATTCGACAAAGTGCTCATGGTCGCCGACGGCGACGAGGTGAAGATCGGCACCCCCTATCTCGATGGAGGTAAGGTGACCGCCGAGGTACAGGCCCTTGGCCGGGCCAAGAAGGTGCACATCCTCAAGTTCCGGCGCCGCAAGCACTACCTGAAGCGTCAGGGACACCGTCAATGGTACACTCAGGTGAAGATAACCGGCATCAGCGCGGGTTGAAGAGGTTTGATCCATGGCTCATAAGAAAGCAGGCGGTAGTTCCCGCAACGGTCGCGATTCCCAATCCAAACGGCTGGGCGTCAAGGTGTTCGGCGGTCAGTTGGTTCCGGCCGGCAGCATTATCGTCAGGCAACGGGGCAGCACTTTTCGCAACGGCGACAATGTCGGCTGCGGACGCGATTTCACCCTGTTCGCCAAGGTGACCGGCACCGTGAAATTCGAGGTGAAGGGACCGAACAACCACAAATTCGTGAGCGTGGTGGCGGCCGCCTGAGGGCGCCCGATCCCGCTCGATCGAGGGCCTCGTCAATCGACGGGGCCTTTTGTTTTCTAGCCAGACCGCGGTGGTGTTCTGAAATCCGATGAGGTTTGTCGATGAGGCCGTCATCCGGGTACAGGCCGGTGACGGGGGCAATGGCTGCGTCAGTTTCCGACGGGAGAAGTTCATCCCTCGTGGCGGCCCTAACGGCGGCGATGGTGGGGACGGCGGCAGCCTGTATCTGATCGTCGATGCCTCTCTCAACACCCTGGTCGATTTCCGCATGAAGCGACTGTATCGCGCCGAACGCGGGCAGGATGGCATGGGCAAGGATCGGACCGGCGCCAGCGGCAAGGATCTGGAAATTCCGGTTCCCCTGGGCACCCGTGTGTTCGATGCCGAGACCGAGGAGGAGATGGGGGATCTCGTCAGCCAGGGACAACGGCTGCTGGTCGCCAGGGGAGGACGCCGGGGACTGGGTAACACCCGCTTCAAAAGCAGCACCAACCAGGCGCCGCGACGGGCCACCCCGGGAACGCCGGGCGAACAGCGGGAACTGCGTCTCGAACTCATGTTGTTGGCGGATGTGGGTCTGCTCGGATTGCCGAATGCCGGGAAATCCAGCCTCATCACCCAGGTGTCGAGCGCAAGACCCAGGATTGCCGAGTATCCCTTCACCACCCTCCATCCCAATCTGGGCGTGGTGCGAGTGGACGATGAGCGCAGCTTTGTCATGGCGGACATCCCGGGGTTGATCGAAGGGGCCGCGGAAGGGGCCGGACTGGGCATCCAGTTTCTCAAACACCTGATGCGCACCAGGCTGCTGTTGCACATGGTGGATATCGCCCCTTTGGACGAGCAGGCGGACCCGGCGGAGGATATCCGCCGTATCGAGCAGGAGCTGGAGAAATACGACCAGGATCTCCTGTCGAAGGAACGCTGGTTGGTGTTGAACAAGATCGATCTCCTGACCGCCGAGGAATTGGCCGAGCGTCGCCAAGATCTCCTCTCCCGCTGTGATTGGCGGGCGCCGGTGTTCGCCATCTCGGCCCTGGGCGGTCAGGGGACGGACGCACTCATGGAGGCCTTGATGCAGCGTTTGGAGGCCATGCGCCGGGAACAAGAGCCCGGGCTCGCCGATCCGGACGAGATCCCCTGGGACCCTTTGCGGTCATGAGCCACCACCGATGAGCACGCGGGATCGGGTGATGGCCACCCGGCGTTGGGTGGTCAAGATCGGAAGCGCGCTCTTGACCGCCGGCGGCCATGGCTTGGGGCAGTCGGCCCTGAGTTCCTGGGTGGAGCAGCTCACCAACTGGCTGGCCGGGGACGAGCATCGTCAACTCATCCTGGTTTCCTCCGGTGCGGTGGCGGAAGGCATGAGTCGCATGGGCTGGAAGCAACGCCCGCGACGTCTGCACCAACTCCAGGCGGCGGCGGCCATCGGCCAGATGGGGCTGATCCAGGCCTATGAAAGCTGTTTCAAGCGCCATCACCGCCATACCGCCCAGGTGCTGCTGACCCGGGATGATCTTTCCGATCGCGGGCGCTATCTCAATGCCCGCAGCACCCTGCGCACCCTGCTCGAACTCGGGGTGGTGCCGGTGATCAACGAAAACGACACCGTCGCCACCGATGAATTGAGATTCGGCGACAACGACACCCTCGCCGCCCTGGTGGCGAACCTGATCGAGGCCGACCTGCTCATCCTGCTCACCGATCAGGACGGCATCTTCGACCAGGATCCCCGCCTCAATCCCCGGGCCCACCTCATCCGCGAAACCAGGGTGGACGATCCGACCCTGGACGAGGTCGCTGGTGGCGGCGGTTCGGGTCTGGGTCGGGGTGGCATGGTGACCAAGGTACGCGCCGCCCGCCTCGCCGCCCGCTCGGGCACCGCCACCCTCATCGCCCCGGGCGCCGCTCCGGAGGTGATGGGCCGGATCGCCCGGGGAGAGGATGTCGGCAGCCTCTTGTTGCCGGTACAGGAGCCCGAAGCGGCGAGAAAACGCTGGTTGGCGGGACAACTCCAACTTCGCGGACGCTTGGTGATCGACGCCGGGGCGGTGCGCATGCTGCGCGATTACGGCAAGAGCCTGCTGGCCGTGGGGGTGAAGTCGGCTGAAGGGGACTTTGGCCGCGGCGAGATGCTGTCCTGCGTCGACGAACAGGGCCAGGAGGTGGCCCGGGGGTTGGTCAATTACGACGCCCAGGAGACACGGCGTATCATCGGCCAGCCCTCCAACCGTATTGAATCCATCCTCGGCTATGTGGATGAGCACTCACTCATTCACCGGGACAACCTGGTACTGATGTAATACCGACCCGGTAGGACATCAGGCGGTTCGATGTTCTCTGATCGCAGGCTGGGACTGGCGCCTGCCTCGGCTCTCGCATGCGGAACCCGAGATCTGGTGCCACCGGACTTGATCCGGGAAAACCACTCCAGCGCCGAACCCGAACATGTATTCAGAAACAGCCTGGCGTTGGCCGTGAGCGACAGCGAAGCCTGTCCACCTGTCGACATTTCCGGGCATGAGCCCTTTTACCCGGTTTTTCGTTCTCTAATAGGGAACAATGCGTCCATGGATGGCGAATTGTTCTCCAAATAAGAACAAAAATCGGCCATTTCTCGTCTATGCCCGGCGCCGTTCAGATCGTGTCCCCGGACGTGGTGTAAGAAGCGATCAGAAGGTCATCGACTCTGGCAAGGAAGGGAAGGTCATCAGTTTGCGACCGCAGGCAAGCTGATGTTGGGATTCTCGCCGAGATCGGTGAGGG
>JBPOHE010000040.1:0-12601 GCA_052035915.1 Pseudomonadota bacterium
ACCGCAGCGATTGTCCACGTCCAACTCCATGAGGCGCTGGGCGACGAAGCCGATCATGTCGCGGATGATGTCATCGGCGCCAGCCTTTTCAAGGAGTTCGGAAAGTTGCATGCTGTCAGAGGTCATCGATTTCTCCTCAGTGAGGTTGAGTGTGTTGTAACCCATACCTTACCGGAGTTTTCGATGACCTCCCAATCGCGCCCCTCGGCTGCCCCGCATGCGGGGCAGCCGAGGGGAACCAAACTACTCAGTTTCTTACACCACTTCCTGGGATACTACCCGCCTTCTACATCATCAATGCTGCCCGTGGTGAACAAGACATCGCGATCAAGGTTGCCCACTACTGCACAGCCTTCGAGACCTTGTTCGCGACGAGCCAGACTGAATTGGCACACCAGCTATCTGAGCGGATAGCGTGCTACCTCTTCACTAAATCAGAGGAACGCTTGTCCGCATATCGGCAGGTCAAGAGTGCATATGCTTTGCGCTCGAAGGTTGTTCACGGTTCGACACTTCGAGATAACAAGCTGGAGGAAGCGCTATCTATCGCCAGCTTCTGTGATGGTGTTGCACGTAAAGTAATGAAGCGCCTCCTTACAGAGCCGGAATCCAGAAAGCTGTTTGAGCAAGGTACGGAGTCATTCGATGAAACGATGCTCAGAGCGATATTGGCCACGTGAATTAAAGGGGCCAGGCTCAAATTAATACATTTGCCGGAGCAGGTTAAACAAGCCGCTAGAAAAATTAGCGCTTATGGAAACAGAATCCACGTCATCCCAGTGTGGAGTTCAAAAAGCTGCATATTTCCATGCCGGTTTATTCGGTGCGGGTTGGTATTGGTTGGCGGGCCGTGGGGGTTATGCAAGATCCTGACACAATTGTGTGATTCTGGATCGGGCCACACAGCGAATATGATCAGTTACCAAGAAATCCATGAAGGTTTTCGACACAAACAAAATTACAAACAGAGGATGAATATTCGCGCCCGACCCCTTTTCTTCGGGTTTCAAGGGTGAGACATCGCGCAGGCTACCAATAGCGTCCGGAGACGCCGAGCAGGGCCGTGACGAGACCCAGTAGGAGATTGATGCCGATGACGACGCGGATGATTCGCATCAGCCGCCCCGCCTCGGCAAAGTCCCCCTGAGCCAGGGCCTTGCCCATGTGGCGATAGGGAAAGCTGTAGACGAAGAGAAACAGCATCACCATCAGCAGACCGCTGCCCTGCATCAGATGCACGGGAAGACCGGCGTGGGTCTGATAGACCACGAAGAAGATCCAATAGCCGCTGGCCAGGATGGCGGTCAGGGAGAACCAGACCCAACGGAAGAAGCGTCGCAGCACCTGATGCATCAGGGGTAGGCGTTGGGCCGGGGTCCAGGTCCCTTCCAGGCTGGGGCGTAACACCATGTGGGCGAAAAACATGCCTCCCACCCAGATGATGGTGCCTAAAAGATGCAGACTGACGGCTATTCCCATGAAATCGAACTCCCCATGGCTGAATCGACATGGCGTTGCAGCCAGAATTCCAGCAACGCCAAGTGCCAGAGTTTGTTACCACGGATGCGGGTAAGGTGCATCTCGGGGGCCAGAAGCAGGCGGTCGATGTAGTGGCGGGAGAAAAGCCCCCGCTCGCGGCAGGCGCGGGATTCCAGGATCTCGCGCATGAAGGTAAGAAACTGGCCGCGCACATATTTTAACGCCGGCACCGGGAAGTAACCCTTGGGGCGATCGATGACCGCCTCCGGCAACAGACTCCGGGCGATGACCTTGAGCGGATGCTTGCCGCCCTGTCGCAGCTTGAGCTCGGGCGGACAGCGGGCCGCCAGTTCCACCAGGTTGCGGTCGAGAAAGGGCACCCGCGCCTCCAACCCCCATGCCATGGTCATGTTGTCGACCCGTTTGACCGGATCGTCCACGATCAGGGTGGTGACATCCAAGCGCAGCACGGCATCCATGAAGGTCGCGGCACCGGGTTCCGCCAGTCGCTCGGCGATCAGTGCCGAGCTGTGGTCCTCGCCGCGGAACCGCTCGCCGACCAGGTCCAGGTACTCGCCGTGGTCACGGTCGAAATAATGGCGGGCAAAGCGCTCCAGCGGCGTGCCCGAGGTCTCGGCCTGCATGCGGGGATACCAGAAATAGCCGCCGAAGACCTCGTCCGCCCCCTGCCCGGATTGCACCACCTTGATCTGTTTCGAGACCTGTTCCGCCAGCAGGTAAAAGGCCACCGCGTCCTGGCCGAACATGGGCTCGGCCATGGCGTCCACCGCCTCGGGTAGCCGTCGCAGCACCTCGGCATTGGGGATGTGGATTTTCTGGTGGCGGGTGGCATATCGCGCCACCACCTGATCCGAGTATTCGAACTCGCTACCGGGTTCTTCCGGGGCATCCTCGAAACCCACGGAAAAGGTGCGCAGGTCCTCGACCCCGGCCTCGGCCAGGAGGGCGACCAGCAGGCTGGAATCCAGCCCGCCGGACAGCAACACCCCCACCGGCACATCCGCCACCTCATTGTGGCCTTGTACGGCCTGACGCAGGCTCTGGTGGATAGCCTCCACCCAGTCCTCCGCGGTCATCGGGGAGTCTGGTCGAGTAGCCGACAAGTGCCAATATCGGCGCTGTTCGATCCGACCATCGGCATCGAGACGCATCCAGGTGGCGGGCGGCAACTTCCGCAGGCCGCGCAGGATGGTCAGCGGGGCGGGCACCACGCCATGCAGGCTGAATTGATGATGCAGCGCCACCGGATCGATGGCGGTATCCACCCCACCGGCGGCGAGCAGGGCCTGGGTGTTGGAGGCAAAGCGGAATCTATCGGCCTCCTGGGTGTAATACAGTGGCTTGATGCCAAGCGGGTCGCGGGCGAGGAAGAGTTGTTGCCGATTGGTATCCCAGAGGGCGAAGGCGAACATGCCCTGGAGCCGCTCGGCGCAAGCCTCGCCCCAGGCGGCCCAAGCCTTGAGGATGATCTCGGTATCGCCCGTGGAAAAGAATCGATAGCCCAGTCCCTGCAACTCCCGGCGCAGCTCGCGATAGTTGTAGATGGTGCCATTGAACACCAGGGCCAGCCCCAATGCCTGATCCAGCATCGGCTGGTTGGCGTGGGTCGAAAGGTCGATGACCGCCAGACGCCGATGGCCGAAGGCCAGCGGACCATCGCTGTAACTGCCGCCCCGGTCCGGCCCGCGCCGCCGCAACCGCGACATCATCCTTTGCACCGCCCCCAGATCCGGCGGGGAAGCGTCGAATCTCAACTCACCACAGATACCGCACATAGTTCAGGCTCCGGACTTGCCATTCTCGCCCTCGGGCCGGCTCGGGAGGCCCCAGCCGCCACCGCCCGGGGTTTCTAAGGTTAAGCGGTCACCGGCCTCGGCCACAAAACTCAGCTTCGCCTCCAGTGGGGCGCCGTTGAGCCGATTACGCCCCGGCTTTCCCGCCTCGCCCCCCGCCAGACCCCAGGGGGCGTGCCGGCGTCGCTCGGTGAGCAGGGAGACCTGGGTCGGGGCGAGAAACTCGAACTCCCGCACCAGGCCGTCCCCACCGGGGCGGGCACCCGTCCCGCCCGAGCCGCGACGCAGGCTATATCGAGTGACTCGTAGCGGATAGCGGCTCTCGATCACCTCGATGGGGGTGTTGCGGGTGTTGGTCATGTGGGTCTGCACCCCGGACAGCCCACCTCCCCGGGGACCGGCGCCCATGCCGCCGCCGATGGTCTCGTAATAGTCCCAGCCGCTCCCGGCGACATGGTAGCCCATGGCGACATTGTTCATGCTGCCCTGGCTGGCGGCGGGGATAAGATCGGGAAGGGCCTGGGCCAGGGCGCCCATGACGACGTCGACCACCCGGCTACTGGTTTCCACATTGCCGGCCGCCACCGCCGCCGGAGGCCGGGCGTTGAGCAGGGAACCCAAAGGAGCGCGGATCTCAATGGGGCGAAACAGCCCGGCGCAGGCCGGCGCCTGCTCGGGCATGAGGCAGCGGAAGACATAGAGCACCGCCGCCGCGGCCACCGAGAGGGGACAGTTGATATTGCCCGCCACCTGTGGCGCCGTGCCGGTGAAATCCACCAGCACCCGCATGGGGTCCAGGTGGAGGCGGACGCGGATCTCGATATCCCGCTGTCCCTGGCCGTCATCGTCCATACAGTCGGAGAAGGCGAAGTCGCCCCTGGGAAGCCGCTTCAGGGTGTCCCGGGCGAGGCGTTCGGCGTAGTCGTTGATGGCGTCCAAGCCGTTGCGAAAGGCCGCCAGGCCCATCTGGCCGACCAAGTGGCCGAGGCGTTGCAATCCGGTGCGATTGGCGCTGATCTGGGCCGCGAGATCCCCGGCGGAGACATCCGGATTGCGAGTACGCCCGATGATGGCGTTCCACAGCGCTTGATCGAGGGAATCCGCCCGGATCAGGTGTTGTGGGGCCAGGAGCAGCCCTTCTTCGTCAAGACTGGCGGATACCGGCATGGAACCCGGAGATTCGGCGCCGATATCCGCATGATGGGCGCGATTGGCGACAAAACCGACCAATTCACCGAGCGCGAAACAGGGCGCGATCAGGGTGACGTCCGGCAGATGGGTGCCGCCCAGGTAGGGATCGTTGAGGATGAGCCCATCGCCGGGCGACCAGTTCACCGCGCCGACGATGTCCCGCATGGCGAAGGCCATGCTCCCCAGATGGACCGGGATATGGGCGGCCTGGGCGCAGAGTTCGCCCTGGGGGTCGAAGAGGGCGCAGGAATAGTCCAGCCGATCGCGGATGTTGGGGGAAAAGGCGGCCCGACGCAGCACCGCCCCCATCTCTTCGCAGATGGCCTCCATCCGACTGGAAAACAGGCTGAGATCGATAGGGTTCATGGTCTGGTATTCCACCCGAAAGAGTGTGTGATGGCGGGCGGCCTCGGCTCGACATGGATAGGCCCTCATTCCGGCTGAGTTGTTGCGCTCATCGGCAATCCAATTGTCACAAACCAGGCCCCGGGTAAAAAGAAAATTTGATTGGCGAGTCCGCAAGCGAATATCACTTCTTTGCGGAGCCCATCCAAACCTCGCCTCGGGGCCGAGGTCTGTTCCTGTGATTATTGTTCTCTCCAATAGAATAATGCAGGCCTTATTTCTTCATCTGTTGCTGATAAGAGAACGAAAATCGGGCCTTTCCGCCCGATGCCCGGGAGGCGAGGACTTTCCAAACAGTTTCCAAGACTGAAGGTTCGAGAACTGCGGGCAAGCCACGGCTGCCGTTCTTCCATTTGATCAACGATCCCGGCAGGTTACTATGGGATCGAGTTGCCTTTGCCGTTCATCCCAACCGGGCACAGTGAAGGGAGAAACCCCAACCATGCCAAGCTTGCTTCGCCTTTCCGCGGGCATCGACGCCCTCAATCGCTGGATCGGTCGCTCCATGATCTGGTTGATCCTGCTGTGCGTCCTGGTCAGCGCCACCGCCGCCACCCTCAGGTATGCCTTCGACTGGGGTTGGAACGCACTCTTGGAAAGCCAGTGGTTTATGTTCGGGTTGGTGTTTCTGTTTTGCTCCCCCTGGACCCTGCAGGAACATGGGCATGTGCGCATCGACATCCTCTCGTCGCGGCTGCCGCCCAGGGTGCGACTGGGGATAGATATCCTCGGCGGGCTGCTGTTTCTGCTGCCGGTCTGTCTGCTGATCAGCTATGACGCCTGGGGCTATTTCCTTCTCGCCTACCAGCAGAACGAGGCTTCCCCCAATCCTGGTGGGCTGATCTGGTGGCCGATGAAGCTGGTGATCCCCGTCGCCTTTCTGCTGTTGGCACTCCAGGGGATCTCCGAGATCATCAAGAGCCTCGCCTCCCTGACCGGTCATAGGCCCATGCCGCACTTCCATGGAGGCCATTGAGATGACGGCCTTCCTGATCGAGAACATCGCTCCAATCATGTTTTTCGGGCTGATCATCTTTCTGCTGATCGGCTACCCGGTGTCCTTCTCCCTGGCCGCGGTGGGAATATTTTTCGGCTGGTTGGGGATCGAACTCGGGCTGCTCACCCCGGCGCTGCTCCAGGCCCTGCCGGATCGGGTGTTCGGCATCATGAAGAACGAGATCCTGCTGGCGGTGCCTTTCTTTACCTTCATGGGCCTGATTTTGGAACGTAGCGGCATGGCGGAGGAACTGCTCGATACCATCGGCCAACTCTTCGGCGCCCTGCGCGGCGGGCTGGCCTATGCGGTGATCTTCGTCGGCGCCCTGCTCGCCGCCACCACCGGCGTGGTCGCCGCCTCGGTGATCGCCATGGGGCTGATCTCCCTGCCCATCATGCTGAGGTACGGCTATGACCGTTCCCTCGCCTCCGGGGTGATCGCCGCCAGCGGCACCCTGGCCCAGATCATCCCCCCCTCGCTGGTGCTCATCGTCATGGCGGATGTGCTTGGCCGCTCGGTGGGGGATATGTACAAGGGGGCCTTCCTGCCGGGGTTGGTGTTGGCTAGTCTCTATGTGCTCTACGTGCTGCTCAAGACCCTGGCGCATCCCCACAGCGCCCCCGCGCTCCCCGCCGCCGCCCGCACCCTGCACGGCATCAAGTTGTTGATGCGGGTGTTGGTCGCCATGCTGCCGCCGCTGGTGCTCATCTTTCTGGTACTGGGCACCATCTTCATCGGCTGGGCGACGCCGACCGAGGGCGGCGCCATGGGGGCGGTCGGCGCCTTGATCCTGGCCCTGGCGAAACGCCGGTTGAACCTGGAGCTGCTGATCCAGGCCATGACCACCACCGCCAAGATCACCAGCTTCGTGGTCTTCATCCTTATCGGCTCCAGTGTCTTCAGCCTGACCTTCCGCGGCGTCAACGGCGATCTCTGGGTGGAACACCTGCTGGGCAACCTGCCCGGCGGCGCCCTGGGTTTTCTCATCGTGGTCAACACCCTGGTGTTCTTGCTGGCCTTCTTCCTCGATTTCTTCGAGATCTCCTTCATCATCCTGCCCCTGCTGGCGCCGGTGGCGGAGAAACTGGGGATTGATCTGGTGTGGTTCGGCGTGCTGCTGGGGGTGAACATGCAGACCTCCTTCATGCACCCGCCCTTCGGCTTCGCGCTTTTCTATCTGCGCTCGGTGGCGCCGCTGGAGGTGCGCACCTCGGAGATCTACTGGGGCGCGGTGCCCTTCGTGGTCATCCAGGCGATCATGGTCATCCTCATCATCAGCTTCCCCCAACTGGTGAATTGGGGTCTGGATCAAGCCGTCGTCAACCAGCCGACCATGGAGATCCATCTTCCCGCCCAGGGGGGCTCCAGCCTCCTGGATAGTCAGGATTTCGGTGATTTGTTCCAGTCGCCGGACAAAGCCAAACCATGACCGGGAGCGAAACCGGGATGTCCTGTCGACCCGGTTGCGGGGCCTGCTGTATCGCCCCTTCCATCTCCTCTCCCATCCCCAGCCTGCCTGAAGGCAAGCCGGCCGGGGTGCGCTGCCCGCAACTGACCCCGGACGGGCTCTGTCGACTCTATGGTCATGCGGAGCGGCCCGGGGTCTGCGCGCGCTTCCGCCCCAGCCTGGAGGTCTGTGGCGCTTCCCGAGAGGAGGCCCTGGCCCTGTTGAGCACCCTGGAAGCCGACACCGCCGGCGGGACATGAACCGGCTCGGCCCGCGGAAAGCCCGAACTCAGAGGTTCCGCTGCCGAAACAGCGGTGCCAGGCCGCAGAGACTCTTGGCTTGAGCGATGCATCCTTTGCCGATGGACCTGTCCAGCTTTGTCAACCAGACGGAAGGGATGGCTCCCGGACCATAGATGGCGCCACACAGCATGCCGGCGATAGCGCTGGTGGTGTCGGCGTCTCCTCCACGATTCGCCACGTCCACCAGGGTGTCATAAAAACTCTCCTGGACCGACAAGGCCTGGAATACGGCCTGGAGCGTTTCGACCACATAACCGCTGGGGTTGATGCGGGGTTGTCGCCCCTGAAAGGCAAATTGGGGATGACGCTCGACCAGCCGGGTCGCATGCTCCTGAAGCAATTGTTGTTTGTCCGCCCCCAGGAAACCGTCCTGGAGCATCAGCGCCAGACATTCGGTGGCCGCGTCGGAGAGGGGGTTGTTATGGGTGACGTGGGCCTGGACACGACAACTCGCCCGCACCCGCTCTCCAGTTTCCCCCAGGGTGGCGATAGCCACGGGTAAAACGCGCATGGCGGCACCGTTGCCGGCGTCATGCTCACTGGGGGGAGATTCGGGGCAACCGGTATGACGGAAAAATTGCACACCACGGCGAACCGTATGACCGATATCCACCGGCTTGCTTCGCATCCAGGCATCGAAGGCACGGGCCACCGCCTCGGCTTCCACGCCCCCCCGCTCGAGAATGGCCTGGCCGAGAGCCAGGCTCATACCGGTATCGTCCGTGACCTGCCCAGGTCGGAGCCGCAGCCATCCGCCGCCGCGGAGGCGATCATGGATACCATAAGCGGCGCGGATTTCGCGCGGGGTCATGAACTCGACCGTCGCTCCCAGGGCATCGCCGATAGCCAGACCCAGATAGGCGCCGATAGCCCGCTTGGCAATCGCCTGCATGTCACTCACCCTTTCTGAATACATTTTAGGCTTCCGATCCCTCGCTGGTTTCGGGCATGGGCGGAAAAGAGCCATTTTCTGTTCTCTTCATGGGAACAATAAGACAATATTATGCGCTATTGTTCTCATTAAGAGAACAAAAAACCGGGTCACAACGCCCATGCCCGGGGCCTCGACAGGCGGACAGGCCACCCACTCACCCACCGATCAGCAAAAACCCGAGGGAAATTCGTATCAGGTTTCCGGAGAAAAGCAGTTCGGGTAATCGACACAGTCTCGACAGGAGGGGGTGGGACACATCTGCACCCCCTCGCGCTCGCAGAGTTGACGATAGAGGAATTTCTTCCATTTCATGTCATACCGGTTTTTTCCCGCCAGACGGGGAAAGTTTTCCGTCAATAAGCGGCTGAGATCGGGACGTGACCAGAGACCGAGATCCTGCCAGAGGTGGTCGTGGCCCCGGCATCCCGTGGCCAGGATCTCCGCCATCCAGCGTTCCGAAACGTCCAGTCCGGCACGATGATCGAGCAATAAGCCGACGAGATCGCCAAACTCTGGCAAGGGAGCCGCGTCGGACTGAGGGAAAGGCTCGCCGATGATGAGACCGGCCCCGGGAAAGTGACGTGTCGCCAGGGTGGCGAAGGTCCCCGCCGAAAGACCGAGAGCGGGTGGCAAGACACCCGCTCCGGCGGCCTGACTGGCGAGCATCCGGGCGAACAGATCCTCATTCGGCAGCCCGGCGGCCTGTCGCATCAGCCGGCGATAGAGGTCGGCGGTTATTTTGCCGCTGATCATCGGCGCACCGGGGTCAGCCATGTCGGCGCTTCATCGGACGGGGATCAGGGGTGCGCGGCGGGGTATTCCACCACGAGATCCTCGTCACGCAGGACCATCTGGCAGGCCAGACGCCAGGCGGCATGAGGCAAATCGTCGATAGCCATGGCCTCGATCTCGGCCTGACTGATCTTGCCGAGCTCCGTCAGCACCTTGATCTCCCGTTCGGTCAGAGGTCCGCCCATGGGGCCCTTGTGCGAGATGTTGGTGACTCTCACCAGGCAGGTGCCGCATTCGCCATCCTGGCAATTGAAGTCGATCGGGATATGGTTCTCCTTGGCCAGCACCAGCAGCGTCTTGGTGTGGCTGCCGGTAACGGCGTACAGGGTCTTGTCTCTGTGTAAGGGGCTGGTGAAGGTGATGTTGGGCATGATTGACTCCTTGGGGATGGAATAACGCGCTTGGCAAGACAACAAGGGAGGATGCAAGGGTTCGCGGGTGAGGATACCGGGGTCGGATCACCCCTTGACGGCTTCCAGGGCCGCCCGATAGCGGGCCACCAGTTCCGGCGGGATACCGGTCAGGTAGCCGATGGGGTGCAGAGGCTGGCCTGTCTCATCGACGATCGCCCCTTCGATGGGGCAGATGCTGGCGCACTGGGCGTCCATGTGGTCGCCGAGGCATTCAGTGCATCTGTCTGGGTCGATGAGGAAATGCGGCTTCGCCTGGTAGATCGCCTGATTGGGGCACAGGGGTTCGCAGGCGTGGCAGTTGACGCAGGTTTCGATGATTTCCAAGGCCATGGCGATCTCCCTCAGGCGGCTTTCTGGTGCGCGACCGGCTTCGCATCCAGCTTGCCGGCGGCGCGCATCTCTTCGTACACGGCGGCCACGGCCGCTTCGATAGGCTCCATGGCGTGTTCGCCGTTGGGCTGGATGCCGGCGGCCTCCAGTGCTCCCCAGGGTTCAAAGCCCACCTTGGCGCACAACACCGCCTCGCAGCCGGCCAGCTCGCGCAGGGTGTGATCCAGTGCGCTCTCGCCGTCGCCGCAGGTGTCGCCGCCCTCGCAATAGGGGGTGGTCTTGCGGTGGCCGATGAATCGCACCCCGGCGTCGGAGGCCTCATAGATGAGGAATTCGCTGGCGTGGCCGAAGTGCCCGTTGATCACGCCGCCGCCCTTGGTGGCGACGGCCATGAGGACGGGGCGCGAGGCACTTCGTGGTTTCTTCAGCCCTTCGATGGAGATGACCTGCACCTTGCTGGAGCGGGCCTTCTCCTCCAGTTCCCTGGCGATCCGGGCCTGGACCTCGGCCCGCTTCACCATGGCGGCGGCGTAGTCGATCTCCATGCCCTCGATCTTATCGAGGGTGAACTCCTGGCCCCGGTCCTCGCCCAGCAGGCCCACCGCGTCGGCGCGGCACTGGCGGCAGTGGCGCATCATGGCCATGTCACCGGCGCAGGCGTTCTGCAACCTCTGCAATTCGTCGTGGCTGGGTGAGCGTTGCCCCATCAGGCCATAGAAGGTGCCATGCTCGGGTTCGGCGATCAGGGGCATGACGTTGTGCAGGAAGGCGCCCTTGGCCTTCACCACCCGGGAGACTTCCACCAGGTGTTCGTCGTTGACGCCGGGGATCATCACCGAATTGACCTTCACCAGAAGGCCCCGGGCGGTAAGCCGCTCCAGGCCCTTCTGCTGCTGCTCGATGAGGATCTCGGCGGCGGCGCGGCCCATGATCCGCTTGTTCTTCCAGAACACCCAGGGGTAGATCCTCGTCCCCACGTCCGGATCGACGCAGTTGATGGTGATGGTGACGTGGTCGATATTGGCCTTGCACAGTTCGTCCACCGACTCCGGCAGGACCAGGCCGTTGGTGGAGACGCACAACTTGATGTCCGGGGCCTTCTCCGTGAGCATGCGGAAGGTGGCGAAGGTGCGCTCCGGGTTGGCGAGCGGGTCGCCGGGGCCGGCGATGCCCAGCACCGTCATCTGGGGGATGTGGGCCGCCACGGCCATGACCTTCTTCACCGCCTGCTCCGGGGTCAACACCTCGGACACCACGCCGGGGCGCGATTCGTTGGCGCAGTCGTACTTGCGGTTGCAGTAGTGGCACTGGATGTTGCAGGCCGGGGCCACCGCCACGTGCATGCGGGCGAAGTAGTGGTGCGCCTGTTCGGAATAACAGGGATGGTTGCGCACCTTGGCGCGGATGTGTTCCGGCAGCTGGCTCAATTGATCGCCGCTCGAGCCGCAGGAGCGGGCGGCACAACCGGGGTTCCGACTGGTATCGACTCGGGACAGTTCCATGGGGCTTCCTCCGCAGAGATATGCTTATCTCTGAAGCAAGCCGCGTGCCGTGCGCCAGTTCTTTATAAGTAATTGTTTTATATTGCTAATGTTAATCATGGAGAGGGGCTCTGTCACACATGGCACCGCCGTGAGGCCGTCCCTTGTCCGAAAGACGACAATCCACGAGCGCCGGCGTGCCGCCCGGTTCCATGAAGTTGCGGGACGCCCTCGACCCCCGGCCAAGGGGAGAAGCGACACGCCCCTCCACCTCGATCAAATCTGCCTGACCTTGATGTTCAGGGTTTGAATGCGGTAGGCGATCTGGCGCGGGGTCATTCCCAGGAGACGGGCGGCTTTGGCCTGCACCCAACCGGCCTGTTCGAGGGCCGCGATGACACGCTCGCGTTCGTCCAGGTCGGGGTCGTCCAGATCGATCGACCTCGGCGCGCCCGCTCCCACCGACACCCGTTCGTCGATACCGGTCAGGAGTACGGCATCGCGGTCGATGGTGCCGTCCTCGCTCATGACGGCGGCGCGTTCGAGACAATTTTCCAGCTCGCGCACATTGCCCGGCCAGTCGTGGTGCATGAGCACGCGCAGGGCACTATCGGTCAGATCCAGCCGACGGCTCTGACGTTGGCCGATGCGTCCGGCCAGAAAGCGGGCGATCTCGGGAATATCTCCCAACCGCTCGCGCAACGGCGGCAGGGTGATGGGCATGACGTTGAGACGGTAATACAGATCTTCGCGGAACCTGCCGGAGGCTACGTCGGTTTCCAGATCGCGGTGGGTGGCGGCCACGATACGCACATCCACTCTGATGGTGCGGCTGCCCCCCACCCGCTCCAGTTCGCCTTCCTGCAACACGCGCAGCAATTTGGCCTGAAACGCCGAGGAGCCAGGTAGGGTCCGCTGGGCGGACCAGACATTTTTACGAAAACAAGCTGGGTAGAAGGCCGCGTAGGGCCGTAGGTGCGATTAGCGTAGCGTAATCGCACAAATGTTTAATCGTC
>JBPOHE010000023.1:0-4393 GCA_052035915.1 Pseudomonadota bacterium
CCGTGGCGCTGGAATTCTGGATGGTGATGAGGGTATCGACCCCATCCGGGTTCTGGACATCGACCTCGAAATGGGGAAAGAGCAAGGTGGCGCTTGGGGTAATGTCGATGGTGCCGATCCTGCCCAATGCGGTGGCACCGCTCAACAATAAGGTCAGGATCAGGAGCAGTCGGCGTAACATGAGATGCCTCCGCGGATGATTTTTTGTCTTATTTTGCTTGGCTGGCCGTGACCGGACGGGGTAGTGGAGAGACCGGAGATCTACTGTCCTTCGGTATGCCAATGGGATTCAGACTACTCTATATCTATTCACTTGGTAAGTCCCCGCATGGTTATTGCCGGTCACGGAAGTGCTTGTAGTAACTACTAAAATGACTTATAGCCTGAGTGACGAGCTGGAGACACCAGTTTCATACCATGCCTGTTCGATTTTCTACTGCCAGCGTTCCCGGGCAGGGGCCCAATTACCCGGTTTTCTGTTCTCTTATGGAGAACAATGCTTCTATATATTATCATGATTGTTCTCTATACCAGAACAAAGAAGGCCATTTTCGCTCCATGCCCGGAACAACACTCTCTGTTGGGTCTTGTGCTCAGTAGTGGATTCAGTGCCCACGCCAGACCAGTCGAAAAATAAACGTCA
Source organism: Pseudomonadota bacterium (assembly GCA_052035915.1). Taxonomy (GTDB): domain Bacteria; phylum Pseudomonadota; class Gammaproteobacteria; order Chromatiales; family Chromatiaceae; genus JBPOHE01. The sequence goes on from JBPOHE010000023.1 coordinate 644, forward strand.
CTTTCTGGGTGGTAGGGAGTAAAAGGGGCGGCCCCACGGCCGCCCCTAAAGTCTGGAAGACATGGACCTGTATCAGTCCTTCATGGCGGATCGCCGGAAGCCGAACATCCCCATGAGGGCCAGCAAGGCCGTTGCCATGAGCAAGCCCAGTTGCGACAGACTCGGGATCGGTGCCGGCGCCACGAAGGGCGTTGGCGGGGCCGAGGGTGCGAGGGTATCGCCCGCCCGAAACTCCAGATCATCCCCTCGGCTGGCGCACCCCGAATCGCTGGGATAATCGGTTCGCCCATCACCATCGTTATCGATGTTGTCGGAGCACTGCCGGGTGATGGTGCCGCCGAGTTCGTTGTAATCGTTCGGACTGGCACAGCCGGGATCATCGGGATAATTGGCCAAGCCGTCGAAGTCGTTGTCGATGTTGAAATAGATCGGGGTCGGGGGATCCGTGTCGAAGTTAAAGCCGTACAGTTCTTTGTCACTACAATCAGGGCCCTCGAAGTTGTCGGATGGCGAGGAACACCCTGGATCGTTCGGGTAGTCGACCAGACCATTGCCGTCGTTGTCGATACCGTCGCCGCACTGAGAGGTGCCCTCAAGGCTGTCGGAAGGCGACGAGCAGCCAGGATCGGCCATGTCGATCAAATGATCGCCGTCGTTGTCGATACCGTCGCTGCACTGAGAGGTGCCCTCGAAGCTGTCGGAAGGCGCCGAGCAGCCAGGGTCGGCCATGTCGAACAGGGTATCGCCGTCGTTGTCGAGGTTGTCGTTGCACTGGGGACTTTCGTTGTTGGAGTTTGCGTCCTGGCAGCCCGGATCATTTGGATAGTCGGTTTTCCCGTCACCGTCGTTGTCGAGGCCGTCTCGGCATTGGGGATCGGTTTCGTTATTGTCGCTCCGGCTGGTGCACCCTGGGTCGTTGGGGTAGTCGATTTTGCCATCGCCATCGTTGTCGATCCCGTCGCCACAGACCCCTTCCGCTTCGATGGGCTGGAAGGGGTCGAGAGCACATCTCGGATCGCTCGGCCAGTCGATGAGCCCATCGCCGTCGTTGTCGAGGCCATCATCGCATTGAGGGTTCCCGGGCCCGGCCTCGAGTCGGTCCAAGGGTCCCCAGCAGTCTGGATCCGCCGGCCAATCGATCAGGTTATCGCCGTCGTTGTCGATGCCATCGCTGCACTCAGTTTGCTCGATCCCGCTGGGGGCGCGGCATTGAAGATCGTTCGGGAAGTCAATCTGACCGTCGCCATCATCGTCGAGGCCGTTCTGACACTGGGGGCAACTCGCGTCGATGTCGAAAAACCTTGAGGACTCGTCGGTGATCGGACGTAGCGGCCAGGCGGCCAGTTGGCCGGTTTCAATACTCGGGGGAAGCAGAGGCACCGAGGCCGCCCACTGGCGGCGCACCACATGGGTGACGAAACCTTGGTTGCGTTTGTCAAGTTCGCCTAGGGCCTGGGCACGTTGCAATTCGTAGAGCATAAAACCCCCCTTGAAAGGGACGCTTAATTTACTCGGATCGCTCAGATCCAGGGCCTGGGCCGCGTAGGGCAAGGCATTAATCACGGGGCAATCCACGGATGGATTCTCCTGTTCATCGAAGGCGAGGATCATCTGCAAGCCGAGGCCGAGGGGTGGGTTACCACAAGGGAAGGGTGAGGCCGCGCCTGGATCGCGCCAGACCAGGGCGGTGGTCTGGGACGCAGGGACGTCGTTCTGGTAGCGGGCAAACCACCTCTCGGGCAGGCCCTCGCGGTTGTCGGCGGCGGAGCCGATCACCCGGCGGTAGAAGGTGTAGTCGGGCACGGGGGTGAGGGGAGTCGGCGGACAAGAAAAGCTCAGGCACACCTGATTATCCGTGCCATCAGTGGCGGGGTCGGTGTCGCTGGCCTCGATGGCCACCAGGGCATCGCCCTGGGCGGTACCAAGGAAGCTGTCATAGGTTGCGTATTCACCAAAGAGCAGATTGTCGTTACGGGCGATCCCAATGCCGCCAGCGACGAAGTAGCCGGACGTGGCGGGGAAGGTGCTGCTGCTGGTGCATTGGTTGACCACATCGAGGGTCAGATAGCCGCGAGCGAGGTTATCGCCAGGGACCGCTCCGCCGCAGTTGCCACCCAGCAACGCCGAGGCCTGCCCGCGATGGGCATTGCGCAACGCGGTCAGGGTGGCGGCGGAGAGGGTGGGTGACGGCAGGCTGGTGGTGCAACTGGCAAAGCCGCCCGGGTTGGTTTGCGGCAGGACGCCGTTGACGAATATCGCCCGCAGGTCGATCTCCGCCACGTCATGGGCGGCGAGGCGCAGATCGAAGCTGAAGGTGGGGACGCCACGGTCGGTCCAGAGCACGGCATGGGCCAGGACCTCGTTCCCGGAGACGTTACCGATCCGGGCCAGGGTGCGCTCGTTGGGATTGAGGAGATCGATGGCGAAATAGGGCAGCAGCAGGGTGGCCGCCGGGACGTTGTCGAGGGCGTCGATGGTGGCGCGCACCGGGGCGGCGACCAAACAGGAGAGCAGACACAACAGGGAAGCCAGTTTCTTCATGGGGTGATTCCTCGCGCCTAGGGGAGCGTCGGGCTGTTGTTGTAGGCGGCGTTGCCGAGCTGGGTACCCGGGACCACATAGCCCTGGGAAGAGTTCGTGGCGGCGCTGCGGGGGATCTGGCGGAAATTCACCCAGGACTGGCGGATACCGTTGAAGGGGGCGGTCGTGCCGGGGAGGTTGAGGTTGAGGAAGCTCCAGCCCAGGGAGGCGCTCAGGCCCAGAGCGCTGTCCGGGGTATTCCCGGTGGCGAGCGGAAAGTGGTTGGCCGGGGCGACGGGGACGTTGCTTCCGTTGGCATCGAAGGCGGTCACCTGGCGCTCACCCAGCGGGTAAGGAGCGGGGGTGGTGCCGCAGGCCACGGGGCTAGGGATGGCCGCCGCGGGATCGCGCCAATACTCCATGCTGGTGCGGCCCGCCGAGTCGAAGCCAGCCCAGGCGGTGGGTAGGGGTTCGCGGTTGTCGGCGGCGGTGAAGCCGACCAGGCGGCCATAGAAGGTATATTTATTGGGTCCCCCGCTGGTCAGGGGATCGGTGGCGCTGGCCTCGATGTGCACCGCGTTGTCGGTGAACAGGGGACGGTGGCCGGAGGCAAGCAGGGTCCAGTCACCGAGCATGACGTTTTGGTTGGTGGCGTCGCCCGCGCCGCCGTTGACGAAATAACCTGGATCACCCGGCTTACGCAAAGCGGCGCAGTTGTTCACCGTATCCACGGTGATATAGCCGCGGGCGATGTTGTCGCCGTAATTCGAGGAGCCGCACTGGCCGTTGAAATAATTCGGCGAGGGACGCCCGGAATGAGCGGCGACCAGATCCGGGCCGATCAGCGCCCCGGAACTCGGGGCCTCGGGCAGATAGCCGCTGCAACTGGCGAAGTTGATGTCTTGCGAAAAAGGCCCCTGGTTGCTGATGCCATCGTTTGGGTTCTGGGTATCGGACGGATCCTGGCCGTCGCTGGCGGTGATCGGGACCAGGCGTTTGAAGACATCCCGCAGATCGATGGTCTGCATGTCGTAGCCAGTGAGGTAGATCAGGAAGTGCGCGGTCGGCAGACCGAAGTCGGTCCAGAAGGTGACATTGCCCAAGATGGCCGTGGCGCTGGAATTCTGGATGGTGATGAGGGTATCGACCCCATCCGGGTTCTGGACATCGACCTCGAAATGGGGAAAGAGCAAGGTGGCGCTTGGGGTAATGTCGATGGTGCCGATCCTG
>JBPOHE010000066.1:0-23316 GCA_052035915.1 Pseudomonadota bacterium
AGCGGCAGCCGGTACTCAAACAGAAGGTCAATCTCTGGCTGCGCCAGCGCCAGGATGTGCTGGCCTTCTGTTCGGCGCTCCGCCGGGATGGCGGCACCGGCGCCCTTTATGTGTTGTTGCGCCCGGCGAAGCCGAAAGCCCGCACTCCCTGATCCCCATCGCCGAGGGCAAGCTTTTCTTCCGTATCCGCCACTTCCCGTACCACTATGGTGGCATAGCTTCCGGCCGACAGGGCAAAGGCCAGTACCAGGGTATCTCTTTGTTCCCATTCCCAGCGGAGATCTGTGGGGCAGAGTCGCAGGGCGCGGCGTTCCTGGACCAGACCCACATGCTCCAGGCCGTAACGCCAGGCGGCGAAAGGGGCCAGCACCTCTTCTTCGAGCTTCCCCACCTCATCGCCGACCAAAGGACGCCCCCGCCCCCAGAGGGGACCCGAGGGATGCCGGTCGGGCTCCTGGCCGCCGCCTACCCCATCCCAGGCGTAGAGCTGGCCCGCAGCATCCATCAGCCGTTCTCCCGGCAGTGCCAGATTCCAAGTCCCCTCCCGCACCCGCCGGGCCAACACCTGATTGAATAGATGCGAGCGTGCGGCGGAGATATAGAGCCCCCGATGAAAGGGATCCACCCGCCCCAACTTACGACGTAGCAGGGCATCCGCCCGTTCCAGATTGCCGAGATCCTGCCCGAAACGCTGAGCGCCGAAATAATTCGGTACTCCATGGGCCATTACGCGCTCCAACCGCCCCTCGATCTCGGGCCTCTCTCCCGCCACATCCCGCAGACGGATGACGAAGCGGTTGCAAAGCAGACTGTCTCGACGCTGGAGTTTGGTGGGGTGTCGGCTGATCGCCAGGAGTTGAAAATCCGGTCCCTCCAACAGACGCCAGTCCGGCTCACGAGACGGCGGTACCGGCACACTGAACCACTGGGAGGCTAGGGCCCGCCTATCCTTGAGTCCGGCATAACCGACGGCCGACACCTGAACCTTGGCTAGGATGGCCAGGCGTTCCGCCAGCCAACGGGTATTGGTATCCCGTTTGCGTACTTGCAGGTAAACGTGATCGCCTTCCCCGCTCGGGTTGAAGCTGAGCACCTCTTCGACTTGGAAATCCTCGGCCTCGACCCTGAGCCTCGCCTTGGCCGGGGGTGGGCCGTAGGCATAGGGCCAGTCCGCGGAGGTGGGCCAGGGGGGAGTGCTCTCGATCAAGGTCGAGTCTTGCGGGAAATCAGCCATTGGCGGGGAATTGGAGGTCATCCACCAGGGCGATCGCCATCGCCGCGATCCCCTCGCCACGACCGGTGAACCCCATGCCTTCGGTGGTGGTGGCCTTGATGTTGACGGCTTGGAGGGACAGACCCAGGTCGGCGGCCAGATGCTGGCGCATGGCCTCGACATGGGGGGCGATCTTGGGTTTCTCGGCGATCAGGGTGAGGTCGACATTGACCGGCTGCAAACCGGCGCGTGCCAATCTCTGGAGCACCAGCCGCAGCAGTTGTCGGCTGTCGATGCCACGATAGGCTGGGTCAGTATCGGGAAAGTGACGGCCGATATCGCCCAGGGCCCCGGCTCCGAGCAAGGCATCGCACAGGGCATGGATCAACACATCCCCATCGGAATGGGCCAGCAGCCCCAGCTCGAAGGGGATCTTCACGCCGCCGAGGATCAGGGGTCTGCCGGGGGTGAATCTATGGGCGTCAAAGCCCTGGCCGATGCGCATGGGCCAACTCCTGCTGAGTCAGGATGAACTCCGCCAAGGCGAGGTCTTCCGAGCGGGTGATTTTGATATTGTCTCCATGCCCTTCCACCATCAAAGGCGAATATCCCACGAATTCCATGGCGGCGGCCTCGTCCGTGACCTGGATGCCGGCGCGGAGGCTCGCCAGCATGGCGGACGTCAATTCGCCGAGGCGAAACATCTGGGGCGTGTAGGCTTGCCAGAGATGTTCCCTGGGGAGGGTGACGACGACTTCAGAAGCGGCATTGACCTGCTTGATGGTATCCCGCATCCGTCCGCCCAGCAGGCCGCCGAGCCCATGGAGGGACACCTCCCGGAGCAGCTTGTCCAGGTCGGCGAATCGCAGACAGGGGCGCGCCGCATCATGCACCAGCACCCAGTCGCTCGCGTCCGCCTCCTGCGACAACCTCAGTAACCCATTGAGCACCGAGTGACAGCGCTCCTCTCCACCGATAGCCGTTCGCACCCTGGGGTCCTGGGCGAAGCGGCTTTCCGACCAGAGGCTGTCCTCGGGGGCCAGCACCACGCACAGGCCGATCACGTCTGGATGAGTCAGTAACCGCCCCAGACTGAGGTCCAACACCAGTGAATCCCGCAACCTGAGGTATTGTTTCGGGATCGGGCTGCCAAGACGGCGGCCGGTTCCAGCCGCGGGCACCAACCCCCAGAAGCCCGGCAGGTTCATCGCCTGACCGTCGGCGGGGGCTGGATGATCTGATAAAAGACCTCTCCTTCCTTGATCATGCCGAGTTCACCCCGGGCACGCTCTTCTATCGCGTCGAGCCCCGACTTGAGATCATCCACCTCGGCCTGGAGCAGACGATTGCGCTCCTGCAACCGGGCAAGCTCCTCTTTTTGCGCTTGGATCTCACGCTTGAGACGACTGGCGTCGGCCAGGCTGCCCTCGCCAACCCAGAGGCGGTACTGCAGAAAGGCGGTCAGCAGTACCAGCGCAGGGATCACCCATCGCAGGTTCAAAGCCGGGGAAAGGCCTCCCGTCCCGCGTATTTCGCCTCAGTGCCCAGATCATCCTCGATCCGCATGAGCTGATTGTATTTGGCTACCCGGTCGGATCTGGACAGGGAGCCGGTCTTGATCTGCCCGGCGGCGGAGGCTACCGCCAGATCGGCGATCGTGGTGTCCTCGGTTTCCCCGGAGCGATGAGAAATCACGGCGGTGTAGCTGGCCTGATGGGCCATGTGGATGGCGTCGAGGGTCTCGGTAAGGGTCCCGATCTGGTTGAATTTGATCAGGATGGAGTTGGCCACCCCCTCATGGATGCCCTTGGACAGGATGGCGGTATTGGTGACGAAGAGATCGTCGCCGACCAGTTGCACCCGGGAGCCCAGGCGCTGGGTCAGGAGGTTCCAGCCCTCCCAATCGTTCTCCGCCATCCCATCCTCGATCGAGATGATGGGATAACGGTCCACCCAATCGGCCAGATACTCGACGAATTCCGCTGATGTGAACCGCCGCCCCTCGGATTCGAGGTGGTAGAGCCCATCGCGGTAGAACTCCGAACTGGCCACGTCCAGGCCCAGATGGATGTCTCGCCCGGCGACGAAGCCGGCTTTTTGAATGGCCTCCAGGATGACCTCGATCGCGGCCTCGTTGGAGGGCAGATCTGGGGCAAAACCGCCCTCATCCCCTACCGCGGTCGCCAGACCACGCGCCGACAGCACCGATTTGAGGGCATGGAAGACCTCCGCCCCATAGCGGACCGCCTCGCGTAGGCTGGAGGCCCCGAGGGGAAGGATCATGAACTCCTGAAGATCGACGCTGTTGGCGGCATGGGCGCCGCCGTTGAGGATATTCATCAGTGGCACGGGTAGCCGATAGGGGCCGGTGCCGAGGGCGCGATATAACGGCAAGCCCTGTTCCTTGGCGGCGGCGTGGGCCGCGGCCAGAGAGACGGCCAGGATGGCGTTGGCACCGAGACGCGCCTTGTTCGGCGTGTCGTCGAGTTCGATGAGACGCCGATCCAAGGCCGCCTGATCAGACACCGATAGGCCCAACAGGGCACTACGGATCTCCCCCTGGATATGCCCCACCGCGTGCAGGACCCCCTTGCCGCCGTAGCGTCTTGGGTCCCGATCCCGCAATTCGAGGGCTTCACGGGAACCCGTGGAGGCCCCGGAGGGCGCCGGCGCCCGCCCCAGCGCCCCACTCGCGGTGACGACCTCGGCTTCCACCGTGGGATTCCCGCGGGAATCCAGAATCTCGCGGCCTCGTATCTCAACTATCTCGGACATGCCTTTTCCCCCTGTTGACGGCACTGTGAATTAATCATTTCCGCGGCCCGTCTCGGTACCAAGACCCAATTCGGACTCGATGAAGCCCTGGGACTTGACCAGCCGGTCGATCCCCACCAACACCTCCAGTAATTCACTCAGGCGCCCCAGTGGCCAGGTGTTGGGTCCATCGCTCAGGGCTTGGTCAGGGTCGGGGTGAGTTTCCATGAAGAGGCCGGATACGCCGGCCGCCACCGCGGCCCGCGCCAGTACGGGCACAAACTCCCGCTGACCGCCGGAACGGTTCCCCAGCCCGCCGGGGAGCTGTACGGAATGGGTGGCATCGAACACCACCGGACAGCCCGTACCCCGCATGATGGCCAGGGAACGCATATCCGACACCAGATTGTTGTAGCCGAAGCTATAGCCACGCTCGCAGACCAGGATCCGCTCATTTCCCACCGCTTTGGCTTTGGCCACCACCTGCGGCATGTCCCAGGGGGCGAGGAACTGGCCCTTTTTGATGTTCACCGGACGCCCCGCCCGCGCTACCTTCTGGATGAAATCGGTCTGGCGGCAGAGGAAGGCTGGTGTCTGCAACACGTCCACCACCTCGGCGACCTCGTCCAAGGGGGTTTCCTCGTGCACATCGGTCAACACCGGCAGACCCAGGGTGCTTTTCACCTTGGCCAGGATGGCGAGCCCGGCCTCTAGTCCCAGACCACGGAAACTGGTAAGCGCGGAACGATTGGCCTTGTCGAAGGAGGCCTTGAAGATGAAATGGATACCAAGTCCGGCGGTGATCTCCTTGAGGGCGCCGGCGATGTCCAGTACCAAGGGTTCGGACTCGATGACACAGGGTCCGGCGATGAGAAACAAGGGGCGGTCCAGCCCCACCTCGAAACCACAGAGGTTCATCGGGATTGTGGCTCCCCCTTGGAACGTTGCCGGTGATAGTCCCGCGCGGCGCTGATGAAGCCGGTGAAGAGGGGATGTCCGTCCCTGGGGGTGGAGGTGAATTCGGGGTGGAACTGACAGGCGACGAACCAGGGGTGCTCCGGGATCTCGATCATCTCCGCCAATCTCCCATCCAGGGAACGCCCGGAGATCCGCAAACCCGCCTTTTCGAGGCGGTCGACGTAGCTCTGGTTGACTTCATAACGATGGCGATGCCTTTCCCTGATTATCTCCTTGGCATAGAGGCGAGCCGCCAGGGAATCCGGCCTGAGTCGGCATTCCTGGGCGCCGAGGCGCATGGTGCCGCCCAGATCCGAAGCGGAAGTGCGGGATTCTAGCCGCCCATCCGCCCCCAGCCATTCGGTGATCAGGGCGATGACCGGATGTTCGGCATGCGGACGAAATTCGGTACTGTGGGCGCCTTCCAGCCCGGCCAGGTGACGGGCGTACTCGATCACGGCGACTTGCATGCCGAGACAGATCCCCAGGTAGGGCACCCCTCGTTCCCGGGCATAGCGCACCGCGGCGATCTTGCCCTCGACCCCCCGGCGACCGAATCCCCCAGGGACCAGGATGGCATCCATCTCTTCCAATGCGGTGGTTCCTTCCCGCTCGATCGTCTCGGAGTCGATGTAGGCGATCTTCACCCGGGTGTGGGTGTGCACCCCCGCATGTCCCAAGGCCTCGGAGAGGGACTTGTAGGCTTCGGTGAGGTGGACGTATTTACCGACCATGCCGATGCGAACCTCGGCGTCGAAGTGTTCCATTCCGGCGAGAAAGGCCTGCCATTCATGGAGATCGGCCTCGGGGACCTCGAGCCCGAACTGCCGCACCACCAGATCGTCGAGTCGCTGGGCATGGAGCAGCAAAGGGATGCGATAGATGTTGTCCGCATCCACCGCCGAGATGACGGCCTCTTCGGGCACATTGGTAAAGAGGGCGATCTTCTTGCGCTCGCTCGCGGGTAGGGGCCATTGGGAGCGGCACAGGAGGATATCCGGCTGGATGCCGATGGAACGCAGCTCTTTCACCGAATGTTGGGTGGGTTTGGTCTTGATCTCCCCCGCGGTGTTGATGTAGGGCACCAGGGTGAGATGCATGAAGAGTGCCCGGGAACGCCCGAGTTCGATCCCCATCTGGCGGATGGCCTCGAGGAAGGGCAGGGACTCGATATCGCCGACCGTACCGCCGATCTCCACCAGGGCAATGTCCGCCTCATCCGCCCCCTCCAGGACGCTGCGCTTGATTTCGTCGGTGATATGGGGGATGACCTGCACCGTGCCGCCCAGGTATTCCCCCCGCCGCTCCTTGCGGATCACGCTCTCGTAGATCTGCCCGGTGGTGAAGTTGTTGTGCCTCCCCATGGTGGTGCGCACGAAGCGCTCGTAGTGACCCAGATCGAGATCGGTCTCGGCGCCGTCATCGGTCACGTACACCTCGCCGTGTTGATAGGGACTCATGGTGCCTGGATCCACGTTGATATAGGGATCGAGCTTGACCATGGTCACCTTGAGCCCGCGGGCTTCGAGCAGCGCACCAAGGGAGGCGGAAGCGATGCCTTTCCCGAGGGAAGAAACCACGCCTCCGGTAACGAACACGAATCGAGCCATGTGGGGGATGCCTAAGGGGAATGGGTCGGATGAACCGCGGAAAAGGTACCAGAACCAGGCTGGTTCCTCAACGCGGCGCAACTTGTATCTTATCCGCAGGGGATCAGGTGCCCGGGAAGACCAGGCCGGGAGAATATGGGTGTTTTGCGAAGCCGCTGTCTGGGAATGGAATGGATATTCCCTGTAGGTTTTATTCTATAGGCTGGCCAGTGGCCGCCCGCGTCCAGGCGAGCATTGAAAACCCTAGTCGGTGCTCGGCTCGGATGTGGTGAGCGAAGCCAAGCTCATTGATGGCCCAATCCTGTAATGTTAGGCCTTTGTTCTTAAAAACAGAACAATTTATTTTATTTGTGCCGCATTGTTCTCTAAAAAAGAACAAAAAATGACCATTTTCAGCCCAGGCCCGGAACTACTTGAGTGCGGATACCAGCTCCTGCTTGGTCTTTCCCTTTTTCATCGGTTTTCGGTTAGGGCTAGCGCCTGCACCAGACCGATCGTATGACTATAATCTATTCAGAATATGAATAACGTGGAGTCGGCCCGTCAGACCCCGGAGATTGGTTTCAGATCAGCGGATGCCGCCAACCGCCCTTTCTGGTGGCACTTTTGTTATGCTGGGGTATCCGCCCAGGGAACTCCATCGATCCGTTGTCGCCGGGAGCGTGCTGGACAACCCCGAGGGCGTCTCCATGTCTCCGCAGCAGACTCAGAACCCTTGTTGGGTTGAGCCCTGGGTGGTCCACCGGATCCCGTCCCGGCTGGTGGGGATGGTGTTTGCCGACCCCGTTGACAGGGTTCGCAAAGGGACGGCCCCATACGCCGAATAAAGATGCTAACTTCTTGATCCAGATCAACTCGCATAGGAAAATGCAGGAACATTTCGTGGAGAGGGGAAAAGGTGGAAGAGCGCAGGGTCATCTCGCTTGAGAACATCAAGGTGGCATGTAAGAACTGTAGCTTAAACGCCCTCTGTCTCCCCATGGGGCTTACTATCGAGGACGTTGAACGGCTCGACAACATCGTCAAGCGTAACCGGCCCCTGCACCGGGGGGATGCCTTGTTTCGACAAGGGGATCGTTTCAAGGCCCTGTACATCGTCAAAACCGGCTCGGTAAAGACCTTTACCCCCAGTGAGGATGGGGGCGAGCAGGTGTTGGGATTTCATCTGCCGGGTGAACTCATCGGCCTCGACGCTATTCAGAGCGATGTTCACGGTTGCGCCGCCAAGGTGTTGGAGACCTCGGCCATCTGCGAGGTCCCATTCGATCGCCTGGAAGAACTGAGCTGTACCATTCCGAGCCTGCAACACCAGATGTTCCGACTCCTGAGCAAGGAGATCACCCAGGAGTCCGAGATGCTGATGCTGCTCGGCAAGCGGAGCGCGGATGAACGTCTGGCGGCTTTTCTTCTCAGCCTCTCCGAGCGATTCATGCGGCGCGGTTTCTCCCCACGAGAGTTTTATCTCAGCATGTCGCGCCATGAGATCGGCAATTACCTGGGTCTGGCGGTGGAAACTGTCAGTCGTTTGTTCACCCGTTTTCAGGAAGACGGCCTACTCAGGGTCGACCGCAAACATATCGAATTGATCGATATCGAGGGGCTGCGGGTGGTGGTCTTCGGGCCTGGCTCGCAAAACAAAAAACGCCAGTGCACCTGAGGCGCTGGCGAGCCAGCGGTGGCTTCTCCGGCCAGTTCCAGCCCGTGACGTGCTCCGATCCGATACCTCAGGACGGCGGCGAGGCGACTTTTCCCCAGGCCGGATTGGGCATTTCAGCCAAGCTTGTCTACAATTCGGAAACATTGAGAAATGACCGAAGGGGACAAGAATGAAAACGGTAAAAGAACTCTTGGCAGCCAAGGGGCAGACGGTTTGGGGAATCCATCCCGAGCAGACGGTCTATGAGGCCCTCTCCCTGATGGCGGAGAAAAACATCGGCGCCTTGCCGGTGATTGAACAGGACTGTCTGGTGGGTATGTTTTCAGAGCGGGACTATGCCCGCAGCATCATTCTCAAGGATCGCCGATCCAAGGAAACCAGGGTGCGGGAAGTGATGACCCGTCGCGTGGCCGTCGTCCACCCGGACCAGACGGATGAGGAGTGCATGGCCCTCATGACGGAAAAAAGGGTCCGTCATCTTCCGGTGATCCTGGATCACAAGCTCATCGGCATTATCTCCATCGGCGATTTGGTCAAGTCCATCATCTCCCACCAGAACTTCATCATCGAACAACTGGAACACTACATCATGGGTTGAAACCAAACCCGGATGTCAAAACAAACGGAGCACCGCTGGTGCTCCGTCTTTATTCTTCAGAACTCAGCCATCCGGCTTCGTGGCGTGTCAAACCGCGGTCAAGGGACGCAAAGAATGCGCCTGGTGACCTTCAAGCGGCGGCAGGTAACCGCATCCCGGCACGCGGCTCGCTTAGCGGAGGGACCCCGGCGCGATGGAGCCTGGCAAGCAGTACCACTCTGGCCTGGGGTTCGCCCATATCGATCTCGGCGAGATCCATGAACTCTTCGTCGGCGACCTTTTGTTGTGGCCAGACATCCCCCGCGGGCGGAATGGACAGTCGTAAGGGACGCAAGCGGATCAGCTCTTCCGGGTGACCAAGGACTTCGTTGAGTTTTTCAATCCAGGCCTCGGGGGTGGAACACTCATCGCGCAGGAGTTTCTCCTCGGCGGCGGCCACACGGTGCTCCAGATCCTCCATTTTACGTTGCAGCGAGAGGAGCACCCGGCGATCCGCTCCTTCACGGCGATGCTGGAGCCATTGGGTTTTCAACTTGCCATGCAGACGCTGGTAGCCGTCGTGCAGCAGGCTGGACGACTGGCGACAGGCGCAAACATGCTCCCGTGCCGTGGTAAGCAGGTTTTGAAACACGCATCCCTGGAGTGCGCGGCGCGCCTCGGATTCAGAGCGTCCCGGCGTGTTGATCCGATGGTCGCAGAAACTCATACCGAGCTGTTGGGATGGCGGAAAATCCGTGTCGGACGTCGACTCCGATTTGTTCATGCAGACAAAGGCCCAGCATTCCGCCAGGTCCTGATTGTCGCTATCGCTGAGAAAATCTTTCAGCTCCCAACTTCGGCGGCAGGCGATATCGAGATCGTCCGACGAGGAGAAAATCATCCTCGCTTTGGATCCCAGGGATCGACGATCCACCTCCAATACGCCGGGGACGAGCTCCGCTACTCGATCGGCGTAATTCAGCGCATGGGCCACGGCGTCCTGGAGCCGCCCGGCATAATCAGGTATGCGGCGGATCCGCGGTTCGATCGTCTCCACCGTCTGTTCCACGGCCGCCATCACCCTGGCGATGGGTTGCCCCTTGATTGACTCAGGGGTATGTTTGGGCCATAAAAATGATCCGAAGTCAGCATCGAAAAGCCAGTTCATCTCCAAAATCCTCGGAAGGTCTAGACTTCTCTGTTCTCGTGATTGCCTTGTGAGATCCGGGGCACAGAAAAAACATCCCACCGCCCATCCTTTCGGTAGCTGTCGGTAAGCGTTTTTTTCTCCCCGAAACCCTATAAATTATAGTAACGGCCAAGCCGGTGGGCACTTGGGTTTTCCCTAATACCACAGCGGGTTAGCACAAATGACAGGCGTTTTTCTCGATACCCGTCGCAGTTTTCGGGGGGCATGAGTTCATGACCATGACCCCACCTCTTGCGCCCGAGTCGCGTGCGCGTTTATTGAGATTGGCCACCTGGGCTTCGGTAACGGTGGCCGGGATATTGATCCTCGGCAAGCTCGTCGCTTGGCTGGCCACTGGGTCGGTGGCACTGATGGCCTCGCTGGTGGATTCCTTAATGGATGCCCTGGCCTCCACCATCAATCTGCTGGCGGTTCGCTGGTCGCTGCAACCCGCAGATGACGAGCATCGTTTCGGTCACGGCAAGGCCGAGTCCTTGGCCGGGCTCGGGCAGGCCACATTCATCATCGGCTCGGCGGTGTTTCTGTTACTCGAAGCTGTGGATCGCTTTCTGCACCCGAAGCCCTTGGCATCGGTCGCCCTGGGGGTGGGGGTCATGGTCTTTGCCATCCTGGCGACCCTGGTGTTGCTCACCGTTCAACGCCATGTCATGCGTCTGACCGCCTCCACGGCGATCAAAGCGGATTCGCTTCACTATGCCACCGACCTCATCACCAATCTGAGCACCATTGCCGCACTCGTTCTCGCGGCCTTCGGCTGGCATGGCGCCGATCCTTATTTCGCCCTCGCCATTGCCGTTTTTATCCTCTACAGCGCTCTCCAGATCGGCCGCGAGGCCATAGGGTTGCTGATGGATCATGAATTGCCCCGGGAGCGGCGTGATGAGATCCTGCGCTTGGTGTTTGCCCATCCCCGGGTGCTGGGTGTGCACGATATGCGCACCCGCCAGTCCGGTTATGCCTTTTTCGTGCAATTGCACATCGAGCTGGACGACAGTCTGCCGCTGTGGCAGGCCCACGAGGTTTCCGATGGCCTGGAACGGAAGATCCGGGAGGTTTATCCCGGCGCGGAGGTGATCATCCACGAGGATCCCTTAGGTCATGTGGATCATGGCCGGGTGAAATGCGAGTCCAGACCGGATTGAGGCTGGCTTCAGTTCCTGTTTCCCATTTGTGATCTGTATGACCCGCTGAATCTCCGAATACATTACAGGCTTTAGGGCGGTAGGGTGCGGGTTTCGGCCCCGAATTCTCCGCCGCAGAGAAAGACCTATCAGGAATAGGTATTTCGCGATCAGTGGCTCCGGGCCTGGCCTGAAAAAGGCCATTCTTTGTTCTTATAAAGAGAACAATAGGCGATATTAAAGGATGATTGTTCTTTATAAGAGAACGAAAAGCCGGGTAACAGAGCCCATGCCCGGAAGCGCCGCAGCTTGGCTTTCTTGGTCTAGGCCATAGGCTGATATCGGCTTCGCTCATCCGCAGCCCGCCCCGTCTTTTTCCGAGAACGTTCCGTGATGCCTCAGGTTCGGGGCAGGTGCCACCTCCTCCATCAAATACAAGAAAAGCTAATAAGAACAGGTATGGCTCTGGGTTGATGGGGCTGGAAGCCATATTGAGATGAGGGAGGATCGACACCAGATTTTTTCTTGGTCCCATCGAACTGGTTCGACTTCTGGAGGTGTTCCATGCCCAGGTTGGCGGATGAAAGCTGTAGCCCTTGTCAGGGAAACTCGGCCTCTGTCGGCGAAGCCGAGCAGACTGAGCGGCTCACACAACTCCCGGGTTGGCGGGTGACGACCGCGGACGATCACCCGCAACTGGAAAAAACCTTCCGCTTTCCGAACTTCGTTACGGCGCTGGAGTTTACCAACAGGGTGGGGGCGATCGCCGAAGCCGCCAACCACCACCCCAGGATAGTCGTCGAATGGGGGCGGGTCAGCGTCTCTTGGTGGACCCACAGCCTTCAGGGTCTCCACCACAACGATTTTGTGCTGGCGGCGCGGACCGATAGCCTTCTCGACCACGGCGGGGCGGTTCCCTGACGGGGCAACGACCCGCCGGAGAAGCTATCGAGCCGAGAGTTTCAAAGGCCTTCGGCGTATTTATCGTCTTCCAGTTGCTGCGCCCGGGCGATCTCCGCCTGACGGCGTAGCTCGAATACCTCCTTGCGTCGCTCGTAGCGTTCCTCCCAGGCGCCGGCACGCTCAGGGAGGCTGCGCTCGGCGAAAAGCACCTGTCTGAGAAAGCGAAAACCGAATTTCATCAAGGCGATGTCGTCGGTTTCGAGTTCCCGGAACAGGCTGTCGTCGAGATCGTAACTATTACGAAAGGACTCGCTCAACACAAAGCGGCGGAATCTGTCCTGATCGAAACAGGCCATGAAAAACAAGTGCAGACTGAGTTCGGGCGGTTTACCGACGGTCGGGCCGGCAGACTTTTTCTTGAGAATAAGCTGTAACCAGTCCTGGTTCATTGCGTCATAGATTTCGAGATCCTGCTCCTGTCGATAGGCGGCGATGCTGATCGTGCGGTCCTCATCATGCCCCCGGCAATAGGGTTCCTTGACCAGGACATGATGGGTGGTTTCGTGGGGGGCATCCTTGGCATGCATGGCCAGGTGACCGATCGGGTAGTAGCGGCAGGCCGTCGGGCGATCCGCATAGACGGAACAGCCTTCGGGTGTCACAAAGGGGCAGGCGCCTTGGTCATCGGGACGGATTTTTACCCCGGCCATTTTGTCGGCATCCATCTCGAAGGGCAGGGTATAGGTCTTGAGAAAGTCGCTGCCGTTCATGCCGAGATGCTGTTTGAGGCGGATGATGTCATAGGGCGTCAACATCACCTCCGCTTTTTTGCAGCAGGCATTGAAGCAAGAGATGCCTTTGTGGCAATGGAAGCGGATGACGGCATCCTCATCGAGGATCTGGGGTACGACGCGGCTTTTGAAGGGGATATCGAATGTGAATTCCTGGCTCATCAGGGACTCCGCTTTGGGAAGCGATATATTGGGACTGGGGAGATGATTATAGCGCCCGGCCCAGGTGATCTTTCCCCTGGGCGGACGCGGAAAAAAAACCGGGCGCCTTGCGGCGCCCGGTTGTCACGCGAAGTCCGCGATGAATACGCCGGTATTAATGCGCCGCGGCCTTGAACAGCTTGGACTTGTCGACCAGATCCACATGGGCGCGCTTGAAGCAATTCCACTGCTTGCTCTTGCGGTCATAGACGGAGTTGACGAAGACGTGCCAGTTCTCCTCGTCCACGAAGTTCTTGTCCATCCGATAGTAGAAGCCGGGGTAACGGCTCTCCTGGCGGAACTGGATGTGCTTCATGTGGGCTTCGGCGGTCAGAATGCGGTGATAATTTTCCCAGGCACGCAGCAGCTCGTGCAGATCCTTGGCGCGCATCTTGAGGGCGTCTTCCTTGAGCATCTCCAGCTTGTCTTCGGCCACCTTCAGCATGTGGGCGTTGGTCTTGTAGTAGGTCGCCACGCCGGCTACATACTCGTCCATGACCTTCTGCAAACGGAATTGCAGCATCTTGGGCGTAATGTAGTTGGGGTTAATGTCGATCGCCGTGGAGTAGTCTTTGTGCGTGAGGAAGTTGCGCACTGGACGATAGATCTCGGCGATCAGATCGTCGACGGAGGTGTCCATCTCCGGCTTCCAATCCTTGTTGTCGACGACGAACTTCACCATCGACTTGGCGGCCAAACGACCTTCGGCATGGGAACCGGAGGAGAACTTGTGGCCTGAGGCGCCAACACCGTCACCAGCAGTGAAGAGACCTCTGACCGTGGTCATGCCGCGATAACCCCAGTTCCAGCCCTTGGGCAGGTGGGCCGGGATCTTGTCCTTATCGGCATGGTTCTCATCGGTCGGCGCGCCCAGGTCCTCGGGACCGGAGACCCAGATACCGCAGCAACCGGAATGGGAGCCCAGAAGATAGGGTTCGGTGGGCATGAGTTCGGAGTTCTTCTTTTCCGGCTCGATGTTTTCACCGGCCCAGATACCGCACTGGCCGATACACATATCGAGGAAGTCTTCCCAGGCTTCCGCCTCGAGGTGCTTCACCTCACGGGGTGAGAGGGTCTCGCGCAGTTTGGCGAGGGCGGTCACGGTGTCCATGTAGATGGGCCCGCGGCCTTCCTGCATCTCCTTCAGCATCAGATGGTTGCGCAGGCAGGAGGCCGGCACGGCGGCCTGGCCGTAGGGCGGATAGTCGTCCAACAAGGCCTTGTTCTTGACCATGTAGACTTCGCCTTCGGCGTTGGTGGCCTGGGCCTTGAACAGCAGGAACCAGGCGCCGACCGGGCCGTAACCATCCTTGAAGCGGGCGGGAACGAAGCGGTTTTCCATCATGGTCAACTCGGCACCGGCCTCGGCGGCCATGGCGTAGGTCGAGCCGGCATTCCACACCGGATACCAGGCGCGGCCCGTACCTTCACCGACGGAGCGGGGACGGAAGATATTGACGCAGCCGCCGGCCACCAGCAGGCAGGCCTTGAACTTGTAGACGAAGAGTTTGTGATCGCGCACGGAGAAACCGACGGCGCCGGCGACCCGGTTGGAATCCTTGGCGTCGTTGACCAGCTTGACGATGAACACGCGCTCCTGGATGTTGTCGCTGCCGAGCGCCTTCTTGGCGGCCTCGGCGACGATCCACTTATAGGATTCGCCGTTGATCATGATCTGCCACTTGCCGGAACGCACCGGCTTGCCGCCATCCTTCAGCGCCGGCAGACCCTTGGAACCGTCGTGGCGTTCGCCGTTCTCGTCGGTCTTCCAGATCGGCAGGCCCCACTCCTCGAACAGATGCACGGATTCGTCGACGTGCCGGCCCAGGTCATAGGCCAGGTCGTCGCGGGTGATGCCCATGAGGTCGTTGGAGACCATGCGGGCATAGTCCGCGGGGTCTTGATTGGGACCGATGTAGGTGTTGATCGCGGACAGGCCCTGGGCCACCGCGCCGGAACGATCCACGGCCGCCTTGTCCACCAGCTTGATCTTGATGGGACGCCCCATGGCGCCTTCCGCCGCTTTCGCCCAAGGTCCGATTTCGAAAGCCGTACCGCAAGCGGCCATGCCACCGCCGATAATCAGGATGTCGACCTCTTCCTGGACGACTTCAGGATTGCCGAATTCACCAGCCATTGTTGCAATTCCTCTATTTAATGCTTTTGAGATTTGATTAACGCTGTTCGACCGATCCTTATTTGCGGATCAGTTCGGCGGGATTCCCGGGACGAAAGCCCTTCTCCTCGGTGAAGAATCCTGCTTGGGCGATATTGGCGAAGTTGGCAGAGGGCTTGCCGCCGTAAGGATCGATGGAACCTTCCGGGGTGGTGCGGATGGGGAATTTGAAGCGTTTCATGGTGCCGTTACGGAACTTGATGGTCCACATGATGGAATCGGTGCCGCGCAAGGGCTGCACAGAGGCGCCCAAGGGGACGATATCGGCATAGGGACGCGCCTCGATGGCCTGCTGGGGACAGATCTTGATACAGGAGTAGCACTCCCAGCACTGCTCCGGCTCCTGATTGTAGGACTTCATCGGGTGACCGGTTTCAGAGCCATCCTTGTCCAGCTTCATCAAATCGTGGGGGCAGATATACATACAGGCCGTCTTGTCCTGGCCTTTGCAACCGTCGCACTTGTCAGTACGCACGAAAGTCGGCATGGTGCTAGTCTCCTAAAGATTTTGCTGCTGTGATGCCATTCACCAACGAATTCTCGAATGGTGATCAATTCTCCCAGCGGATTCCAACAGGCGGCAGACACACTCTCGCCTTGGCCGGTCTGGACAAGCCTTCGGCAGAATATCGGTTTCCGCGCGCACGGGCCCCCTCTTGCTGGATGGAGGGGCACTAGGGTGCACAAAGATAATGATCTGCAAAGAAAAAAGCCAAACAGTTTTTCGCTTGATACTTATAAACTAACTTTATTTCCTCTAGAAAAAATTAGGGTATTGGGTGGGCCGGGGGTGGATAGTATGGAATAGACCGGTTGTTGCGGGCTTGACATATCGCAACGGATGGCGACTGTTTTTCTCCGCTTTCCCTTGGCCATCAGGTTTCTTGACCCACCAGGCAGCAAAGGCTTCGGCACCGCCGCGCCGGTTGGCGGCGGGGACCGGGGGCTGGAAATGACCTCAATGCTGTGTAGGTTGGGTTGTGATGCGATACTAGGTCCTGGGTTCGAGCCCCCGAGCTGGAACCGAAACCTTAATTCACGACGATTTGTTCATCATCATCCCTGCAGGAGAACGCTACTCATGAAGATCCGCTCCGCCTGTGCGGCCCTCGCCGGTCTGCTACTTGGGACCCTCAACCCGGCCCTGGCCGATCCGGTGAAGGTATTGATGCAGACCAACCGTGGCGCCATCACCCTTGAACTCTATCCGGACAAGGCCCCGGCCACGGTGCAAAACTTTCTCGCTTATGTCGATGAAGGGTTTTACACCGGCACGATTTTCCATCGGGTGATCGACGGCTTTATGATCCAGGGCGGCGGGTTCACCGAGGATCTGAAACCCAAGTCGACCCGGGGTCAGGTCCAGAACGAGGCTGACAATGGACTCAAGAACGAGCGGGGGACGATCGCGATGGCGCGGACCTCGAATCCGCATTCGGCCACATCGCAATTTTTCATCAACACCGTGAACAATCCGCCGCTGGACTTCACCAGCAAGGACGCACGCGGTTGGGGCTATACCGTCTTCGGCAGGGTGGTGGATGGGATGACGGTCGTGGACGACATCGCCAAGTCGCCCACTGGGTCCCGCAGCATGATGCAGAACGTGCCCAAGGAGACCGTCCTCATCCAGCAGATGAGCCGCGTCGCCGCGGTCGCCAAGTGAGGTGAAGACTCCCATGGTTATCCTCACAACCTCACTGGGCGCGATCCATATCGAACTCGATGCGGATCGTGCCCCCCTGACCTGCGAGAACTTCCGGCAATATGTCCGCGACGGTTTCTATGACGGCACCATTTTTCATCGTGTGATCAACAACTTCATGATCCAGGGCGGGGGTTTCGAGCCCGGCATGAAACAGAAACGGACACGGGCGCCGATCCAGAACGAGGCCAACAACGGCCTCCGCAATCGCACCGGCAGTATCGCCATGGCCCGCACCACGGCCCCCCACTCGGCCAGCGCCCAATTCTTCATCAATGTGGCCGACAACGGCTTTCTCGACTATCCGGGGCAGGATGGGTGGGGCTACTGTGTCTTTGGCCAGGTGGTGGAGGGAATGGATGTGGTCAACCAGATCAAGGCCTTGGCGACCGGCACCCGACATGGCTTCCAGGATGTCCCGGTCCGGGACCTGATCATCGAACAGGCGGTGGAAAGCGAATAAACCGGGTGCCTATCCTGGACCAGGGGAAGAAACAGCATGAGTGAGACCCTGTTCATCTCCGATCTGCACCTGGGTTCCGGGAGCCCGGCCAGGCTGGAACTCTTTCTCGACTTCCTCGCGGGACGGGCGCCGCAAGCAGAGAGGTTGTTTATCCTGGGAGACCTGTTCGATGCCTGGATCGGCGATGACCATCAGGCGCCGCCGATTCCGATGATCCTCGGGGCCCTGCGGCGGCTGTCCGAGCAGGGCACCGAGATCTGGCTCATGCACGGCAACCGGGATTTCCTGCTGGGTGAGGATTTTTGTCGGGCGGCCGGTTGTCGGTTGCTTCCCGATCCCTATCCGCTCGATCTCTACGGCACCCCCAGCCTGCTCATGCACGGCGATCTGCTCTGTACCGATGATCAGGCCTACCTGCATTTCCGCCAGCAGGTCCGTTCGCCCCCCTTCGTGGCGGCCTTTCTCGCCAAGCCCATCCCCGAACGGCTCGCCATCGCCCAGGAATACCGCCGTATGAGTGGCGAGGCGAACTCACTCAAGGCCGCGGACATCATGGATGTCAACCAGGAGGCGGTCGAGCAACAGATGCGTCGCCACGGGGTAGGCCTCCTGATCCATGGTCATACCCATAGACCGGCACGACACGACTTTTGGCTCGACGGCCAGGCGGTGACCCGTCTGGTGCTCGCGGATTGGAGCGATGATCAAGGAGCGGTGTTGCGAGTCACCCCGGAAGGGATAGGGGTCGAACCCCTCGGTGCCGGTGAGACGGCGGGCTAGCTTTCCGGGATGCGGCTGAAGGCTTGGTCGAAGAGCTGTTCCAAGGGCGCATGGAGGCCCCGTAACTGATCCACCACCTCCCGCGCCCAGAAAAAATAGCCCTGGCGTCGTTCCAGTGGCCAACCCACCGGGGGCGTGGCGGCGATATCCCGCAGGTTACAGATTTTGTCGGCGATCTTGACCAGTTTCGCCTGCTCGCAGAGGTGGGCGGCGTGCTCCACCTGTTTGCGTTTGCGTTCCTGTTTGCTGAGTCCCTTATCGTCCGTCACGTCCATGACGATGCGTCGGATCTGGGCGCCGAACTGTTGCTCGAGTTCATCCGGGAGGGTGTCGGTATCTTCCACCGTGTCATGCAGGATGGCGCCGCAGATCACCTCGATGTCGTAGATACCGGCTTCGTTGCATAGGAGATTCGCCACGGCGATGGGGTGGTTGATATAAGGCGGGGCATGGGCGTCTTTACGCCGTTGATCCCGATGCTTCTGTGCGGAGAAGGCGAGGGCACTGAGCAATAAACCGAGATCCTGAGCTGAAAACGACACCATGACCGCGAGCCTTCCTCTTGTATTGTGGAATCTTTCCGGGGCGGGAAATGCCGCCCGGGGCAAGGGCTACACTATATAGGAGAGCCTCTCGTATGAATAACGGCCTGTTCGTAGAGGCGGTCGCAGGACCCGAGGAGGGGGGATGAAAGCCTTGATGTTGTTGACCAGTGGCGGCGCCTTGGTGGTGCTGTCTTCCCATGAATCACCGAAGGATCCGATCTTGCTGAGCAAACTCGAATCCAAGGGTGTCACCAAGTACCTGGCCTATGAGCTGCCGGTAGCCGAGGTGAGCGAGAAATACGGTGGTCATTTCCACCGGGTGATGCAGGATCTGCATGAAACCGACGATCTGCGGGTGTTGGATGAGGACGGGGCGCGGATTTTCAGGCTCTTTACCCTCTCCAGGCTCGGGGCACCGATCCTGTGCGAGCCCGAGGCGGAAAAGACCCCGGTCTTTATGGACTGAATCTAGCCGGGGCGGAGAGCGCCCGGAGCAGCCCATAGGCGCCGAGGGCGGCGAGGAGGTGTTTGAGGCTGTGGCCGCTGATGAAGTGGCCGCTGAGGGCGAAGATGGCGACATCGAAATGTTCGGTGACCTTCGCCAGGACATAGGCGCCGACTAATCCCCACAGCGCCCGCGACTTGGCCCCGGGTCGCGGGCAGAGAAGCAGCAGCAAGGGCAGGGCCGTCATCGCCAGGATTTGGTAGAGCAGGTACCAGCGCACATCCCCAGATCCGACAGCGACCCCGGCTATCCAGTAGACGAGAGTGATCACTCCCACGCCGGTGAAGCATTGCAGCGCCAGCGTTCCCCAGGCCGGTTCGAGCCGTTCCTCGATCAGGGCGGCCAGGATACCGGCAAAAGCCAACACCATGGTCAGGCGGTCGAGAGCCAGGGAGGTGTCCTGGGGCTCCAGGTGATAGAAGCCGGAACTGACCCCGGTCAGCAACAGTCCGGCGAAAAAGAGCCGATATCCCCGTTCCGTGACCCCTTGTCCCGTTCCTGAAATGCGGCTGAGGCGCGCCACCCCGAGCGCGCCGACCAGAAAAAAGCCGAGATTGCTCAGCAGATTCCAGGCGTTGGGCAGACCCAGCCAGGGGCGTTGATCGGCAAACTCGTGATAGCTCTGGGGTTGGAGGATGGGGCCATGAAGGAAGAGCCCCACCAGGACGAACAGGCTGGGGAGGAGGATGATTACAAACCTGCCTTTGGGCGGCAGCGAGGTCATCGACATGGACAGCGACCGACCCGGGCGCGGGCCGCCCGGATCCTCTGGTTCAGCCGCGAGAGATCAACCCAGACCGCACATACCCCCGGGACAACAACTACCGCTGGAGCAGGGAGGCTCCAGGCCACTGCCGAGGCTGGAGCTGCCGATCAGATTCCCACCGGTCGCCATGCGTTTCACCGGGGTATCCGCGGGGGTGGAACCGAGATCGAGACCGGTACGTTCGCAGACTTCTCCCCAGGTCCTGAGTAGCTCGCTCATGCGGTGGTTGACCTCGAGGGTGCGCCCATTGGCATCGCAACGGTAATCATAGGTAGGCATGCTTCACTCCTGAGTAAATAAGGTTTGTCTAATATTGTATCGCCATTGCCATCAGGTCCCCAAGTCCCATCGGCTTCCAACGACAAAGGAACCTGAAACAGACCTGGAAGTGATGCCGATTCCCGTTAGATTTCCCCTAAATAGCCGACTCGCTCACCTCTCAAGGCTCCCGGGCCTAAGCTTTTGACTTGGTTAATTGTTCTCGAACGGAGAACGATACCTTTTGGGAATGACAATTGTTCTCTCTACGAGAACGGAAATGGGGCATTTTCGCCCCATGCCCGGAAGCCAGTCATGACTAAAGTGATTTCTCTCAAAACATATACCAGAATGACTTGATTGCATTCTTAGGGCCTTTTCGTTTGCCAGCTCAGATCAATTTCCCGATGTTGGGAAACACAGTCTCTCAAATAAAGGTTGATCAGACTCTGGTATGGTATGCCTGTTTCTTCTGCCATTAATTTGAAATATTCAATGACATCTTCGCCTAGCCGGATTGTTACCGATCTCTTCAGCTTCGACGCATAGGGATTTTTTCGAGACTTCATTTTCGAGAAATCGTATTCAGCTTTCATAGGACACCTTACGGATAATAGCTGCGCTCTTTTGTCGTGGCTTTTCGGGCAGAAATGATTCGAATCACCGAACCGCCCGCCCTTTCGCAATGGCATACCACGAGGATGCGGCTATGGCTACTCATACCAAGCATAATGAAGCGATCTTCTTCGGGGGAATTCTCTTCATCGAAAAATTGCACTGCATACTCATCAAAGAACACAGATCGGGCTTCCTCGAAAGAAACCCCGTGCTTTTTCAGATTTGAGCGGCTTTTCGCCTTATCCCACTCGAAGCTAATCATGCGTACAGTGTATGTACGCTTATTGGTTTGTCAATATCTGGCCCTAACGTGCCGATAACCAGGGCCGTAGGTGCGATTAGCCTTGCGTAATCGAACCTATATTCAATCGCCTCCACCAACGACAATGTTAATATCGCCACACCAATTGGCAGGATAAATGCCTTTTGCCACATGCTGGTGAAATGTCGGATAAAACCAGTCAATGACGTGTTCAATATATCCATGTTTTAACGGGTTTACATGAATATAATCCACATGCTTTTGGTAGTCTGAATCATCACGGAGGTAATGTTCCCAATAATGTCGTTGCCAAATTCCCCTTTCACCGTTCCTGATCCGTGCGTCGGAACGATATTCTGTGTTAGGCATCGGTCTCGAAAATCCACTTTTGATGAGCCGCCAGCGATTACTGAAGTCGGCGTCATTCGATGGCAAGGTCAAAATACAGTGGATGTGGTCAGGTAATACAACCCAAGCATCGATGTGAAAAGGATGGTTGGCCCGTACTTTTTTGACGGTTTGCCGGAGCAACTCAATGTTGCTGATAAGCAAGTTATTTTGATGTCTTTGTAAAAGGTTTACCGTAAAAAACCAGGTTCCACCATTAATATAGGCGCGTCTATAATTGGACATGGATTGAAGCGGTTGTTGACAGGATGAGCGTAACGATAACCAATCTTGGACCGAACTGGCGGTGATAAAAACAGGCGTGCGATTACGCTACGCTAATCGCACCTACGGCTCTTGTTTGACGGTTTGCCGGAGCAACTCAATGTTGCTAATAAGGGTTATTAACGGGATGAGCGTAACGATAACTAATTTTGGACTGAATTGGCGGCTATAAAAACAAGCGTGCGATTACGCTACGCTAATCGCACCTACGGCTCTTTGGGTGGTCGGGTGTAGCCGTTTGTTAAATGCTTTTATTGTATATGAGAGGTTTTAAAAAGAACTGTGTAACTGGTTATCTTTAGTAATGTTTGAAGGAGCGAGAGATGGCCAGAGTAAAGACGAAAGAAGATGAGTTACTGGATGAACTGCTGAAAGACTACACTGACCCCAAACAAATTCTTGGGGAGAATGGTTTGCTCAAGCAGTTGCAGAAGAAACTAGTGGAGCGTGCCCTGGAGGTAGAACTGACGGAGCACTTGGGTTACGAAGCCCATGACAGAGCGGCAGGCGCGAACCGACGCAACGGCAAGGGGCGTAAGACCGTCCAGAGCGATGCGGGGCAATTCGACATTGAGGTTCCCCGGGATCGCGAAGGGAGCTTTGAGCCACAGATCGTGAAGAAGCGCCAACGACGGCTGGAAGGATTTGATGAGAAGGTTCTAGCACTCTACAGCGGAGGGCTCAGTACCCGCGAGATCCAGGTCCAACTTGAGGAGCTGTATGGTGCCGAGGTTTCACCCACGCTGATCTCAAATGTTACTGATGGCGTGCTCGACGAGGTGAAAGCCTGGCGATCACGGCCGCTGCAAACGGTCTATCCGATCCTCTATTTCGATGCTCTGTTCGTCAAATCGCGGCAGGATGGGGCGGTGAAGAACAAGGCGGTGTACTTGGCGCTGGGGATCAACCTCGAAGGGGAGAAGGAGCTGCTGGGGCTGTGGATGGCCGAGACCGAAGGCGCCAAATTCTGGCTCACCGTGTTCAACGAGCTGAAGAATCGCGGTGTCGAGGATTGCTTCGTTGCCTGTGTCGATGGCTTGAAGGGATTGCCGGAGGCGATTGAGGCCACCTATCCCCGGACCCAGGTCCAGCTGTGTATCGTGCACAAGGTAAGAAGGTCGCTCAAGTACGTTCCCTGGAAAGAGCGTAAGGCCGTGGCCGCTGATCTGAGGGCGATCTATGCCGCCTCTACTTTGACCGAGGCCGAACAGGCCCTGGAGTCGTTCTCGCAACGCTGGGACACAAAATACCCGGCGATTGGCCCCAGCTGGCGAGCGGACTGGGCACGAGTAACAGTGTTCTTCGACTATCCGCCCGAGATACGCCGGGTGATCTACACCACCAATGCGATCGAGTCGTTGAACTACTCGATGCGCAAACTACTGAAGAATCGTGGTGCATTCCCCAGCGATGAAGCCATCTTCAAGCTGCTGTATCTCGGCTTGAAACGGGTAGAAAAGAAATGGACCATGCCTATACGTAATTGGAAGGAAGCGCTCAATCAGTTCGTGATTATGTATGCTGACAGGGTGCCTGTGTGAATGCCGGTTACACAGTTGAGTTGACACCCTC
>JBPOHE010000126.1:0-30018 GCA_052035915.1 Pseudomonadota bacterium
GATGAACGGGTGAAACAGTGTATTTCACTCCGCGAAGATGGTCGTATTATCGAACTCGACAAACCTTTCGAAGAGAACGTGTTGAAACAGTTACAATCCTCGCCTCCAGGTACCCTCGCGGTGGTGCCGATGCGGTTTGCCAGCGCTCATTTGGATGTAGAAAAGGTCCAGCCTCTGGACGGAGTGCTGCCTACTACCGAAACCGTGGCGGATCACAGCTATCAGTTCGTTCGCCCCTTGTATTTCTACGTCAAAAAGGCGCATGTCAAAAATTACCTTGGGGATGGACCGGTGAATGGATTGCGGGAATTCATTACCGAGGTCACCCGGGAATCGGCTATTGGGCCAGATGGGTATCTTGCGAAAATTGGTGTATTTCCAATGAATGATGAATTAAGGCAGCGGGTTCGACAGTCCAACTTGCAACTTACCCCCATGGTCCGGCGTTGAGCGGAGAGAGAGACATGAATACCCTTAAGTCGACGCATTACCTGAAGGGGGTGGCGATGGGAATAGTGTTTTTCCTGAGCTTCCCAACCCTATGCTTGAGTTCGACAGCAGGAGCTGGAACACAGTTGTCGGCAACAAGGATGCCGGAAGTTGCGATGATCCAAGAGCCCATCGATTTGATCGAGGATCGTCCCTCGATGGTGGTAAGGATCTGGGATGCCGCCAACACGACTTTGAGTTGGGTCTGGGATACAGTTTACGACTATGGTCTGGATTGGTTGACGCCGCCGAGTCCCACCTCAGTGACCAAAAGCGTCAACAAAAAAGATGCGATGCAGCTTTTCAAGCTGCTCAGCGATGCCGGTTACAAATTGAAGGAGATCGATTCCCAGGTTGGTCTGATCCCCACCATCGCTTTCAAATTCGGTCAGGTACGGGAGCTGAGCGAAGCCGATTTCGACTACCTGGAAGCCACCGTGGAGGAATGGTACCAACATAACCCCGGAGTATATTCCAGCCTCCAGCGCACCATCGTGGACACGGTCATCGCCGTCAATCTCAGCAGTGATTATCATGTGTCCGATCTCAAGGTGCAGTTGTTGCCCTTACCGAAAGTGGCCTTTTCCGTCACGCCGAAAGTAACGGCCCTGGGTGAGGAAAGCAGCGCCCTCATGACCGCCATTCAGCGCGTAGACCGCAACATACAAAAACTCAATCGAGCCCAAAAATAATCGGGTTTCTCAGCGGGCAGGATAAGGGTGCGCCGTTGTGGGCGGGGATCTCATCGATCTGAGATTCCTGCCCTATTTGGTATTTTACGGGGTGGCCGGTGCCCTGTTGTTCGTGGTTGGTGCCCTAGTCTTCCACGTTTTTGCCTCCCAGGTGCAACTGGCTCCCTACAACGAGCCTGCCGGGGCGCGTATCGGATTTCTGGAGCCGGTATTGGCGGTGGTGATCCTGTTTGCGCTTGCCTTCACCTGGCTGCGATATGGAAACCTGCAAAATGTCATCGGCGATGAGACAGTACGACTGACTTTGTTGGGACGATCGGCCTTGACCTTTCCGGAACCCGATCGCTCCAATCTGGTGAATGCCGCGGCGGATTATGCTACCGCCATCGCCCAGTCCGAATGGTTGACCATGAGTCGATACGGCGATCGGTCCTACTCCGCGAGTGATGCCTTGCAGCGGTTGACCACCAAGTACGCCGCGGCGCAGACGCACAGTCTGCGGGAAAGGTTATTGCTCAATTACTCCAACCGCTTGGTTAGAGAGTTGGCGGAGCAGAGGGAGGCCCGTTTGGCGGCGGCTCGCTACCTTTTGGGAGGAACCCTGCAAGTGGTCATCGTTTACACCTTGGGGGCTACCTTGATCCTGAATTGGTTTTTCGGGCTACCGAGCCTGACAACCAAGCTGGTGTTAGGCAGCCTCTTTGCCGTGAGCGTGGCCACGGTGCTTATGTTCAACGATGTGCTGGCCCATGCCTTCGATGGTCCGGCCGTCCTGGACAATTCGGCCTATCTGGAGTTGGCAGAGTCGTTACGTTCCGCCCTGTTACCGCCGGACATGCCTTAAATCGAGGGTGGCGAACGACGTGGGTTTCTCCTGGTTCGAGGATATCGCCAGAGAAGGCTGGCATCTGTGGTTGATCCATCGTCCAACCTGGTTGATTGCCTTCATCATCATGGGCAGCGGGACACTCTTGTCCCTGGCCGGCGTCT
Organism: Pseudomonadota bacterium; assembly: GCA_052035915.1. Taxonomy (GTDB): domain Bacteria; phylum Pseudomonadota; class Gammaproteobacteria; order Chromatiales; family Chromatiaceae; genus JBPOHE01. Next base: position 2,172 of record JBPOHE010000126.1, read on the forward strand.
TGCTTGCCAACAATTACTTTACCCGCGAGCGGTTGATCGCCAACAACGAGGTGGCCGCTTTCAAGTTTATGTTTATCGCCGAACTCTTTGCCGGATTGATGGCCTTTTTCATGGTGGGCGCCGGTAACCGCTATGGGGACGCCCAGACTTTCGTTCAGGACGAAGCGGCGGCCTGGCGTGCCTTGTCTCAGGTGGTTGAGGAATTTCCCCCGGAGCGGGCCACCGAGTTCAGGAACACCCTCAACCGTTACGCTGAAAGTGTCGTACTGACCGAGTGGCCATCCATGGAGACCGGAGATGAAAGCCCGATCTCCAGGATACTCTTTGCCGAGGTATTGGATCGCTATTTTGCCATCGAGCCGGTGGACAACCATCAGCAATCGCTCCTGATGTTGGGCAACCAGTTTGCCGGCCTGGCCGCTCAGGCACGCACCAATCGTTTGAACAACAACCTGAATGATGCCGCGGCGGCGCTGATCTGGTTCACCCTCTCCACGGTCGTGCTTTTCAGCATTGCCTTCAACGCCTTCTTCGGCAGTCAGACCCTGGCCGGGCAACTGCTGATGGGAGCGGTGCTGGGTATGGGCCTGTTGTCCAATGTGTTCTTGATCTTTGTACTGGGCAATCCTTTCAGTGGGGAGACGGCCATCAGCACGGCTCCCTTCGCCGAGTTATTGGCGCCATGACCCCGCCGGTCGATCTGGCCTGGGAAAGCCTGCCCTGGCTCGATGTGGCCTTGCTGGCGATCGCTTCACTACCTATCTGGCTGGGGATGCTGCTCCTGGTCAGTGGAGGTATCCTGCTGACATTGATCGGTTCGCTCTTCGTCGGGGCGGCCCAGGAGCCGATCGTGGATGTGCTCGGCACGATAGAAGCGAATTTCCTCAGTGGAGCCAAATTCGGCTTTCTGGGGGAAGTCTTCGCGGCTTTGCTGGCCTTTGTGCTGGTTGATGGTGGTATTCGCTATACGACGGCCCGTCAGCAGGTACAGGTGGAAGCGAGTGCCATACGGCTCTTTGATGCGGTGGTGGCCGATCTCTCGGACCCGGCGGTGACCGATCTGCGGCATCAGCTCCGTACCTACGCCTCCGCCGTAGTGGAAAGCGAATTTATTACGATGCAGGTCGGTCGGGAAAGTCTGGCGGCGCGGGAGGGTTTCGAACGGATGCTGGGTAGTTACCTGCGCTTGGAGAATCATTCCGAGCAGGATCGTTTCTTGCGATTACAGGCCGACCAGTTCCTCACCAAAGTCCTCGATAGTCGCCAGCATCGACTCCAGGCGGCCCGCCCCGGATTACGGACACTGATCTGGACGATCCTGTTGGGCAACGCCTTGATCGCCGTAATGTTCAGTTGGTTTTTCCGTGCCCGCAGCCTGGCGGCCCACACCGCCATGGCGGTGGTGATGACGGCGGCACTGATGGTTGTGGTGCATCTGGCCATCCTCCTTTACCATCCCTTTAGCGGAGAGTTGGCCGTCAGCTCCACCCCCTATCTAACTCTCCCCAGGTTATAACCGGGCTCTCGGATCTATGAGGGATTTTCGATGATCGCTCTTGCCTATCCCTGTCCTCTGTTTCCTCAAGCCTACCCGGAAAACATTCGCCCGGGATCTCGGGTGGCCAGGATTTCCCGCCGGATCGCCTGGAGCGGGGCGGCTGCTTGGTTGTTTATGGGAGCTTCTTTTGCCCAGGTTCCAGAAGCCGTCACCACCCAGAGCGGCCACACCGAACCGGTGGCGGCCCAGTCGGAACAGCGCCTGGCCACGGATACCCGAATCGAGTCCATCCTGGTCCAACTGGGGATCCAGAGGTTGGTGTTGGCCATTCAGCAACTCGGCTTGGCTACCCGTACCCATAATCCATTCCTTCGCGAGTTGGAATTGGTCCGGCGGCTCGGCGACGGGGAGAGTACCCGCCTGCGACCCGCCCTGGAGGCTTTGGCGAAGAGCGCCGAGACCGGCGTAGCCACGGTGGGGGAACTCCGGGATAGTTTCGGCGTGATCTTGTTGCCGAAGTTGCAGGCCTTGCAAGCCAGTAGTGGACCCTGGACCGACCGGGCCCGCCTCTGGCTCAGCCAGATCATTGCCCCAACGCCGTCCAACCAAGCCACGGATCAGGAGACTGTGGCGCAAAAGTTGGTGATATCGGCTGTCGACCGATTGGCCGAGGACGATCTGCGAGGCGCGGTGGAGTTGATCGGTCAATTGAGTGGCACGCCGGCGGCGCTGACTGTCCGCTGGCTCAACGAAGCCCGGGCGCGCCTCAATGTGGATCTGGCCCATGAGGCCCTCTCCGGAGTGGTTGTGGATTTGCTGAGCCAGACACCATAATGGGAGCATCGGGCTGAAAAGCCAGGGATCCTTTCGCTCAGGGAGTGAGCCGGATAACGACTGTATTTTGAAACTGTTGCCAAGTCCGAGGTGGGTTGGCAATGGAGTTGCAGAACCTCACCTCTGTATTGCTGATCGTTGATTTTGACTATCGGAGTATTTTCTATGCAGATAAAAGCCATCGTTCCCATGGGGATAGTCTTGAGCGGTTTGCTGTCCCTCCCGGCTGTTGCCAAAAGCCCGACCCCGTCCGAAGCTGTTCCCCAGGAGGTGCTGCTGGCCATCGATGCCGTCAATCAGGCGGCTCAGAAGACAGGCAATGCCATGGGGCAGACGGCTGTCAAGGCCGGTGAAGCCATCAACCAAGCCGCCCAGCAGGTGGCCGAGGTCGCGACCGATGTGTCGTCCTCCGTCAACAAGGTCGATGTCGTCGACAACCACGCGCTGGCTATTGGTCTGGGAGCCATAGGTGGTGTGGTGGTGTTCAATCTGGCCACCGGCGGCATGGCCTCGATCCCCATGCTGGCCTCTGCGAGCGGCGCTGCCGCTGTCGAGAGTACGGTGGCGATCAGCCGTGTCTATGCCGTCAGCAGCGCCGTGGTGGGCGGCTTGGCCGGCGACTATCTCTATCGCCGCGCTCACTCGGGCGCCATCCCCAGCGTTCCCTCCTCGGTAGCGAGCCGGGTCGCTCCATAGCTCTATCGGGGACTGGGGCGGGCCCATCAGGCCCGCCGGAGTCCCATCCTGTTCGCGTCCGCCTCCCCAACCGGGGTTAAGGGCGGTCTCAGAAGCTGTTTGCACCCCCCGCCTCCCGGACTTCGAGTTTGTAGGCCCCGGGCCTCGACCGGAAAGGCCCGATTTTCGTTCTATTATCGGCAACAAAGAAAGAAACAAAGAATAGATTGTTCTCTTTATGAGAACAATAATCGCAGGAACAGACATCGGCCCCGGGGCTCGGAAGCTGTAACGAGAATTTCCAAACAGCTTCTTATTCTGAAGCCAAGAGGCTGGGTTTCGGCTGATGCCTCAACACCAGCCTACCAGAGAGCTTCCCTGGCGGACCCTGTGTAGCGGCCCCGGGCAGGGGGAGGTTTGGCAGGATTTTCGTTCTCTATATGAGAATAATATCCTCTTGATGTCCAGGTATTGTTCTTTTTAGAAGAACAAAAATGGGCTTTTTCCGCCTTGGCCCGGAAGGTTCGTAGGCTGGTGATGAGCGTAGCGAATCCCAGCTCTTGGAAGCTTGTTTGGAAATTCTGAACGCAAGCCAAGGCACCCGGGGCCTGGCCTGAGATCGGGACACGCATTCCGTTATCCCCAGGGAAGCCACGCCAGATGAGCCCTGGCCACAAGGTTTCCAGACAGTTTCTCAGAATCAATACACGGCTACCGTGATGATGGCGTGAATCATGAGTGTGGCGGTGACCCCGAACACGATGGAGCGGGCGATGGCATAGTTCACGGCGATCACCGAATCCTTGTGGGACAATCCGGCACCGATGGCCAGCCAGGTGCCGCAACCGTTACTCAGCAGCACCTTGAGTACCACCCAGCCGATGTTGCGTACCCAGGCGGTCGGATTGACCAGCAGGGTGTGAAAGAAGTTTTCCTGCCAGAGTTCGAATGGCTGGTTGGGAAAGAGCCCCTGCCAGGTGTGGAACGCCGTCCAGCCGGCGACGCCCAGGGAGGCGGCGGTCAACACCAGTCCCCCCAACAGGGTGTTGATGAGAATGGCGGCGGTCAGATAGCGGCGCCCCGGGATGCGCAGGTTGTGCATGGCCAGGAACTGGGAGGAAAGCACCCGGTTACCCAGATCCGCGGTGATGACGGCATTGTTGCGCGCCACCATGAGGATGCAGCCGATCAGGGGTACGGCAATGTTCGCTTGAATGAAACCGATGCCGGCCAGGGATTCGTCGTGGACGAAGGAACGGACCAAGTCTCCCAGGAGTTCATAATTGAAACCGAACCAGAGGGTGACGAAGCCCACGATGGCGGCCCCGGCAAAGATATAGAGCAGCATCAAGGGCGACGCCCAGAGGATCCAGAAATATTCGTTCAAATAGCGGAAAAACCAGTGCCGGGATGGGTGCAGCGCCAACTGCTGCAACCATTCCGTACCGAGTCCTGGGCGGGGACGGGCCGTCGGCGGAGTCGGCAACTCTTCCTCGACGCCGCCAAGGGCCAGTAAGGCCCGTTCTACCGCTTCCCGTTCCACCGGCAGGGCGCGGAGGGAGCGGCTGCGGGTATCCAACAGATACACCCGGTCCACCAGGGGCAAGAGATTGTCCACGTGATGGGCGACGATCAGGACCGGACGGCCCATGCGTCGACAGAGGTCACGGATCAGTACCCCCAGGCGCTGGGCCGTGTACGGGTCCAGTCCCGAGTTGGGCTCGTCGAACAGCAGCAGGGGGCGGTTGGCCAACAGGGTGCGGGCGATGGCGATGCGCTGACGTTGGCCGCCACTGGAGGCGGCGATGGTCTGCTGGGGATCGATATCGGCGAGCAGGTCCAGGATGTGCTCCACCATGGCCTGGTCGGGGTGGTCGGTATGGTCCAGGGCGATATTGAGATTGGCCAGGGCCGAGAGGTCATCGAACAGGGCGTAGTTTTGGAACACCAGGCCACCGATGTCGCAACGGTCGCGTGCCAAATCATAGACCCGATCGCCTTGACGCAGGGTCCCCCGCACCTCCCAGCGATGGCCGTCGTGGCCCAGGAGTCCGCTCAAGAGCTTGATGATGGTTGACTTCCCGCTGCCGCTCGGTCCCACCAGGAGGGCCACTTCGGCGCCGCCCAGGGTCAGGTCGGCCTGTTCCACCAGCCGCTTGCCTGCCGGGGTGACCAGGGTGAGACCTTCGATGCTGAACACAGGGGTATGATTCAAGGCAGTTTCCTTCCCAACAGGGGTTCTGGCGGCAGTTGACCCTCAAACTGTCGCTCCTGCTCCGCGGTGAGCAGCAGCACCAGAAAACGGGCTCGATCCCGCACCTGGGCATGGAGCACGTAGGTGGTCAAGGGATTGTGGTCACGGCGGAATCTCAGCCGCATCAGGCTTTGCGGCAGGGCTACCAAGAGTCGCTGGGCATCCGCCGCCACCGGCCGCAGACTCAGAAACCGCTGGTCGGAGATCAGACTGGTGGCGAATCGCTGGGAGCGGGGATCGGCGATCAGGGCCTTGACGGATTCATTCGCCAATACGGTGCCGATCGCCATGACCTGGGGGCTCGACAGCAGGGGCATCAGATTCCGCTCCAGATGGTCCCGCACCCTGGGGTCGGTCAGTACCTCGGACCAGGCCTGGGCCAGGGCGCGTCTTTGTTCCGGGTCCGTGCTCCCGGTGAGCATCGCGGCGGCACTGCGCAGGCTGCGCCAGAGGTTGTTGCGGGTATGCTCGGCGACCAGGGGCAACAGATCCTGCATGAGTTGATCCAATGGTCCCCGATCCAGGGTGTCGAAGGCCCGGGTCAAGGCCTGTTTGGTGGCGGGGGCATTCCAGGCCTGACGGGTCGCCTGGCGCAGGATATCCTGGAGCAGAGGGGCATAGTCCTGTTCAAAGAAGGGGGCCTTGACCACGCCCAGGGCCACGGCACGCAGATGCTCCAGGGTGGTGCCGCCGAGTTGTTGCAACCGGTCCCGGTCCGCCGTCGGCATCAGCGCCCAGGGTATTCTCAGATCCGCGGGCAACAGATGGGCCTTCCGCTCCTGGATCCCAAGCCGACAGGGGGCCTCATGATAGGCCACCAGGGCCAGCCGTCCGCTGGGGTCCAGATAGGCGCGACCACATTGGTGGGGAAAGAGATCCTCACCGAGGAGAAACACCGGGCCTGCGCCGCTCGGAATGCCGGTGCTGCCCGGGATGGCATAGGTCAGTTGCGGCTTTTCCGGCGCGGGCCGGGGTGTGATGCTGAAACCGGCGAAGATGGCGCCCACCATCAGGGAGAGGCTGACGAGTGCCCGCGGGCGCTGATCTTCGAGGCCGGGAAATTTTATTGGAAACTCCATACACCTTGGCTCCGTACCGCCAGATTGACGCCGATGCGTCTCATTTCCCCCTCGATAAAGCCATGGTAGGCCAGGTGCAGGCGCTGCCGGACATCCTGGCGCAATTGCTCCAGAACCGCCTGGAGCAAGGTGGCGAAGGCCTGCCGGGTTTGGGTCCGGCTCCACCATTGATGCAGCCGGGCCAGGAGCGATCCGCTGGAGGCGGCATAACTTAGGCCGGAGGCGAGGGGCTGCGCCCAGTCCCTGGACAATCCCAATTCACCCCAGGAGGCGCGGATGGCCGCCGTGCGCGCCTCCACCCCCATGGCCGTTTCCGCCAGCGGTCGCACCTGTTCCATGGCGGATGCTTGCACCCTGGTCGCCGCCACCAGGGTTTCCTGAAGGTAGGTATCCGCCAGGTGACCGACGTCGATCCGCCGCAACCCTTCGCAGAGCGACAGAAAGGTGGCGGTGCTCTGTTGCCAGGAAGGATCCGGTCGCCAGTTGGTCTTCCGCTCCATGGTCTCCACTGTGCCCGGGGAGGTGAGGACGAACTCCCGAAAGGCCCGGTCGTAGCGATCGCAGTTATACAGCAGGTCTTGGCGCAGCCAGGCAAAGGTACGGGCGGCGGCACCCCGCAGGGCGGCCAGGGTGGTATCGGCGGTCACCAGGCTATGCTGAAAGCTTTTCACCACTTCCCCGGCGAGCTGGGTTTGGACCGAAGCCAAGGTGGCGGCGGGGGTGCCGGCGGACTCCAGCGCCTTGTGCAGCATGACCGCGCCGTTGCTCAAACTGAACAGCCGCTCCAGGAAGGGGTTGAGTTGGTCGGGAACGGTGGCGAGTACGGGTTCGATCTCGGTTTCGAGAAAGCCGTCGGCGATGGCCAGCAAGCGTTCCTCGTCCTGCGCCATCGCCTTGCGCAGGGCGGTATCGAAGCTCTCGTAGGTGGGCCGGGGAACCTGGAGGCGATATACCCGGATATCGGTCGCGTACCAGACCAGCCAGAGGCCGGGTTGAATCGCGGCCTTCGTCGGAGCCACGGCCGGCGGCGGAGTGACTCCGTCCTTCCCCGCCGGATTGGAAACCAGGCCCCAGATGCCGAGGCCCGTCAGCAGGAGGGCGACCATCACCGACCAACCGGCGGCCTTCAACGACCTACCTGCTGGTTCATGGAGTGTTCGATGCGTTCCTTGATGCGGTACAGCCCCCGGTTGTCGAAGAGACTCATCAGCAAGGCGTTTTCCGCCATCATGTCTTTCAGGTCATCGCCGGTCAGATCCGGCGCGCCCGGGTAGGAAAAGCGCATGTAGCGGAAAAACAGCGCCGGTTTGTCCATCTCCACGGCGGCGATATCGCTGACCCGGATAGTGCGTTCGACAAAGCCGCCTTCCACCCCGAGCAGGGCGAGGAAAAAACCGAAACTGCCGCCTTTGGTCAGGCGCAGGCAATTGCCGTCCAACTCCAACCGTCCCCCGGTACCCTGGGCTATCAACACCTCCTCTTCCTCTCGGGATTGATGGGGCGCGTTCCAGGTGACGGCATGATCAAGGATGCTGGTCAGCCAGTCGGGGAGTCTGATCTCGCGATCCCGATGGCGAATCCAGGCCCTCATTCCGGCCCCCCAGCCCGCGAGCCGCTGTAACAATCGACGCAGCCTATTCACTCTGATGCTCTGTACGGCGCCCAGACTCCAGACGCCTGGGATTCACGCCGGGATGAGGTCGAATCTCTGTCGGGCGGCTAGCCCGCATTTCTCACCGGGCGCCGTAGCGAGGGCGTCGAGGGGCCGTTGTGACGGGGCGCACGGAGAAATCGGCGGCGAAGGCGTAGCCGACACTACGTCGAGCCGAGGATTCCGAGTACGTCCAGTCACAGCGAGCCAGTCGGCGTCCGCAGTAGACGACTGGTGAGAAATGCGGGCTAGGATGAGCTATGGCCCGCGGCGGTCGGGGTCTGCGGAGGGGCGGCGTATCTACGATAGAGATAATCACCGGCGAGACCGCCCACTACCGCGCTCACCGCCAGCCCGCAGGTCATGAGGTTGTACAGGATTGCCCCGCCGAGGATACCGGCCCCTACCGCCAGGGCATGGGGATCGACTCCTCCTTCGGGATTGGGGGCCTGAGTCGTCTGTGGTGGCAGGGAAGTGATGTGGTCGGCCGCTTCCGCCGGGACCTCAAGGATCGACGCCCAGGCGAAACAGAGCATGATGATCATGGAGGGTCGCTTTGGGGTTGGTTGCATCGGGGTTATTCCTTGTCCGCGCAGGAGTGCAGGGTGGTTGTCGTGTAGGGAATAAGTCTATCACGCCCAGGAAATGGAGACTGCGCCTGGGCCGCCGCGAGAACAGCGCCGGTGACGGCGGGATGGGGGGATCGGGGATCGGGGATCGGGAACCTCCTGTGTTTGCACCGCGGGCGGCTGAATCTGCGGGAGGCCCATTGTTCTGAGGCCCGGAGACTGGCCAAGGCCGTCCGGGCCGGTCTTGGGTAGAGGCTGGTGTTGAGGCGCGAAGCACCGAAACCCAGCTTCTTGGCGCGAGCCAAGAGCTGGGATTCGCTCCGCTCATCACCAGCCTACAATCTACAATCACCTCGTCGGCGTTGATCAGTTCTTCTACCGCAATCCGGCTCCGGGCCATCGCCCACAGGTGGAAGATTGATAATGTGAATGGAGCCATCCCTTATAAATTGGCTATATGGTTTGGCAAGCCGAAATCCTTATGCTAAGTTACCTCTAAGCTTCTTAAGTCCATGTATAGCACCGGATAACAGGTGAACACCGAGAGTATTTTGAAAACCTACCAGCGCTATGCTGGCCATTACGATGCCCTTTTTGGGCCGATTCTGCGTCCAGGCCGTCAACAAGTAGTCAAGGCCTTGGGTCTTCGCCCGGGCGATAAGGTGCTGGAGGTGGGGGTGGGGACGGGTTTGTCCCTGTCCATGTATCCTCCCGATGTTCAGGTGACCGGTATCGATATCTCGCTGCCCATGCTGGAAATGGCCCGCCAACGGGTCGCCCGGGATGGAATGGGCCATGTCTCGGCGCTCCTGGAGATGGATGCCGAGCGGATGAGCTTTGCCGATGACAGTTTCGACAAAGTCGTGGCTATGTATGTGATGTCCGTGGTACCGGACCCGGTGCGGGTGGTGAATGAGATGCGGCGTGTCTGCCGCTCGGCGGGAGAACTCTTCATTCTCAACCACTTCCATTCCCAACTGCCGCTGGTGAGGGGATTTGAACGCTTGCTCACCCCCTTTTCCCAGCTGGCCGGTTTCCGCCCGGATATCGAATTGAATGCCTTTTTACGCGATACCCAACTGGATCTGATCGAAGCCTCTCCGGCCAATCTCTTCGGATACTGGAAGGTCCTGCGTTGCCGCACCGGCTGGGCGCCCCTGTTGGCGGATACCTATCCAGTAGCGGCCACGGAGTTCTGATTTTTGTCGACGCGGTCTCCTTGATCCAGGGGAGACATCCGGCGGACCAGAACGGGATAGGGTTCGGAAGTAGGGCGAACGGCCTAGAGGCACAGGGGACAGGTGAGAGTCCTGGTCCCAAGGTGTAGATTCTTCGCATCCTCTCATTCAAGGAGGCAGTCCCTTGTCTACCGTCATCGCCGTGACCGGCCGCAAAGGGGGGATAGGTAAAACCAGCATCACCGCCCATCTGGCCGGCGAATTTTCCACTATGAAGCTCAGCGTCCGGGTGCTGGACACGGATCCTCAACAAAGCCTGCTGCATTGGGCCACCGCCGGGCAAGGGCTGATGCGGCCCATCACCCGCGCCGTGGCCACTACCGAGCCGGAGGCATTCCGTCTCGCCGTCGAACAGGCCAGATCCGAGGCCAGGGTGGTGTTGATCGATACCCCGCCCGGCCTGGCGGACCCGGCACTCCTGGCGGCCTTGCTGGCGGACATCCTTTTGTTGCCCGTGGGTCCCTCTCCCTTGGATATCCTCGCCCTGCGGGATGCCCTGGATCTGGCGCGGGAGGCGCAACGAGAACGTGGGCAAGTGGGGCGACCCAGGTTGTTTTTCATCCCCTCGAAGGTGGTGGCCCGTACCAATTTGTCGGCGGACCTACCGGAGGCCCTGGCGGCCTTTGGCGAATCCCAGTTGCCGGCGATCGGACTCCGTACCGCCGTGGCCGAAAGTGCCTTGCTTGGACTAACGCTGGCCGAGTATGCCAAGAGCAGCCAGGCCAGGAGCGAATTCACCTCTCTGGCAAAAGCCTTATTGGAACTCATCCCATGACCATCAAAGCCAAAGCCCGACTCAAAGACCTGGCGGTGCAGTTGTCAGCCGATTCAGCCACGCCCGCCGCCGAAGCCTCGCCCCCCATGGTGCCGGAAGACCGGGAGATGGAGCCGGGTGGTGAACCCGCTCCACCGCCGCTCCCCTCGGTCTCTGGCCCAGTCGATCCTCCTTCTCCCCCGCCCGATGTGGCCGATCCACCCCTTGCCGCCGACCCGCCTGCTGAGGCACCCCTTGGCCCTCGGCCAAGGAGGGGCGTCGAACTCACCATGCTGGGGATCGTATTTAGCCTGGTATTCGTCGTTTTCGCCGTCTTTCTCGTGATCCTTCTCAACGAACCCGGAGGTTCGCCGCTGAAGTTCACCGCCTGGCGGTCCGCTCAGAACGCTGGTGAGCCCGGTAACCTGGGGAAATCGCTCGCTACCGAGCCGAGCGAACCGGCGCAAGCCGTCGGACCATCTCCCGCCAACAAGACGAGGTTGCCGGAAACCGCCTATACCAACTCCATCGGCATGAGCTTCGTCAGGATCCCCAAGGGTTGCTTCATGATGGGGACGAATGAGACGGGAGCGATCGAAAGCGGCCTTGCGAACGCCCTCTCGGCCCATCAGGTGTGCATCGGCCGGGATTTTCTCCTGAGCCGGACCGAAGTCACCCAGACCCAGTGGTTGGCGGTCATGGAAACCAATCCCAGCAAGTTTGAAGGGTCGCACCGCCCGGTGGAACAGGTGAGCTGGATGGATGCCCAGGCTTTCGTGCAGCGACTGAATCGGCGGGAAGGCGGTCATCGCTATCGGTTGCCCACAGAGGCGGAGTGGGAGTATGCCGCTCGGGCCAACACCAGTCACCCCTATGTCTTTGGCGATAGCATCGACCGGGCGGATGAATATGCCTGGTTTGCTGATAATGCGGAGAGACAGACCCATCCGGTTGGCCAACGGCTACCCAACCCCTGGGGTCTCCAGGATATGCAGGGCAATGTCTATGAATGGGTACAGGACTGGTACGAAGCCGATTACGCCCTGTTCAGCCCGAAGATGGACCCGCCCGGTCCCCCAGCGGGGGTGAAAAGGGTCATTCGTGGCGGTGGTTGGTCGGATAAGGCGGCGGCTCTGCATGTGGCGAGTCGCCATGGGGTGCCGCCGGATATCCGCGGCGGCGCCTTGGGTTTTCGGGTGGTCAGACTGCCCTGAGCGCCTGTCTGTACCATTTTTTTGTGCCTTCCCCGGATGTTTCGGTCTGAAACCATTCCATGGCTGACAAAGATTCAGCTTCGGGACGCTGGTGCCTGTTCCAACCGGGAGAGATAACCGCTGACTTCCTCGCGGTCATGATAGAGATGGCGCAACCTGAGCCGATAGGCCCGGGGAGGAAGTTGGTCGAGGATGATGGCGCGGCAGCGTTGCACTTCCTCGTAGCGTTTCCGCATGGGGAGTTTGAGGTTGAAAATGGCGTTGCGGCACCAGCCTTGGACGAACCAATGGGCCATCAACCGGGCAATCCGCTCGGGTTGTTCCACAATATCGCAGACCAGCCAGTCCACCTGCCGGGGGGGACGATAGCGAAAACCGTCCACCTGGAGATGGCGAACCCTCCCCGTGGCTAGCAGCTCGGGGGCGAGAGGGCCATTGTCTATGGCGGTGACCCACAAGCCGCGCCGCGTCAGTTGCCAGCTCCAACCTCCGGGCGCCGCCCCCAAATCCACCGCCTGCATTCCCGGCTGCAAGCGTTCCGTCAGCTCGGCGGGGGAGAGAAAGCTGAGGAAGGCTTCATCGAGTTTGAGGCCCGAACGGCTGGGCGCCCGGGGCGGTCTCTTTAAGCGGGGAAAGCCCATGGGCCAGGGGGCCGCATTGGCGGGATCGGAGAATCCCAGACAGACATGGGTGGAGGAGAGAAAGCACAGATGCCAGCGTGGTAGCCCCGGCCTGTCCGCTCGTAGCTGACCCCGCTGCTCCAGGGCGCGTCTCAGGTGAGGTTCGAGTTGGCGACAGAGTGGGGCGAGGAGTTTGCCTGCGGCGGTGTCTAAGGTTTCCAGGAAGAATCCGCCCACGGCTCGTTCCCCCAGCTCGGCGATGAGACCGCTCACCCTGTCTTGGCTAAGGAGGGGAGGGATCTCCCGGGCCACTACCCACTGGCGGGAAAAACAGAGCTCGGCAAAGTCCAGGCCGCTCAGCAGTCGGGCGAGGCCAGACACTGGATCCGCATGAAAGCGGACCTCGCCGCTCCCCAAGGTTGTCTTACCATAACCCGAAATCCCCTGGGCGCTGGCTTTGGCCTGGATCTCGGCAGTGCATTCCGCTTCAAAACCAGGTCGGCAATAGAGGAGGAGAAAGACATCCGGGGATTCGAGCCAGGACGTCAGCCAGGAAGGAGATGGGCGGCCCTCAGGCGGATGTCTGGTGTCCGGCAGCGACCGCCGTTCCAGGAAATCGACTTGGCGTTGTTTCATGCTTGATGGAGATTGGCCCGGAGGATGGCGCTTGCGTCGCCCCACAGGAAAAATAAGTCTGATGGGATAATATTATGGGGATCAGGATTCAATGCCCATTTTATCTGTATGGTATGGAAGTACCAGGAGGCCCGTTGATGAATCTCGTATCTTCATTCCCTTGGGGACTTTGTGCTTGTTGCCTCTCATCTCTGGCGATGGCGCAAGGGGCGTTGGAAAACCCACAACCGGAGGCGTTCGAAAGCGGTATCGGCATCATCTCCGGTTGGCATTGCGCGGGCCCGAAGATCGAGATCGAGTTTCTCACCCCGACCAATTTCCCCGGTGGCAAGACCTTGTTCGATGCCGCCTACGGCACCTTTCGCGGCGATACCGAGGCCATTTGCGGTGACACCAACAATGGTTTCGCCATGTTGATCAATTTCAACAACCTGAATCAGGGCACCAATACCCTGCGCGCACTGGCCGGCGGAGTCGAATTCGCCCGGGCCAGTTTCTCGGTGGCGACCTTCGGCCAGAGTTTTCTCAGCGATGCGTCTTCCGCCGTCGAGGCCATTCTGGTGCGCGACATCGAGCAGGGAGGCAACATCTATGCCGCCCGCTTGCAGTGGCAGCAAAGCAAGCAGAACTTCTCCATTGCCGAAACCGGGTCCTCCATTGTGAATATCGCCACCCTGCTCGGCGCGATAAGTGGTAACTGGAGCGGGACCTGGCAATCGGTAAATAAATCCGGAACCCTGAGTATGACGCTTTTTCCGACCGAGCAGGCCGGTATCGGGATTTCCAATCTGAATATGAACGGAACCGGTTGTGCCGCCACCGGGACCACGGCTTCCGAGATCCAATATCTGAGCATCCCCCGAACCCAGGTCAACATGACCGACGGTTCACTATTATCGATTGTATTCTCGCCGACGGCGAACGGAACCATGTTTGGCGGTACTTTCAACTTCCAATCTGGGGCCTGCGCCGGACTTCAGGGTGTGGTGGCATTGAAAAAGGGATGATTGGCAACCTGGAAAAGCCCGGACAATTGCCATAATAGAAACATACTTTTTTAACAACTAATAACAAATTGGATAGGTCGAAATATCATGGCTCCTGGAAGAACGGAAACAAGGATCAGTATCTCCAATCTGGCCGTCGGGATGTATGTATCGCGCCTCGACCGGCCTTGGTTGGAAACCCCCTTTCTAGTCGAAGGCCTATTGATCGACAGTGCGGACGAGATCGAACGAATCCGACGCTATTGCAAGTATGTCTATGTCGATATCGATAAGGGGATGAAACCGGCGCGCAATCTCGCCGGTTTCAAACCGCCGCGATCGAGTAAACCCGAAGAAGCGGCGGACGAATATAAAAAGATGAGAAAAACCGAATACCGCGAGGTGCAGCATTTCCTCAAGGAAATCCCTATCGCCGAAGCCGTTTATCATGATCTGAGCGCCAAGGCGCAATTCGTGATGCGGCAATTGCAGGCAGGGTATAGGTTCGAGCTCGGACTGCTGACCAAAGATATACAGCCCATGCTGGACAGCGTGCTGCGCAATCCATCTGCCTTGCTGTGGGTAAATCGACTGAAACAGGCCAAGAGTTATCTCTATCACCACCTGGTTGGCGTATCCATCTGGTGTGCGGTGTTTGGACGACATCTCGGGCTTGATCGGCATGAGCTGGAGGACCTCGCTATCGCCGGATTGCTCATCGACCTGGGCAAAAGCAAGCTTCCGTCCGAACTCCTGGAGACCAAGCGTGAACTTACGGAAGAGGAATTCGCCCTGATGCAATCCCACGTCGATCACGGTGTCCGTATTCTGGCCCAGGCCGGGAGCTTATCCTCCAATGTATTGCGGGCCGTGGCGACTCACCATGAACGTTGGGACGGCAGCGGCTACCCGATGCGGTTGAAGGGCGACCGGGTGCCGGTGTATGGCCGTATCCTAGGTCTGATCGACAGTTATGAAGCCATGACCTCGTTGCGACCCCATCATCCCGGCAAATCCCCCCATGACGCCATCAGCGAGTTGTACGAATACCGCGGTACCCTGTTCCAGCCCGAACTGGTCGAGCACTTCATCCATGCCTGTGGGATTTTTCCCATCGGCTCCCTGGTGGAACTCAACAGCGGCGAGGTCGCTCTGGTGATCGGGCTCGATTCCCGACGGCGTCTGCGACCGAAGGTCATGGTTCTGCTTGACGCGGAGAAGCACGTCCTGCCCAGATTTATTTCCATCGATCTCGCTCAAGAACGCCCCGACCTCATCATCCGGCAGGGCTTGCCTCCGGGCGCTTTCGGCCTGACTACCAGCAATCTTTTTCTTTAGATGGTCGGTGCTCGTGGGTCGGGCCGCGGTGAGGTGATCCGGCGAATCTTTGTTAACTTGATTCGGAGACGCATCCATGATCTATCGTCCGATTCTTCGCAGACCTATCCGTCTGAGCCTGGGTATATCCGCTCTGGCACTGTTGTGGCTGATTTCCGGTCCTGTAATCGTCGGGGCGGAGCCGCTTAAAATGGAGGTGGGTATGGGATTGCTGCAAGTCATTCAGGCCCAACAGGGACAAAAACTGACACTGAAATTGAGATCGGGAGCCGAACTCTCGGGAACCCTGAGGGCGGTGAACGGGCAGCTCGTCCATCTCGGCGAATTGACGGGCAAGGAATTCTATGATGCCTTCATCGACATCACCCAGATCGAAGCGGTGATTCTGCGGGTAAAGTAGTTTTTTCCCGCCGACGACCCAGGGATGGGGGTTTGGTTGTGGAAGGAACGGATCTTTCTTATCCGCTGGCCGGTTAACGCCAAGCGGTGGTGCGGCATTGCACAGTCTCGGGGAGTTGCTCAATAATCCCAGCCTCGTCGAGGTAGTGCCCGATATCCTTGTTGTGGTGGTCCCTGAAACAGCGCAGGCGACGCCGACGGGGGCAGGTGGTTCGTTCGTGCTCAACAGCAGGGCACGCGGAGGTGTAAATGAAAAGGTTGTTCGGTATCGTTGCTTTTCTGCTGCCGGTCCTGGTGTCGGCCGGGGAATACAGTTCGACCACGGTGGTGCAAACCGGTGTGCTGCGCGAGAGCGATCTCATCGTGCGAAACCTGACCGACCTGGTGAGCAAAAAAACCTGCCTGGCCTTCTATATCCGCACCGGAGGGACCAGCCCGGTGATGAAGTGCTATGACGCCTCGGCGGGTTATGGTGGCCCGGTGACCCAGGTGGGGCATATCAAGGAGGACGATCTGGTGATTCGCAAAGTGGAGGACACCAAAAACGGTTTTGCCTGTCTGGCGGCCTATGTCAGTACCCCGGGAACCTCACCGGCGGTGGATTGCTACTCCAGCAAGGTCCGCTTTAAGGAAGGCATGGAGCAGACCGGGCATCTGCGGGAGGGCGACCTGGATATCCGCCGGGTGGTGGACTCCGGGAGCCAGAAGACCTGTCTGATCGCCTATGTCAGCACCAAGGGAACCCAGCCTACCACGATCTGCTATGACTCCCTCGGCCCCTCCCAGGGAGGACTCAATCAGACCAGTTTCCTACGAGAAGGTGATCTGGTGGTGCGCAAGATCAGCGATGCCGCGAACCGTAAGGCTTGCATGGTCACCTATGTGAGCACTCCGGGGACATCCGCCCACCTGTTCTGCTTCGATGAGAACCCATGAATTTAGGCTTGCGAGGGTTGGAGGGCATCTGGGAAATGCCGGGATGACCGGTATTGTATTGGCGCTCCCTAGGGGGCTCGAACCCCTGTTACCGGCGTGAGAGGCCGACGTCCTAACCGCTAGACGAAGGGAGCTGCGACGAAGCGGTGGCTATTATACCGACACTTGGGGTTGGCTCAAGCAAAGCATTTAGGGTACCTTTTATCCAGTCCTTCGAGAGGGTGGTGGAAACTCTCTCGTCCAGCCGCTAACCACCTCCCATCCTGAAAGGTTCCGCTATCATCCCAGCCACCATCATCCCCCGTTCCGAACATAATATTTCGCGCTCCAATATCAGCCCCAATGCCCTGCGGGTGTTGTATCGGTTGAAACAGGCGGGCTATCAGGCCTATCTCGTTGGTGGTGGAGTGCGTGATCTCCTGCTCGGGCGGGAACCCAAAGACTTCGATGTCGCTACCGACGCCCATCCCGATGAGGTGCGCGGCATCTTTCGCAATTGCCGCCTGATCGGGAGACGGTTCCGCCTCGCCCATGTGCATTTCGGTGAAGAGATCATCGAGGTGGCGACCTTTCGCGGCACTGGAGAGGGTGAGGATGATGACGGACGCCATGTTGAAAACGGCCTGATCCTGCGGGACAACGTCTACGGGACCCTGGAAGAGGATGTGCTGCGACGGGATTTCACCGTCAATGCCCTGTACTACAACATCGAAGATTTCTCCGTCGTCGATTTTGTCGATGGCTTGGCGGATCTGCGCGCCGGATCCCTGCGACTCCTGGGGGATCCTGAGCAACGCTATCACGAGGACCCGGTGCGCATGCTACGGGCCATACGTTTTGCCGCCAAGCTCGGCTTCAACCTGGACACGGCGGCCGCAGAGCCCTTGTGGCGGCTTGACGCACTGCTCGACGATGTGCCGCCAGCGCGCCTGTTCGACGAGGTACTCAAGCTCTTTCTCGGCGGCCATGCGGTACAGTCCTTTGAAAAACTGCGCCACTACCGGATCTTCGGACGCTTGTTCCCGGCCACGGAAGAGAGCTTGGGCTATGAGGACCAGGTGTTCCCAATCACCTTTGTCCTCAAAGGCTTGTCGAATACGGATCAGCGGGTGAGTGAAGGGAAATCGGTGACCCCGGCCTTTTTGTTCGCCATTCTTCTTTGGGAGCCCATTCGTCGCCTGCTCGAAGAATTGGCCTTTCAGGGGACTACCGAACTGGAGGCGCTCGACGAGGTTGAGCGGCGTGTGCTACGTCGCCAGCAGGAGCGGGTAGCCATCCCCAAACGCTACGCCCTCCCCATGCGGGAGATCTGGGAGATGCAGTCGAGGTTTCGCTATCGCTCCGGTAGGCGCCCCTTCAAACTCCTGCAGCACCCACGTTTCCGCGCCGCTTATGATTTCTATGCCTTGCGGGCCGAGTCGGGGGAGGTGGAAGCGGAGTCCGCCCAGTGGTGGGCGAGATTTGAGCAGGCCTCCATCGAGGAGCGGCAACGTATGACCCAACCGACCAGCAGCGAGGCCAAACCGCGCCGTCGCCGCAGGCGTCCGCGTCGACCCACAGCCGAGCCCCCAGTTCCGGCATGAGTCCCTGGCCTGACGGAGAACCCCAAGGGGGGGTCTATATTGGCTTGGGGAGCAATCTGGGGGAACCACGGCAACAACTGCTGCAAGCTATCGAAGAGCTGGCCGGACTACCCGTGACAAGTTTGATGGCCTGTTCCAGCCTCTATCGAAGCGAGCCGCTCGGCCCCGGGGATCAACCCGAGTATCTCAATGCGGTCGCCGAACTCCGTACTCAACTCCCGGCTGAGTCGCTACTGGAAAAGCTTCTCGAAATCGAAACCAGGCATGGGCGTCGACGTACTTCCCGGCGCTGGGAGCCGCGCACCCTGGACCTGGATCTACTACTCTATGGACAATCGGTACTGAATGCACCTCGCTTGCAGGTTCCGCACCCCGAGTTGGCGAAGCGGTCCTTCGTCTTGTATCCCTTGCTTGAGATCGCCGGACCGGATTTGTATGTGCCCGGGCAGGGCCGTCTGGGCGCCCTCTGCGATGCCGGGTCTGGACCAAAGATCGAGCGGCTGTCGGGAATTGAGCGGGTCCGTCTATGCTCGAATGCCGCCTCCCGCCCCGGTCGGAAGGGATGTCGCCAGTGTCCAGATAAACATGAAGAATGAATCCATGAGGATGAGAGGCAACGCATGGCCGAGGCCGAGATAACCACCCTGACTTTGTCACGTATGAAGAGATCCGGGGAAAAGATCGCCGTGCTGACCTGCTATGACGCCAGTTTCGCCCGTATCCTGGATGGGGCCGGGATCGAGGTGTTGCTGGTGGGCGACTCCCTCGGGATGGTCGTACAAGGCCATACCAGCACTTTGCCGGTCTCTATGGCCGAGATGATCTACCATACGAAGATCGTGGCCAGGGGGCGGCAACGTGCCCTGCTGGTAGCGGATATGCCCTTTATGAGCTATGGCTCGCCGTCCCAAGCCTTGAGCAATGCCGGTCGGCTGATGAAAAAGGGAGGGGCGCACATGGTGAAGCTCGAAGGTGGGGCGGTCCAGGTGGCCAACGTCCGCCGCATCACCGAACAGGGGATACCAGTCTGCGCCCATCTCGGTTTGCTGCCGCAGTCGGTGCACCAATTGGGCGGTTACCGAGTCCAGGGCCGGGAGACCCAGAGTGCGGAGCGAATGGTTGCGGATGCCTTGGCCCTGGAGGCGGCGGGGGCCTCGATGCTGGTGCTGGAATGCGTGCCCGCCACATTGGCGGCGCGGATCACCAAGGAATTGAGCATTCCGGTGATCGGAATTGGCGCTGGCCCGGACTGTGATGGCCAGGTGTTGGTGCTCTATGACGTGCTCGGTATCTCGGTGGGCCGGATCCCCCGCTTTTCCAAAAACTTTCTTACCGGTGTGAACGGCCTGCCAGAGGCCGTTACCGCCTATGTGAAAGCGGTCAAGGGGGGCGCCTTCCCCGCTCCGGAACATGGCTTCGAGTAATGGAGGGATCATGCTGAAGGTAGAAAGCATCCAAGAGCTGCGGGCGATCGTCCAGGCTTGGCGCCGGGCTGGGGACCGCACCGCCTTCGTGCCTACCATGGGGAATCTGCATGCCGGCCACATCGAACTGGTGCGGCAGGCCCGTGGGTTGGCGGACCGGGTGGTGGTCAGCATCTTTGTTAACCCATTGCAGTTCGGGGTCAATGAAGACTTCGCCAGCTATCCGCGCACGCTTGATGAGGATAGGCAGCAGCTTGGTCAGGTGGGCACGGATTTGGTGTTTATACCTGCTGTCGCCACGGTCTATCCCGATGGACAGGAGGTGCAGACCAGAGTGCTGGTGCCGGGATTATCCGGAATCCTTTGCGGAGCTTCGCGACCCGGCCATTTCGAGGGAGTGGCTACCGTCGTCTGTAAGTTGTTCAATCTGGTGCAGCCTGATCTGGCGGTATTCGGCGAAAAGGATTTCCAGCAGCTGAGTATCATCCGCCGCATGGTGCGGGATCTCTGTCTGCCGATAGAAATCCTTGGTGTGCCCACGGTGCGGGAAGTGGACGGCCTGGCCATGAGTTCGCGTAACGGCTATCTGACGCCCTCGGAGCGACGGCAGGCCACCGCCCTGTATCGGGTCCTTCGCGGCTTGGCCGAGCACGTTCGTGCCGGTGATCGGGATTTTCCCCGGTTGGAGCGGGAAGGCATCGAGGCGTTGACAGCGGAGGGGTTTCGACCGGATTACCTCAGCCTGCGTCGGATCGAAGATCTCCAGCCGCCTGGTGTCGATGACCAACGATTGATCCTCTTGGCGGCGGCTTTTTTGGGTCGCACCAGGCTGATCGACAATCTACGGGTATGAAATGACCCCTTCGCTCTTGCATAAAGGGAGTAAGTGAAGCCAAAATGCCGGCTGAGGGTGACGAAAACAAGAAATATTTATTTCGACAATGATGTAAATCAATCTTTGTCGAATTTTTCTATGCTGCATTGCAGCAGGCCCGCTTTTCTTAGATAATCAATAAAGATACTCCTCCACCATCTACAGCCACCGGGTACCGATTATGCAGCTGACCCTCCTCAAGTGTAAGCTCCATCGCGCTTGTGTGACCCATGCCGAAGTTGGCTATGAAGGCTCCTGCGCCATCGACAGTCACCTCCTCGACTTGGCGGGCATCCGGGAATACGAGCAGATACAGATCTATAACGTTACCAATGGGGAGCGTTTCACTACCTATGCCATTCGGGCCCAGGATGGTTCCCGGATCATCTCGGTCAATGGCGCGGCGGCCCACAAGGCCTCCCCCGGCGATCGCATCATCATCTGTGCCTACGCCGTACTGGATGAGGCGGAGCTGGCTAATTTCCACCCCAAGTTGGTGTACCTGGACGAGCACAATAGCGTCATTCGCACCAGCGACAGCATCCCGGCCCAAGCGGCCTGATTCCTCCCAGCGTCGACCCTCGATCTTTTCTAGCTTTCTAGGCTAGCCCTGGGCGGACGGGCCGGTGGCTCTGGCCTCTGTCCGGTGGTTGGTGCTCAGCGGAACCCGGTCACGAAGTCGCTGGATTCGCCCTGGACCCCGCTGGGCGCGGCGGTAATGGGATTGGTGATGGGGGCACCCATGGCTCGTCGATACAGGTCGAGGTATTGCTTGGCGCGTGCCTGCCAACTGAAATCCTGGGCCATGCCATTGATAGCCAATTGTTGCCAGATATCAGGCCGTTGTTTCCAGAGATTGATGGCGCGTTCCACCGCTAGCCAGAGGTCGTGGGCGCTGGCCTGGTCGAAAAGAAAACCGGTGGCCCGGCCACGGGAGAGGTTCTCCTCGTTGGCCTCGATCACGGTATCGGCGAGCCCGCCGGTACGCCGGACTATGGGCACGGCGCCGTAGCGCTGGCTGTACATCTGATTGAGTCCACAGGGTTCGAACCGCGAGGGCATGAGAAAACAGTCGCAGCCTGCCTCGATGCGGTGCGCCAGGCGCTCGTCATAACCGATCATGATGGCTAGTCGACCGGCGTAGCGATCGGCGGCGGTACGCAGGCGGCGTACCAGTTCGCTGTCGCCGCTGCCGAGCACCAGCATCTGGGTTCCGCCCCGGTCAAGAATCCCCGGCAGCACATCGAGAATCAGATCTACCCCCTTCTGCTCCACGAGACGCCCGATATGACCGAAGAGTAGGGCCTGCTCGTCTTCGGGGAGATCGAATTCCTGTTGCAGGGCCAGTTTGTTAAGCTTCCGCTGATCGAAGGTAAAGCGGTCGAAGTGACGCACCAAGGCCGGATCGGTCGCGGGGTCCCAGAGGTCATAATCCACACCGTTCAAGAGACCGACCAAGCGGTCTCCCAGAGACTGCAACAGCCCTTCCAGGCCGTAGCCGAAGGCCGGGGTGCGGATCTCTTGAGCATAGGTCGGGCTGACGGTGGTTATCAGATCGGAAAAGGCGATGCCGGCCTTGATGAAGGACAGATGTTCATGAAACTCCAGCCCCTGCATGGACCAGAGCGACCTGGGCAGGTCGAGGCGGGCGAAGGTCCAGCGGTCGAACAGGCCCTGATAGGCCAGGTTGTGGATGGTGAACAGGGTGGCCGGACGTTGGGGGGCATCGATCAGCAGGGGGGCGACCAGACCGGTCTGCCAGTCGTTACCGTGAACCAGTCGGGGTCGCCAGCCGAGGTCGATTTTATCCAGGGCGATGGCGGCGATGGCCCGGCAGAAGAGGGCGAAGCGATCCGGATTATCCGGCCAGTCGAAACCGGCCGGTCCCAGATAAGGGTTCCCCGGGCGGTCGAAATAACGGGGTGCATCGACCAGATAAAGCGGCACCGAAACTTCCCGCGATACAGCTTCCAGCAGGCGTACCGGTTCGGCATAGCCGGGTAGAGGAAAACTGGCGATCTGATCGAGGGAATCGCACTTGGCCAGGGCTTCGGGATAGGCCGGCAGGATGAGCCTGACATCGCATCCCAGCCTTTCCAGGGCCTTCGGCAGGCTACCCGCCACATCGGCCAGCCCTCCCGTTTTGATCAGGGGTTGGGCCTCGCTGGCGGCGAACAGCACCTTCATGTCCAATTCGGTCGCAAGGGAGGCGGGAGGTTCTGGGGAGGCCATCTGGGGCTGAACTCCGAATCAAGGGGCGCCCTTGGTATACTGCGCCCGAAACAGGCGATACTTCTCAGCCGCACGCGGACCAAGCCGTACCCTCCGGCATCAACACGAAATTCATTATATAAGCCTTTGACCTATGACTGAACCTTGTACCCTGATCATCTTCGGTGCCACCGGCAACCTGGCGGGCACCAAATTGCTCCCCGCTCTTTATCATCTGGAAGCGGCCGGGAGGCTGCATCCCGCCACCCGAGTGCTCGGTCTGGGGCGCCGTGACTGGGACGACGCCGAGTGGCGGGCCCAGGTGATCCAACTCTTACGTCAGGGCTCCAGACTGCGGGAGAGCTGGAACGAGGAGGTCGGACAGCGTCTGGCCGAGCGATTGGTTTTTTTCCGGGCCGATCTCGACGAGGCCGAGGCCTACGCGCGGCTGGCGGAGCGTTTCCAGGGACAACCAGGTTTTCCCAGCAACCGGGTGTTCTACATGGCCATCGCTCCCGAGCACTATGCCAGGGTGGCCGCCAACCTGGGCACTGTGGGTCTGCATGAACAGCGGGAAGGTTGGAGCCGGCTGGTGGTGGAGAAGCCCTTCGGCTACGACCTCGAATCCGCCCAGATCCTGGATCGGGCGTTGCGACGCTATTTCGACGAGGAGCAGATCTTTCGCATCGACCATTACCTTGGTAAGAGCACGGTGCAGAATGTCCTGGTGTTCCGCTTCGCCAACCTGATGCTGGAGCCGCTGTGGAATCGCAACTACATCGACCATGTCCAGATCACCCACTCCGAATCCCGTGGCATCGAGGCCCGCGCCGGCTATTACGACGGTGTGGGCGCCCTGCGCGACATGATTCAGAGTCACTTGCTGCAAATGCTGACCCTGGTGGCCATGGAGCCGCCGGCGAATCTCGATGCCGAAGCCTTGCGCGACGAGAAGGTCAAGGTACTGCGTTCGATCCGTCCCATCCCACGTCAGGCGGTGCATGCCCATGCCTTCCGTGCCCAGTATCGTAGCCAGCGCTCGGGACAACAGCTGTTGCCCGGCTATCTGGAAGAGGCCGGGGTTCAGTCCGGGAGCACCACCGAGACCTATGCCGCCCTCAAGCTCTATATCGACAACTGGCGCTGGCGCAACGTCCCCTTTTATCTGCGCACCGGCAAGCGTATGCAGGCGGACTCCTCCCTCATCAGTATTCGCTTCCGGCATCCGCCGCAGCAGTTGTTCCGCGAGACCCCTATCGAGGAACTCAAACCGAATTGGTTGCTGTTGCGCATCCAGCCAGACGAATGCCTGCGCCTGGAGTTGCAGGTCAAGCAACCCGGGCTGGAGATGCGCACCGAGACCACGCGGCTCGATGCCGGGTCATCCAACCTGGGGTCATCCAACATCGACGCCTATGAGGCCCTCATCCTGGATGTCATCCAGGGCGACCACTCCCTTTTTCTGCGCTACGACGAGGTGGCCTGGGCCTGGCGGGTGGTGGACCCGGTGCTCAAGGTCTGGGCCACGGAACGGGAATATATCTCGACCTATCCGGCTGGTAGCTGGGGGCCGATGGAAGCCAACCGGCTCTTCGACCGCGATGATCAAGTCTGGCGCAACGCGCTTGAGGGATAAGGCGATGGCCGGAAAAAGACATACCTGAAGGCGGACGAACAGACCTGCGGGCGAGTATGTTTTTTGACATCCATCGCCTCGGGATTTGATCCTACCGAGAGATCCTCCCTTTCATCTTGCTGAGCGGTTCCGACATGACAGCACTCGATCGCACCCCCGAATGGCTCGACCTCCAACAGCATTGGCGCGACATCGCCGAGTTCCAAATGCGCGATCTGTTCCGGCGGGACCCGGAACGCTGGCGTAGCTTTTCCACCCAAGCCTGTGGTTGGTTCCTCGACTACTCCAAGAACCGCGTTACCCACGACACCCTGAGCAAGCTGTTCGCCCTCGCCCGAGCGGCGGGGGTGCCGGATTGGACCCGACGGATGTTCGCCGGCGAACGGATCAACACCACCGAGGAGCGGGCGGTATTGCATGTGGCGCTACGCAACCGGAGCCAGACGCCCATCCTGCTGGAGGGTCGGGATGTGATGCCGGAGGTGAACGCCGTCTTGCGGAAGATGGAGCGTTTCGTCGCCAAGATACGTAGCGGTCGCTGGCGGGGCTACACCGGAAAACCCATCGCCAATGTGGTGAACATCGGCATCGGCGGTTCCAATCTCGGACCCTTGATGGTCTGCGAGGGTCTCAAGCATTACCAGACGCCCGACCTCAAGGTGTTCTTCGTCTCCAATGTCGACGGCACCCATATCGTCGAGACCCTGAAGCCCCTGGATCCCGAGACCACCCTTTTCATCGTCGCCTCCAAGACCTTCACCACCCAGGAAACCCTGACCAACGCCCAGGCCGCCCGCGCCTGGACCCTGGCGACCTTGAGGGACGAGGCCGCCATCGCCCGCCATTTCGTGGCGGTCTCGACCAACAGCGCCGAGGTGCGGGCCTTCGGCATCGACCCGGTCAATATGTTCGAGTTCTGGGACTGGGTCGGGGGACGCTATTCCCTTTGGTCGGCCATCGGCCTGCCCATCGCCCTGGCGGTCGGCATGGAAGCCTTCTACGAGTTGCTCGACGGCGCCCATGAGATGGACCGCCACTTCGCCGAGACTCCCATGGAACAGAATCTGCCCTTGATCCTCGCCCTGCTCGGGGTCTGGTATGTGAATTTCGTCGGCGCCCATACCCAGGCCATCCTCCCCTACGACCAGTACCTGCGTATCCTGCCCGCCTATCTGCAACAGGCCGACATGGAGAGCAACGGCAAAGGCGTGACCCGGGACGGCGAACCTGTCACCTATGCCACCGGGCCGGTGGTCTGGGGCAGCGCCGGGACCGACGGTCAACATGCCTTCTTCCAGTTGATCCATCAGGGCACCCAGCTCATCCCCTGCGACTTCATTGCCTCCATCCACAGCCACAACGAGATCGGCGATCAACATCCCAAGCTGCTGGCCAATTTCTTCGCCCAGACCGAGGCGTTGATGCGCGGTCGCACCGCCGGGGAGGTCAGAGCGGAGATGGAGGCCGCCGGAATCTCCCCTGAGCGCCTCCAGACCTTGCTGCCGCATCGGGTTTTCCCCGGCAACAAACCGACCACCACACTCCTTACCGATCGCCTCACCCCCCGTCGCCTGGGGGCACTGATCGCCCTCTACGAACACAAGATCTTCGTCCAGGGCCTCATTTGGCGGATCAACTCCTTCGACCAGTGGGGCGTCGAACTGGGGAAACAATTGGCCAACGTGATCCTGCGGGAGTTCCGGCAAGGACGGGTCGAGGCGGGGCATGACGACTCCACCCGTCAGTTGCTGGAGTATTGCCTACGGCGACGTCATAGCGATTCCTGTTAGCCTTCCCGCATCCGCTCGGCCCGGCGGAAACGGCCTCGGGTCGACCGCGAGAGACGGGGGCGGTCACGGCTGGCCAC
Organism: Pseudomonadota bacterium; assembly: GCA_052035915.1. GTDB lineage: Bacteria > Pseudomonadota > Gammaproteobacteria > Chromatiales > Chromatiaceae > JBPOHE01. The sequence continues at coordinate 28,448 of JBPOHE010000126.1, forward strand.
TCACTTCTGGCGCTTCCGGGCCGGGGCGATTTGGCCCGGTTTTTGTTCTTCAATAGAGAATAATAGCCGATTATTTTTACATATTGTTCTCTAAAGAAGAACGAAAACGGGCGATTTTTTGTCGATGCCCGGAGCCGTCGAGCGCTCGAAGCGGGGCGCCGACACCCCCGGCCACCAACCAGGGTTCGGCGCCGCGGGCCCGATCCCTGATCACCCGGACAAGAGGGTCAACAGGCTGGCGGTGGCCTCGGTGAGGCCGCGATCAGGTCACCGCTATCGCCCAAGGCCGGGCGGCGATCCCGGTGGGCCTGTCCCTCACGGATCCGGACCTGGATTCGCTGGGGGAGACTTGCTGTCCATCATTCAAACCCGGAGGAAAAAGCTCTACTCTTAAATCTCAACCATCAAACAGAGGTTCGACTATTCCGCCGGAGTTCGCCCAAGACGACGGCTACCCCAAAAAGCAAATAGAACCCCAGACCAGGGACCAGGCCCCCAGCAGGAGGACCCCAACCATGGAGATTCGCCCCAGTGTGAAAGCGCTCATCGCCGTCGTGACGGTGATCGGGTTGCTGTTGATGGTTGGTCGGCAGGGCGGCGAACTGTCCCTGAAGGCCGGTTCGGCGGCGGCGAGGGATGAGGGGCAGGCGATCGAACTGGTGTTCGCCGTCTACGCGGAGATCACCCCGATCGAGGTCATGAAAAAGGTCGGCGCCTTTCGCGAATATCTCCAGCAGGGTCTCAGGAGGCGGGGGATTCCCGCCGAGATCCGGCTGCGTATCTTTCCCAGCTATGGCCCGGCGATCGAGGCCCTGACCAGCGGCGAGGTGGACTTCGTGCGTTTCGGTCCGGTGAGCTATGTGGTGGCCAAAGGACGTAACCCGGGTATCCGCCTGCTGGCCATGGAGAGCAATGATGGCGCCAAGCGTTTCAATGGCGTGATTGCCGTGCCCGAAGCCTCTCCGCTGAAGAAGATCGAGGATCTGCGGGGAAAACATCTCGCCTTCGGCGCCCGCCTTTCCACCACCGGACGCTATCTGCCCCAGGCGGCCCTGGTCAAGGCCGGCATCCGGGCCGCGGATATCGAGGACTATGTCTATCTGGATCGCCACGACAAGGTCGCCTTTGCCGTGGCGGCCGGGCAATACGATGCCGGGGCCATGAATGAGGAGACCTATGAAAAATTCTCCGCGACCAAGGGGTTACGCACCATCTTCAGGTTCCCCTGTGTCACCAAGCCCTGGGTCGCGCGGCCTGGGCTCGACGAGCGGATCGCCACCGCCCTGAGCGCGGTGCTGCTGGAAGCAAAGGATGCCAGGGTTCTGGAACCCATCAACCGTAGCGGCTTCCTGCCCGCCGAGGACGCTGACTACGACCTCATCCGCGAGGCCATGAGCCTGGCGGCGGACTTCGATACCCAGAGCCTGATCTTCGGTATCTACACCCTAAGTACAGGACAAAACATCCAAGGCCCACAGGAACGATTGGAGTTGTTCAGTGAGGTTCAAGACGATGTGGCGGAGAAAGTCGAGTCCGTAGCGGAACAGGGACTTGAGTGGCCGCTGGAGTGT
>JBPOHE010000125.1:0-7942 GCA_052035915.1 Pseudomonadota bacterium
TCAGGCGACGATGGGATTCGGTAAGATGATGGTAGGGCATCGTGAGGCTCCCGTAGGTTTTGGTTTGAGTAACCTCAATCCTACCTGATTCTTCACGGTGCCCTCCTTACTCTCCGTGGTGCACTTGGAGGTTGAATCCGCCGGGTTTTCCACCCTGCCGTTACAGATCGCCAGCATCACGGGATTTATCTTCAGCTTGTTCGGCATGGCCATCCTTGGATATGTCCTGCTGCGTTATTTGTGGTCCGGCAGCAGCGTCCCAGGCTTTCCCTTTCTCGCCTCCATCATCGCCATATTCTCTGGCGTTCAATTATTCGCTCTGGGCATTCTGGGGGAGTATCTGGCCCGTATCCATTTTCGTACCATGAATCGCCCCGCCTATCTGGTCAGGCGACAGACCGACGGCGAACATACAACCCATCCCGATCATCCCAAGCCTATGGAGCTGTGACCTATTATGGCCTTTTTATCCGAAGCCGAGCTGGTGCGCCTGGGTTTTAAAAGGCTTGGGAAAGCTGTTCAATTAAGCGACAAGGCCTCTATTTACAATCCGGAATCGATCGAGATTGGCGATTATTCCAGGATCGACGACTTCTGCGTCCTCTCCGGGAATATCGTTCTAGGACGCAATGTTCATATAGCCGTCTTTTGCAACATCGCCGGGGGTGAAAAGGGGATCATCTTGGAAGACTTTTCCGGACTGGCGTACGGCTGCCACCTCTTTTCACAATCAGACGACTATTCCGGGCGCACGCTCACCAATCCAACCATTCCTGACGAATTCAAGCAGGAAACCAAAGCCCCCATAGTAGTCAAGAGACATTGTATCCTGGGTGCCTGTTCGCTGGTCTTTCCCGGCGTGACCTTGGCGGAAGGCACCGCCGTGGGGGCCATGTCGATGATTACCAAGAATACCGAACCATGGTCGATCTACTTCGGTATTCCCGCGACCAAGATAAAGTCTCGGCAACGGGACTTGCTCGTTCTTGAACAGGAGTATCTCTCCAGAAACAGGTGAACCGGGACGAAAACTCGATCATCCCCCGAGCCTTGGCTAATCCTTCGCCCAGAACCTATCGAAAGCCAGAAAGCAACAAACTTCCGCAAGGGAGCCACCACGGCCGGTTCCAAGCCCTTCATCGATATCCCGATCGTCGCTCCCGCTCGTTCGACGAACGTCGAGAATAACTCCAGGAAATGAATATAAATCCATGGTATAGACAGAGCTTGCGATTCGCGGTGGTCGGGCTTGCCTCCAACCTCGTGCTCTACTTGCTTTATCTGATTCTTACCAATTGGTTTCTCGGTCACAAAACCGCCATGACCTTGCTCTATGTAACCGGAACCCTGCAAACTTTCGCCTTCAACAAAATCTGGACTTTTTCCCATACTGGCAATACAGCTCGCAGCCTGGCTCGTTATATCCTGGCTTATGGTTCCGGCTATGTTCTGAATTGGCTACTGCTCGCCTTGATGGTGGACCGATGTGGTTACCCACATACCATCGTCCAGGGGGTGGCTATTCTATTGGTCGCCTTGTGGCTTTTTGTCTTGCAAAAGTATTGGGTATTTCCCGCCCCCCTGGTGGCTTCCACCCAGAACAAGACCCCATGAGAGCCTGCTCGATATTGGATTGTCTGCCATGCCGACTCCAGGCTTCAATCCAGGAGAGGCATCACCAGCTTGCTCGCCCCACGGAGCCACAGGAGGTCAATGACCAGGATGAAATCAGCATGAACACGACGCTCATCCCTTTCAATAAACCTTATATGACTGGAAAGGAACTCTGGTATATCGCCCAGGCCCACGCCAATGGGCACCTCGCCGGTGATGGCAGCTTCAGCAAATACTGCCATGCCTGGTTGGAGAGGCAAACGGGGGCCTCCAGGGCGCTGCTTACCCATTCCTGTACCGCGGCCCTTGAGATGACGGCGATCCTCGCCGACATTGGCCCCGGGGACGAGGTCATCATGCCCTCCTATACCTTTGTCTCGACCGCCAACGCCTTTGTGTTGCGGGGGGCCGTGCCTGTATTCGTGGACATTCGCCCGGATACCTTGAACCTGGACGAGACGAGGATAGAACAAGCCATTACGGTGAAAACCAAGGCTATTGTAGCCGTCCATTACGCCGGTGTTGGTTGTGAAATGGATTACATCATGGATATCGCCCGGCGACACAATGTGATCGTTATCGAGGACGCCGCCCAGGGCATCCTCTCGACCTATAAGAATCGTGCCCTCGGCTCTATCGGACATCTTGGCGCCCTTTCTTTCCATGAAACCAAAAACATCATTTCCGGCGAAGGGGGCGCGATCTTGATAAACATCCCCGAGTTAAGCGCACGCGCCGAGATCATCCGCGAGAAAGGCACCAACCGCACTCAATTTTTCCGTGGGCAGGTAGACAAATACACCTGGGTCGATATCGGCTCTTCTTATCTACCCGGCGAGCTTATCGCCGCCTTTCTCTGGGCACAGATGGAAGAAGCCGAGGAAATCACCCGGCGCCGTATTATCCTCTGGCATGAATACCATCGCCACCTTGAGGGACTAGAACAAAGAGGTCTGCTACGTCGCCCGATCATTCCACCACATTGTTCCCATAACGCCCACATGTACTACATCCTGCTTCCCAGCCTCGAGGCGCGCACCTCACTCATTGCCGCCTTGGGGCAAAAGGGTATGCATGCGGTATTCCATTATGTGCCGTTACACGGCTCTCCGGCAGGAAAAAAATACTGCCGGGTTGCCGGTGACATGTCGGCAACCGAGAATCTATCCGAGCGCCTTGTTCGCTTACCGCTCTGGATCGGACTGGAAAGCGCGCAGATAAAGATCATCGAAGCCATCAATGAGCACTTTGGGTCACTCTAGCCGCACCAGACCCTCCTGGCAAGGAATCCATCAGCGGCGATTTCGATAACACTGGTCGAACCTTGACCCCTGCCTCATTCACACCACAAGTTATGTTTGTGTTGGTGATCCATGATAAATAGAAGTAACAGTACCATCAAGCAGGCGATCTTCGCATGCCTGGTTCTCACTAGCGCCGCTGTCTTTGCTTTTTATCCCTGGTACAGCATCCTCGCCAAGGTCTACTTATGGCACCTTGAGCAGCCAGAAGTCATCGATGGAAGTATCGAGCTGGCTGTTGTATACCTTCTCTGGTTGTTAACCGCACGCTTTATTCGACACCCTGGTCACGGGGTAAGGCTCATATCACTGGTAGCGGCGTTATACTTGCAACGTCATGCCATGCTATTGAGCCTCCTGATGATCTGGCTGTATTTGGAGATCTTGATCGCCTGTGGTTGTTGGCTACTGCGAAAACTCGGCTACCCGGTATTGGAAAACGACGTGTTACGCGGTCAAATGCAAGCATTCGTCGTTGGAATGGCGAGCTGGACCCTCCTGGCCCTAGTCCTTTCCGCTCTTGGTTTGGGATCACCAGGTTATCTACGACTCCTGACCCTGGCCCTCGGCCTTGGCGTTTTCGTCACCTCCAGGCCTACCCCCATTACGCAGTCAATGTATAATGCCTACAGGAGTTTTACTTTCAGCGAACGTTCGCTGGCTCTTGCCCTTGCCCTATTGATACTGGCGCAATGCGGCAAGGCACCTCTTGGTATCGATTATGATTCACTCTGGTATGGGCTGCGCCCGGACAAGGTGCTGTTTGGCGCTGGTGGCCTGTTCGATACGCTACACCTGACCCACTTTGTATATTACTATCCCAAGCAACTGGAGCTTTTTCTCGGTCCATTGAGCGGACTCGGCGAGTATGGCCTCATCCAAGCCGGCAACATCGGATTCCTGACGCTCGCCATCATGGTTATCGCCTTGTTATTCAGAGATCAAGGGATTGGAATTCGAGACGCGCTTCTTTGGACCTTGCTGGTCATCAGCATTCCTTGCTTTTCAAACATGGCATCCACCGCCAAGCCTGATACCCTATCCGTGCTATCCGCTTTGTTCGTGGCGCTGTTTGGATTGGGGTTTATAAGATCACGCAATCTATTTGAATTAGGTTTGATGGTCGCCTCCATCGCTTTGTTACTAGGTACAAAACTCACCGCTGTCGCTTATGTTCCTGCCTTGCTGGCTGGATTTATCGCGGCTTTTTTTACGGCCACCCGCTCCCAACGCGAAGGGGTCTCCTATTGGAGATGGCTATGGACCGAATTCGTCAAGAATCCGGCTTCAGCACGACTGGCGGCGCGTGTCGTGGCTCTGCTCGGCTTGGGAACCTATCTTATCTTGCTCGCACGCACCTGGTATCTCACCGGAATCCCAACTCTGCCGGTGGGCATAGAGTTATGGAAATCATTCGGCCTCGAACCCAAATATCCTTGGTCGTATATGACGCTGGAATTGTTCTCGTCGGCTCGACCTGATCTCAGCGAGCAGATCGGTCTTGGGATGCAGATGCTGTTCGACCCGGGCCAGCATGGGCATTATGTGATGGCCTGGCCGGGAAACGCCGCAGTCTATTTGGGTCTTCTTCTTATCACACTGAGGTTGGCGGGCGCGATTCGATTCAAACCGGTATTACCTATAATCGCCTTCTTCACCCCTGTGCTCCTGACGGCCGTTGCGGTGACCTTTACAATATCGAGGCATGAGGATGGCAGTATCGACGGAAATTATTTTCTTATCCCGGTTTCATTTGGAATCATTGCGTCCGGTCTCATGCTCTCGCGCCTCGGCGATATCTGGAATCGACGCCTCGTTGCACTCGTTGGCCTCATGTTCATTCTCAGCCACCTGCCGATCATGTTCGTCTCCCATTGGTCATGGCATGCCGGGACCTCGGCCTTTCAAGCGAATCTGACACACTGGATGCCTGGTGGGCGAAAACAGGATGAGGCCGATCTTCGTGTCGCGGGTGTGAGCGAGATCGATGCCTATGTAGTGCGGCACCAACGCCTCGGGCTTTGCGTCGGTCTCAGTCGTAACGATAAAGGAAGTTCCGAATTTATCCTGCGACGGCTCTCTTGCCGTTATGAGGATTTCGAACAACTTATCGGACCCATGTTCGAACTCTTCAGCACGGAGGAAAGATTCGCCGATTACCTTGCTTGGGCACGCCCCGAACTCCTTATCGTACCTCGCTCCGAGTTTCGCTCCACGACACCGAAAAGCCCGAGCATTCTGGCCACATTCGATCGCCTCTCCGAGGCTACCTTTGTCACGCGCGTCGAGTCGCCGGAATATATCGCCCTCGATCTCTCGGCTTACTGGTCCAACGCCTCCCAGGATCTTGAGCGCTAGTCCAGCCTCATAGGTTGGGTTGTGTATTCTGCAACCCAACCTGCGCGGCTCCCTCCCGAAGGGGGGTTTATGCCCGGCGCCGGGCATCGGCTGGAAAATGCCGTTGTTTCCGCGACCCTGGGTCAGGTATTAAGATGCCGCGAAATCACTCTGGTGTCTTAGGGAATTCAAGATGGCAACAAAACCGGTCTCACTCCCCCGTCTGCTGGGCCTGCTGTTTCTTCTTTTTTGGTCTGGATTCGTCTTGGCTTCGGTGGTGGCCGGAGATGAAGTGCCGCCGCAGGCCGATCAAGGGCCGGAGGTGAGGATTTTCAACGCCCATGCCGCCCAATTCGACCTGCATGAGGTGGCCCGCGCCGTGCCTATGGGCGGTAAATTCCGCGTCGAAGGGGTGTCATGGGATGGCCCCCCCGAGAGCTTGGAGTTGGATCGGTTCAATGTATTTGCCCCGGATGCCCAGCTTGTTGTCGACGGCACCAAGACGATAGCGCCGCCCCGGACAGCCTATTTCCGTGGGCAGGTAGAGGGTAGACCGGAAACCCTCGCCGTGCTCAGCGTCAACGAGGCGGGCGACCGCGTACTTGGCATTATCACCGACCCCAGGGGCGTCTGGCTGCTGTTCCGTCGGGACGGACAGCTCGTTTCCCAGAAGGCGGAAATGGTCGCTGGAACTTTCGCCAAGCCGTTCACATGCACGGCCCGCCCGGTACCCGATGGCGCGGGGGCACTAGCTGTTGCAGAAGATCTCGCCTCCTCTCTGGCCTTGGAAGAACCGCTAACCGCGGCTGTGGCGGCCAGTTACACCGCTCGAGTGGCCATCGAGACCGATTATGAGTTCTTCAGCATTTTTGGCAGCGAACAGGCCGCCACGGCCTATATCGGCGATCTGATAGCCTACGCCTCGAGCATTTATCAGCGAGAGGTCAATACCAACCTGCAAGTCGGCTACTCGCGCTTGTGGACTCAGGGAGGGGCCAGCGATCCTTGGAACGCCAACAGCAATCCGGGGGCGGTGCTGGATGAGTTCCAAAGCTATTGGAATACCAATATGGGCGGGGTGGGTCGAACCATCGCCCACTTTTTAAGCGGGAAAACCCTCGGCGGGGGGGTCGCCTATGTGGGTGTACTCTGCGATCAACAATGGGGGTATGGGGTGAGCACCAATCTGACTGGCGGCTTCAACATCAATGCCCCCAGTTCGGTGTGGGATATCATCGCCACCAGTCACGAGATCGGCCACAATTTCGATTCCCCCCATACCCATTGCTACGCCAATCTGGGAGGGAATCCAAGTCAGGTCGATCATTGTTGGAGCGGCGAGGTTTCCAACCCCGGAACAACCTGTTATTCGGGTCCCACCTCATTGCCGGGATTGGACAGCACCAGCGGCGGCAGTCCGGGAACCGGCGCCGGAACCATCATGAGCTACTGCCACCAACTTCAGGGCGGCTATGCCAATATCACCCTGACCTTCGGCGATGGCCATGCCTACGGCGTGGCGCCGGAGCGCGTTCCCAGCCGTATGAGGGATCATGTCATCAGCACCTATCAAGCCTTTCCGAGCTGTCTCCAACCCAGTAATCAGGCCGACTTCGTGGTGAGTTCGATCAGCCTCAACCCAAGCTCACCGGCGCCCGGGAGTTCTTTCAGCGCCACGATCAACGTTCAGAATCAGGGCGGCGTCGCGGGCGAGGCCGGATGGCTGGATCTGTGGCTCAACCAATCCACCAGCCGAAATTGCGGTGAGCAGGGTGATGCCAGGGTGGCTATTGGCCAGTTGGCGGCGGGGGCAAGCCAGAACGTCACCTTCAACAATCTGACGGCGGGAACGGTTGGTGGAAAGACCCTGCGCACCTTTGTCGATAGCGCCTGCGTCACCACCGAATCCAACGAGGCCAATAACCAATCGACCCAGAGCTACAGCGTCGGCGGCGGTGGGCAGCCGGACTTCGTGGTGACCTCGATCAGTCTGAGTCCGACTTCGCCGACCGCCGGTGGGACCTTCAATGCCACCATCAGGGTACAGAATCAGGGCGGTGTAGCCGGCGACGGGGGCTATCTGGACGTTTGGCTCAATCAGCCGTCGAGTCAGGGCTGTGGCGCCGATGGCGACGGATGGGCCGCAGTGGGCACCCTGGCCCCGGGGGAGACAAGGGATTTCTCGGCCAGCAACATGCCGGCCGGAACGGCTGGAAGCAAGACCTTTCGCGTCTACATCGATAGCCAATGTCAAACAGCCGAGTCCAACGAGGCCAACAACCAATTAACCCAGAGCTACAACGTAGGCGGTGGCGGTCAGCCGGACTTCGTGGTGACCTCGATCAGCCCGAGTCCGGCTTCGCCGACCGCTGGTGGGACCTTCAACGCCACGGTTACGGTCCAGAACCAGGGCAATGTCGCTGCCGATGGGGGTTATGTGGACATCTGGCTCAATCAGTCGGCGACTCAGGGCTGTGGCGCCGATGGCGACTATTACGGTGTCGTGGGCACCTTGGCGGCGGGAGAGAGCAAGAACTTCCTGGTCGAGGGGGCGGCGGCCGGAACCGCCGGAACCAAGACCCTGCGGGCCTTCGTCGATAGCGCCTGCTCCACAACCGAATCCACCGAGAGTAACAACCAGTCGATCCAAAGCTACAACGTGGGCGGTGGCGGTCAGCCGGACTTCGTGG
>JBPOHE010000073.1:0-17244 GCA_052035915.1 Pseudomonadota bacterium
ACGCTTCTTTCAGGCTGGCCTCGCGGCTTCCCCCTTGCGCTTCTCTACGGTTGTCGTCACTCTCTCCGGTAGCCTCCTTTCAGGCTACAAGTCTTGGCCCATGCCGGGCACACTAGGTCGGGCAAAAGCATCGCGTTGCCCGACATTTCATAACAGCTAGGTAAGGTACGCACTGCGTACCTTTCCTGTGGATGTGCTCTTTGTTGATTAGCGAATTCCGAAAATGGTAGGCGGTGCATACCTTACGCGGCCAAGCTCAGCCGAACCGGTGGAGCGTAGCGGCGCCGGGTCAGCTGGAGCAACTTGTTAGGCATGAACATCCACAAATTCACTGTAGGAATGTGGCTGTGGCACTAACACACCTTCCTCTTTGAGGCCCTCAAGGTGAAACTCGATGGCTTCCTGGATGAGATGCAGAACTTCTTCCTTGGTTTCAGCCACTGCGATGCAGCCAGGAAGATCAGGGACGTATGCCCCGAAACTATTTGGACCTTTCTCTATGACGACCATGTATCGCATGTGACTCTCCTACTTGAAACCAGCCTGCTTCAACACGCTATTGAGTGTTCCGGGCGGGACATCAACACTGGATTTGCCCGAAACAGTGACCGTCCCCGGCTTCGTCGGATGGTGGAACTGACGGTGGCTGCCTTTCTGACGCACCTGTAACCACCCATCAGCCTCGATCAGCCCAATGAGTTCCTTGACCTTCATACTTGAAAAATTGCGCGGGGCCATAGGGCGCAATAGGCGCTCGCCGTATTGCGTCGCATGGTCCTTGTTTTCCATCCGGCGCAATACGCTTCGCTATTGCACCCTACAGGGGCTAACGCAAACCTCATAGGGTCGCTACGCGGCCCCCTATCCCCCTCACATCCCATTCTTGAACTTCGGGTGGCTAGTGGTTCCACCGTCGCGCACCTGTCTCAGCGCCAGGGCATAGTCATGCAGGAGGCGCAGGGCAAAGAGGATGCGCTCTCGTAAATAGGGATCCGAGCGGGGATCGTTTTCCCCTTCCTCGTTCAAAACCCGTTCGACATGACGCACTATGACCTGCTCGGGGATGTAACAGATCCGATTGTTCTTGTAGCTGCTCATGCGCAGCTCGGCTACCGGATAGGCGCCGCCCTCCCCCGCCGAGACGGCGACGATGAGGGCCGGTTTGTGGGCCAGTTCGCCCTGGCCCCACATGAGGAAAAAGTTCTTCAGCCCGGAAGGCACCATGCCGTGCCACTCGGGGGAGATGACGACGAAGCCATCGCTGGCGGCCAGCGAGGCGGAAAGCGGCGCCAGCCTTTGCTGCCACAGAGGATCCTTGGCCATGTCCTGTTCCCACAGCGGCAGGGGAAAATCCGCCAGATCAATGAAGGCGGTCTCATCGCAAAGCTGGTTTTCAAGCAAGGTGCGCTCGATGAAGCGACCGACCTTGGCGCTCTGGGAGGGACGGCGATGGCTGCCGCTGACGATGGTGATTTTCATGTGATTGTCCTTTGAATAGGATCAGGACTTGGGGGCATGAGTGGCTGACGCCTGGCATGCCTCAACCCGTTAGCCCAGGTTCTTTGAGCTTGTAGGCTGGAGTTGAGGCGCTTGGCGCCGAAACCCAGCGTTTTGAACCTCATCATGCTGGGTTTCCGCTTCGCTGCAACCCAGCCTACGGGCGGCTCGATCGTTCCGGCCAGGGCGGGAGAAGGCTCAATAATCTACCTTCCAGTTGATGCCGAAGGCGGAGCTGGAATCCTGATCGACCGAGGTCTCCACCGACAACTGGCGGCTGATTTCCTTCTCCACCCTGACTTTACTGGCGCCACTGCCGAGCCCGCTCTCCACCTCCAGATAGACATCCTCGCGCAGGTATTTGCCGGCCTTGACCGATTTGTTCTCCGAGCCGGCACCGCCCATGTCCAGGGTATCCAACCCGAGGGAATCCCGGGCCTTGCCGAGAAAATCCAGGCTGCGACCGCCGCCGGCCAGGGTCTTCACCGCCGCCGCCAGCTTGAGCGCCTGCAACGCGGAAATATCCTTGACCGAGCGATCGAACAGCAATCGCGCCAGTACCTCGTCCTGGGGCAGGGTCGGCTGGCTCTCCAGGGTCAGCTTGGGGTTGAGAACCGAGCCCTGGACCGAGAGGATGGCGAGCATATCCCGCCCGGCGGCATCCGCCTTGAGGTTGATGTTGGGGATGGGCGGGCTGCCGCCGTAGAAATCTATGCTGCCTTCCTGAATCTTGAAGCGCCGGTCGAGAAAATCGAACAACCCGCGCTGCACCCGGAGCTGGCCGGTAATCCGGGGTTCCTGGGCCTGGCCGGCGATCTCCAGGTTCCCCCGCCACTCCGAATCCAGCCCACGTCCACGGACGAAGGTGCGGGAGGGGATATCGACCTTGATGTCCAGGTTCACCGGATAGGCTGGAGCCTTGGACGCCTTATCCGGCTCCTGGCCACCCTTGGCCTTGGCCCGACCGCGGATCTCCTTGACTTCCAACTTGGGTACATCCGGTCCCACCCGTTCCGGGATGCGGATCTCGGCCTTGTCGATACTGAGATTCCCCTTGGCCTGGGCCCCACGCTGATCTCCAGCCACCGCCAGATGACCGCTGAGGGTGGCGCTGGCGTCATCGCTACGCACCAGCGTGGCTTGGTCCAGATTGATTTCGGTATTCAGTTGGAAACCTCCAGACGCACTGTCGAGCGTCAGTCCGCCCTTGGCCTCGATGCGCCCCACCCCACCGTCGTTGGCGCTCAATCGAGTGATATGGGCAGACTGGCCGGACAAGAGGATCTCCAGGTCCAGATCCTTGATCAGGGTACCGCTGAGACCGTTTTCATAGAGTCCACGCTGGAGCCGGATGCTTCCTCCCAACTCCGGATTGCCGATACGGCCACCGAGACGGACCGTCGCCTGCAACGCCCCGGCCAGCTTTTGCTCATCCAGACTGAGAAACCGGCTCAAACGCCCGATATCGGCGTCGGCCTCGAAGCTCCCCTGCAAAGGCGAGCGTTCATCGAGGCGGAAGTCGAAAGGCTCCAGGGCCAGGCGCATCGGCACCGCGACCTGGAGTCGCGCCGGTTTGTCGGTCAGCCCGGCGATCCCCAGATCGGCCGCCAATTGCCCGGAAATGAGTTCGGCCTTGGCGGTAACCCGGGCCGGTGGCAGTTTCTTGGCCTCGGCGGTGAGACCCTTGAGACCTTGCACATCGAGATCGAGCCTGACCTGGGGCTGCGCCTTGGTACCACCGAGATTGACCTTGGCCTTGGCGGTGCCCTCGATCTCGGCCAGCCCCAACTCGGCGAGGAGTTTCAATGGCAGGGGATCCAACACCAGTTCGGCGTTCAGATCCCGGGCACCCAGACGGCCTTCGGCGCTGAGGCTGGCGCCGGCGAAATCCAGTCCCAGGCGACCCAGCCGCAGCTCCTTGTTGGCGCCCGCCGTCAGTTCCACCGGCGCCTTCAACTGGAAGGGCTTGCCTTGCCAAGCTCCGGTCAGGCGCTGCAACAACAGGCGCTTGTCCTGGCCGACTTGCTGCAACTGGGCGTCGAGATCGACTTTGGTGTTCTTCGGCTGGAGGGCGACGACCTTGGTACTCAAGTCCAGCCGCTGTAGATCCCCCTTGGCGGTGACCGTCACCGATTCCAAACGATTGTCTCCCTGGGCGATCCCTTTGGCGAGCAGACGCAGATCGAGTCCGGCTAGCGCCTGGGCGTCGGCGAGGGCGAGATCGGCCTTGACCTCGTCGAGATGGCCGAAATCGCCGCCGAGCGCCGATCCCTTGAGTTGCAGCTTGACCTCTTGGGTCTTGGGCGCCGCCAGGGCGACCACCAGATCCAGGGCGCCCTTGAGATCTTTGCGTCCACTCCAGAAGTTCAAGGCACCGAGGTCGGCGGCCCGCCCCCGCAGTTCGCCCTGAACCAGGGCAGTTTTGGTGTCCAGCTTGAATTGGCCTTGCAATTGGGTGGCGGGGGCGCTCAGTCGCAAATTGCTGATGGTCAGGGCCGCCCCTTGTTGCGCGAAGGCCGTGCTCAGCCCCAGGGCCTGGGACTGGGGTCCCAGACGGATATCCAGCTCGCCCTTGGGATCCTTGGTGAGCTGATCGGCGTTAACTCTGGCCTGGAGTTGTTGCAGATCCCGTCCGTCGTATTTCAGACGCTGCCCTTGGAGTTCCAACCTGGCCCGCGGCGCCTGGAGCGTCCCCTCCAGGTCGAGGTTGGCGACCAATCCCCCGGCGATCGGGATGCCGGCCCCCTTGTCCAGCACCTCCAGCCTGGGCAGGGATACCTGAGTCCGCAGAGCCAGTGGCCCTTCGGCCAGGGGGACGGCCCCTTGGGCGGTCAGGTCCACTTCCTTGCCCTTGAAGCTCAAGTTGTCCAAATGGAGCCGTTTGTCTTTCAGTTTGGCGTTGGCGATCAGGACCAGCTCCGGCCCCAGCAAGCCTCCGACGGCCGGCGGCAGACCGTTGAGCTTTCGCGTTCTGATCTCCAGCCGTGCCCCACCGGATGAGGCCCCCTGGCCGATCTCGGCCTGGGCATTGAGCGAGACACCGCCGCTGACCTTGGCCCCGGCCAGCCCGGCCCAGGGCGCCAGATCGGCGATATCGGCACGCAGATCGAGGCTGCCGTCCTGGTTCTGGGGGTTGAGTCGGCCGCTGAGATCCAGGCCGATATTTCCCCCCGCCACCTCGAAGCGCGGGATCTCGATGGGACCGGTCGCCGGTACCCGCAGCTCACCCTTCCAGGTCAGGCTGTCCGCGGGGACTTCCGCTCCCGTCTCCAGACCCTTGATCCGCCCCTGGATAGCCATCCCGACACCGGGAAAGCCTTGGTCCAGGGGGCCGAGGAATTGGCTCTTGACCTGGGTCGCCAGTTCGGCCAGCCGCAACTGGCCGGCCTTGAGCCCATGGCCATCCAGGATCAGATCCAGTTTGGGTGACAGCAGCTCGCCGGCGCCGAGCAGTTTGAGCTGGGCGGAACCCGAGAGCGGCTGCCCGATCATGGGCTCCAACCGGGCGAGATCGGCGACCTTGAGTCCCACCTCCAAACCAAGGCGATTGGCACCGAGATCGGCCTCCGCCTGGGCCGCCAACTCGGCCAGGCTCAGCTTGTCGGTATTGAGCCCCTCGGCTTCCAGTTTCAGGTTTAGCTTGGGAGACTTGAGGTCACCCTCGCCTTGGAGTCTGAGCCGGGCGGAACCGGCCAGGGGGCGACCGACCAGGGGCCGCAACTTGGCGAGATCGCCGATACCCAGCCCCAGATCCAGGGCCACCCGTCCAGTATCGAGGTCGGCCTCCGCACGTCCATCCAGCTTGGCCAGGGCGGTTTCCAGTTGCAGTTTCCGCAGCACTGGGTGTTGTTCGCCGGCCAACCGAGCGCCTAAGGCAAAGGGGATTTTCTGGCCGATGAGGGCCGCAATCTTGGGCTCGATCAGACCGGCGGCAGGGGTCAGGGTCCCCTCCAGACCGAAATCCGGGGTTTCGCCCAGGGCCAGGCGCAAGGAGCTGACCAGTTCGAGCATTCCCGGCAGACTCAGCTTCAGTTCCCCGGGCCAATCGGTGATCGCCCCCCGGCCATGCAACTGCAGCGATAGCGGACCAGTGAGGGGCAGCTTGGCCAGGCGTTTGACCAGGCCGCCGCTTTCCTCGGCCTCCAGATTCAGCTCCAGGGTCTGATTGGGATCCAGCCCAGCCGCGAGGATGACCTTGGCGGTATCCTGATCGAGCCGTCGCAACGCCAGTCGCGCCCGTGCCCCCTCCTTCGAGCCCGCGGTGACCTCTCCATCGAGACCCAGTTGGATCGCCTCGCCCAACACCGGGGCGCCGAGGGCGATGGACGACAGGGCCAGCCTGTCGACCTGGATCAAGGGCAGTCCTTCGGGCAGGCGCAATTCGATCGGCCCCTTGGCGGACTCCTTGACCGGCGGCGGTTCTACCTTTCCCTGGGTCGGCGGCAGGCGTTCGAGGGCGAAGCGGCGCAGGCTCAATTCCTCGACATGGACACGCCCTTGTAGCAAGGCCATGGGCTTCCAGGCCAGACGCAGGCCTTCGAGTTCGAGCCAAACCCCCTGCTCGTCGGCAAGGGTCAGATGGTCCAGACCAAAACTGAGGGGCAGATGGCCCTGCCATCCTTCCAGTTGGATGTTGATCCCCTGCCCTTGCAAGGCGCGCTGGCCCCAGGTCAACAACTGGACCCGCACCGGATCGAGCTGCAACAGGGCGAGTACCAACAATACCAGCGCCAGGGGCAGCAACAAGAGCGAGAGGAAGATGAATAGGAGTCGACGCAGCTTCATGACGCTAAAAGGCCTGACCTATGCTGAGGTAGATTTGAAAGGAATCGTCGAACCCATCGCGTTTCTTGGTGGGCACGCCGACATCGAAACGCACTGGCCCGATGGGGGTGGAGTAACGTATCCCGGCGCCCACGCCGACGAAAAAATCCCCCCCGGAACCCGGCAGGGGGTCGTCGAAGGCGCCGCCGCCATCGACGAAGAGCACCCCGCCAAGGTTCTGGGTGAAACCCACCCTGGTCTCCGCCGAGAGTTCCAGCAGCGAGGCGCCGCCGATGGGTTTGCCGTCCGCGTTCAATGGCCCGGCCATCTGGTAGGCGTAACCGCGGATGGAGCCACCACCACCGGCATAGAAACGTTCGTCCGCCGGCACGGCATCGCGCTCGGCGCCAAAGATACTGCCGAGAGCCACCCGTCCCGCCAGCACCAAGCGTCGCCGGTCCAGGAGTTCGTAATACCGGCTGTATTTCCCCAGCGTCTTGCCGAAATAGAGGCTGGTATCGAGGATGTTCACATAGGGCGCCCCTTGCAGGAACAGCTTCCCGCCCCGGGTGGCGTCCAGACGGTTGTCGCTGAAGTCCCAATCGAACTTCACCGGGAAGGACAGCAGCCCGAAGTTGTCCGAACTCTCGGTGTTGACATCATCGACCTGGCTGAGACGGAAAGCGGGACCCAGGGTCAGGGTCATATTCTTCGCCAATTGGCGTTCCAGACCGATGCCGGCGCCGGCAGTGAGGCTGGTATAGGCGTCGGTGTCCTCATAGGCCAGGCGTCCGTCCATCACCAGGGCCTGATCCGGGCGATAGAAACTCGGCTTGCGATATTTGCTGTCGAGCGAATAGCCGATGCCGGAGAGGGTGCCTTCGATGGAGAGCCGCTCACCGGCGCCGAAGTAGTTGCGATGCCACCAACCAGCGCTCACCGAAGGGCCTTTGGTGATGTTGTAACCCAGGCTGGCCTTGAAGGTACGGTGGAAACGCTCCACCAATTCGACCTGGAACGGCAATTGCCCCTGGGCGTCGAGTTCGGTCCCGGGTTCCACGCGGATAGTGGCGAAAAGATTGGTATCCGCCAGCGCCTGGCGCAGATCCTCCACCAGGCTGGGTCGGTAGGGGGCACCGGCTTTCCAGGGCACCAGGGTCTGGAGAAAGGCGGTATCCACCCCGGACGCGCCCTTGAAGCCGACCTCCCCGAGCTTGGCGGCTGGGCCCGGATGCAGTCGCAGGATGACCTCCATGGCGTGGCTGGCGTGATCCACGGTGACCTGGCGCTCGTCGAGCCTGGCCAGGGCATGGCCGGACTCCCTCGCCCCGGCGAGGAGCTTGGCCTCCGCCGCCAGCACCCGGGAGGCTTCCGCCGCTTCACCGGTGACCAGCCCCAGTTCTTGGGGGGAAGGCGGACGGTAGGGATTCCCGGCGTCGAGGTTGTCGATGCGGCTATCGCCGAAACGATAGAGCGGACCCGGCTCGACGGCGAACACCAGCTTCAGGGGTTCGGCCTCTTCCTCGATCCTGAGTTCGATCCGGCCGTCATAGTACCCACGAGCGCGCAGGGCCTCGCGCAATTGGGGCAGATCGGCCTCGGCGCGGTGGCGCAACACGCTGGTGCTGGCCGGCTTGCGCTCCTCCATCAGATGGGCCGCCGAGACTTCGAGGAGATAGGCCTGGAGCGGCTCGTCGGCGACCTCGACCCTGACCTCGTAAGCCAGACCCGGTGCCGGGGTCTCCTCGTCCGCCGGATAGCCGCCGCGGCTCAGTAGCATGGTCAAACAGAACAGCGACCATCCCATGACGCCAAGTATCCGGGGCGGCTTGGCAGGCCGGGGATTTATGAAATAATCGCGCTCTTCCTCCGGAACAGGGTTGGAAAGCCCGGATCGAGCCACTCCGCAGACTTTGGACATCATGAACGCACAGCCACGTAAAATCCTGATCACCAGCGCCCTTCCTTACGCCAACGGCCCGATTCACATCGGGCACCTCGTGGAATATGTCCAGACCGATATCTGGGCCCGCTTTCAGAAGCTGCGGGGTGAGGAATGTTACTACGTCTGCGCCGATGACGCCCACGGCACCCCCATCATGCTGCGGGCGCGCCAAGAAGGCATCACCCCGGAGGCCCTCATCGCCCGGGTCGCCGCCGAGCACAAGGCCGATTTTGCCGCCTTTCACATCGGCTTCGACAATTACCATTCGACGCACTCGGAGGAAAACCGCTACTGCGCCAATCTCATCTATGAGCGCAACCGGGACCAGGGCCACATCCTCACCCGGGTGATCACCCAAGCCTTCGATCCGGTGGAACAGATCTTCCTGCCCGACCGCTTCATCAAGGGGGAATGCCCCAAATGCGGCGCCAAGGATCAGTACGGCGACAACTGCGAGGTCTGCGGTGCCAGCTATTCCCCCGGGGAACTCAAGAATCCCTATTCGGCGGTCTCCGGCGCCACGCCGATCGATAAGGAATCCGAGCATCATTTCTTCAAGCTGGGTGACTTCGAGCCCATGCTACGCGCCTGGACCCGGGGCGGCCATCTGCAGAAGGAGGTCGCCAACAAGCTCGACGAATGGTTCCAGGCCGGGTTGCAGGAATGGGACATCTCCCGCGACGCCCCCTACTTCGGCTTCGAGATCCCGGATCATCCGGGCAAATATTTCTATGTCTGGCTCGACGCCCCCATCGGCTACATGGCGAGCTTCAAAAACCTCTGCAACCGCACCCCGGGGCTGGACTTCGACGCCTGGTGGGGAGCGGATTCCACAGCCGAGCTGTACAACTTCATCGGCAAGGACATCGTCTATTTCCATGCCCTGTTCTGGCCGGCCATGTTGCATGGGGCGAATTTCCGCACCCCGACGGCGGTCTTCGTGCATGGTTTCCTCACCGTCGACGGCCAGAAGATGTCCAAGTCCCGAGGCACCTTCATCAAGGCCCGCACCTATCTCGACCATCTCAACCCCGAGTATCTGCGCTACTACTTCGCCGCCAAACTGGGGTCCGGGGTGGACGACATCGACCTCAATCTGGACGACTTCGCCCAGCGGGTGAACGCCGATCTGGTGGGGAAGTTCGTCAATATCGCCAGCCGGGCGGCGGGCTTTCTCAGCAAGAAATTCGCTGGCCGACTGGCCGCGGTGCTCTCGGGAGACCTGGACCCGGCGCGGGAAAACAACCATGTCGCCGCCGTCACCGCCCGGCTGCAAGCGGCGGCGGAGAGCATCGCCGCCCATTACGAGGCCAGGGATTACGCCAAGGCGGTAAAAGAGATCATGCAACTGGCCGACGAGGTCAACCAATACACCGACGAGAAAAAACCCTGGGTGCTAGCCAAGGAGGCGGGACAGGAGGCCGAACTCCAGGTCGTCTGTAGTGTTCTCATTAACGCCTTCCGGCTGCTCTGCCTCTACCTGAAACCCATCCTGCCCCATCTCGCCGCCCAGGCCGAGGCTTTCCTTGGCGTGCCACCGCTGAGCTGGGAGGAGGCCGGACGCCTGCTGCCCGCGGGGCATCGGATCAACGCCTACAACCACCTCATGACCCGGGTCGAGCCGGCGCGCATCCAGGCCATGCTGGCCGCCTCCCGGGAGGACCTGACGACCAAACCGGCGCTCGCCCCCTCAGCTCCGTCCACATCCACCAGGGTGGGCACGGCCCACCAAGATGGTGCGCCTGGCGCACCCGACAGGACTCCTGCGTCGCCGCTGGAGCCCATCGCGCCCTCCATCGAGATCGGCGATTTCGCCAAGCTCGATCTGCGGGTGGCCCGGATCCTCACCGCCGAGGCGGTCGAAGGCGCCGACAAGCTGCTGCGCCTGACCCTGGATCTCGGCGGCGAGCCACGTCAGGTCTTCGCCGGCATCAAGTCCGCCTATCGACCCGAGGATCTGGTCGGGCGGTTGACGGTCATGGTCGCCAACCTCGCGCCGCGCCAGATGAGATTCGGCGTTTCGGAAGGCATGGTGCTGGCCGCCGGACCCGGAGGCCGGGAGATCTTTCTGTTGACGCCCGACAGCGGCGCGCAGCCGGGGATGCGGGTGAAATGATAAATGATGGAGAAACGCCCGATGCCAAGCTTCAGATACGCCCTGTTACTCGCCCTCCTGGGCCTCACGCCGGCACTCGGCGCCGAAGGGATGGCGGATAGCCGTCAACTGGTCGAGTTTCCTCCAATGATGCGGCAACACATGCTGACCAACATGCGGGACCACCTCCTGGCGCTCACGGAGATCCAGCAGGCCCTGGGCGCGGGACGCTTCGATCAGGCCGCCGAGATCGCCGAACAACGGCTCGGGATGTCTTCGATGGTGGCCCATGGCGCCTCCCACATGGCGCCATTGATGCCGGAAGCGATGCGTGAGATCGGCACCCAGATGCATCGGGCCGCCAGCCGCTTCGCGGTGCTCGCCCAGGAGGCCGCCGTGGACAGCGATTACAAGCGCGCGATCGGCGGACTCGGCCAGGTGACCCAGGCCTGCGTCGCCTGCCACATGGCGTTCCGTGCCCCCTGACCAGCCCGGGCGCGCCAGGCGCATCCTCGATGCCACTGGTAGGGGCGTACAGAGGCTCCGGGCATCGGCTGAAAATGGCCGTTTTCGTTCTTGCTACGAGAATAATCACTCTTTATTAAGATTGATTGTTCTCTACTGGAGAACAGAAAACCGGCCTGAAACGCCCAGGCCCGGAAACGACCCCAGGGGAAGCTCAGAACCGGGATCTCGGCCTGAAAAGATAGATGGCCAGCAGCACCAGAAAGGAGAACGCCAGCATGCCCCCCGCCAGCCAATGGGCCTGAGCGTATTCCAAGGCCTCCACATGGTTGTAGACCGCCATGGAGAGCACCTGGGTTTTGCCGGGGATGTTGCCGCCCATCATGAGTACCACGCCGAACTCGCCGACCGTATGGGCGAAGGCGAGGATGGCCGCGGTTAGAAAACCTGGGCGGGCCAAAGGCACGACCACGGAAAAGAAGCTATCCCAGGGACCGGCGCGCAGGGTGGCGGCGGCTTCCAGATAGGCCTCGCCGATGGACTCGAAGGCCTGCTGCAAGGGCTGTACGACGAAAGGCAGGGAATAGACCACGGAGGCGACGACCAGGCCGGCGAAGCTGAAGGGCAGTAAGCCCAGCCCCGTCGCCTGGGTAAACCAGCCGATGGGTCCCTGGGGCCCCATGAGCACCAGCAGATAAAAACCAAGCACGGTGGGCGGCAACACCAGGGGCAGGGTCACCAGGGCGCCGATCACCCCCTTGGCCCGGCCACGGCCCCGGGCCAGCCACCAGGCGATGGGGGTGCCGATCAGCAGCAGAAGCAGGGTGGTCAGGCTGGCGAGCCTCAGCGTCAGCCAGATAGCGTCGAGATCCGCTGGGGTCGGCATGGCCCCGATCCCAGGCGCTCAGAGCCCGTAGCCGAAGGAACGGATCACCGCCCTGGCCTGGTCTTGCCCCAAGTATTGCATCAAGGCCACCGCCCCCGGCTTGTCCTGGCCCGGGATGAGCAGGAGCGCCTCCTGGCGGATGGGTTGGTAGAGATGATCGGGGACCAACCAGCCCGAACCCTCGCCCTTGATTACCTGGGACAGGGCGACG
This sequence comes from Pseudomonadota bacterium, assembly GCA_052035915.1. Taxonomy (GTDB): domain Bacteria; phylum Pseudomonadota; class Gammaproteobacteria; order Chromatiales; family Chromatiaceae; genus JBPOHE01. The sequence continues at coordinate 11,864 of JBPOHE010000073.1, forward strand.
AATCCCAGTTCCGCGTTGCCGCTGGCGACAAACTGATGCGCCTGGCCGATATTCTCGGCCCGCACCAGCTTGGGTTGCAGCCTCTCCACCAACCCGAGTTGGGTCAGCACCTCCATGGCCGCCGCACCATAAGGCGCCACCTTGGGACTGGCAATGGCGAGATGATTGAATTCACCTCGCTTCAGCACCTCGCCTCGGTCGTCCACATAACCGGCCTTGGCCGACCACAACACCAGCTTCCCAACCGCATAAGTGAAGCGGCTGCCACTCACCCCAAAACCTTCCCGTTCCAGTTTGGCCGGGATCTCGGCGTCCGCGGCCAACACCACATCGAAGGGGGCGCCGTTCTTGATCTGCGCATAGAACTTGCCAGTGGAACCGACGGAAACCACCAGCTTATGACCCGTCTCCCGCTCGAACCCGGCGGCCATCGCCTGCATGGGAAGGCTGAAGTTGGCGGCCACGGCGACCTGGATCTCATCCGCCGAGGCGGTTTGAACGCTCAATACCAGGCACAGGAGCCAACATCTTGGGAAACTGGCGAACATGGCGATTCTCATTGTGATCAAAGGACAACCTCAGCCACGCACGGGCATTCGTTATTGCCTCATACTGGATAACGCAGGTCAAACCTGGTTTTCTGAGCGCGGCGGTGTTTGCCACCCCGTCGCCACCCTTTGGCGATTGGGAACCACGAAATGTTACGGAGAGGGCACAATGCCCCGTCCAGCGGTGAGCCGTGAAATCCCCCCTCACCCCCTTTGCCAAGGGAGGAAGCAGGCTGGTAGATGGTAAGTCCGGCGAGAAAGGGATCGGTTTCGGTTTTGGATTTGTGATTTAATCTTCAGCATGTACCGTCCTTTTGAATTCTTCGTCGGCCTGCGCTACACCCGCGCCAAACGCCGCAACCATTTCATCTCCTTCATCTCCGCTTCCTCCATGCTCGGCATCATGCTGGGCATAGTCGCGCTCATCACCGTGCTGTCGGTGATGAACGGCTTTCATAAGGAGGTGAGGGAACGCATCCTGGGCATGGCCTCCCATGCCAACATCGTCGCCGCGGACAATCGCCTGGAGGATTGGCGTCGCCTGGCGCAGCAGGTTGAACACCAACCCCATGTGCTGGGCACGGCGCCCTTCGTCGAGGTGCAGGCCATGCTGGTCAACGGCGAGAATGTCAGCGGCGCCCTGCTGCGCGGCGTCTTGCCGGAGGAGGAACCCAAGGTCGCCGATATCCTCCCGGCGATGAAGCTGGGGCGGCTGGAAAGCCTGAGCGACGGCGAGTTCAATATCATCCTCGGCAAGGAGCTGGCCCAGGTGCTGGGGACCAGGGTCGGCGATCTGATCACCGTGGTGACGCCCGAGGTGAGCTTCACCCCCACCGGCATGGTGCCCAGGCTCAAGCGCTTCACCCTGACCGGTATCTTCGAGGTCGGCATGGGCGAGTACGACCGTTCGGTGGCCTTCATCCATCTCGGCGACGGGGCCAAGCTCCTGCGGCTCGGCGACCGGGTCAGCGGGCTGCGGCTCAAGTTCGACGATATGTTCCTTGCCCCCCAACTGGCGCGACAGATCGCCCTGGAACTCCCGGGCTTCTACCGGGTGCGTGACTGGACCCAGCAGCACCGCAACTTCTTCAGCGCCCTCAAGACCGAGAAACGCATGATGGGGCTGATCCTCTCCCTGATCGTGGCGGTAGCGGCCTTCAACATCGTCTCCGCCCTGGTGATGGTGGTAACCGACAAACAGGGGGACATCGCCATTTTGCGCACCCTCGGGGCCTCGCCACTCAGCATCATGGCGATCTTCATCATCCAGGGGGCCACCATCGGGCTCTTCGGCACCCTGCTGGGCATCCTCGGCGGGGTGGCGCTCGCTCTCAACACCGAAGCCCTGGTGGCCTGGATCGAACGCACCTTCAACGTTGACTTCCTCGATCCCAACATCTACTACATCAGCCGCCTGCCTTCGGACCTGCACTGGGACGATGTGGGTCTGGTCGCCGGTACCGCCTTCATCCTCACCCTGGTCGCCACCCTCTATCCGGCCTGGCGGGCGGCCCGTACCCAGCCGGCCGAGGCCCTGCGCTATGAATGAGGCGCCGCCGGTACTGGAGGCCCGTAGCCTGTGGCGGAGCTTTCGCGAGGGCGGGCTGGCGGTCGAGGTGCTCAAGGGGATCGATTTCCAGGTCCCCAAAGGCCGGCGTATCGCCATCCTCGGTTCCTCCGGCTCGGGGAAAAGCACCCTGCTGCACTGTCTGGGTGGGCTGGATCGCCCGACCGGGGGACAGGTGTTCTGGCATGGGCGGGATATCCAATCCGTCAGCGAGGCCCAACGCGGGCGCTGGCGCAATCGGCTGCTGGGCTTCGTCTACCAGTTCCATCATCTGTTGCCCGAATTCACCGCGCTGGAAAACGTCGCCATGCCCTGGTTGATCGGCGGTCTCCCGGCCAACGAGGCCAGGTCACGGGCGGCCAACATGCTGGAGCGGGTCGGCCTCGGGCCTCGCCTGCGACACAAGCCCGGCGAACTCTCCGGTGGCGAACGGCAACGCACCGCCATCGCCCGGGCGCTGGTCACCGAGCCGGACTGCGTGCTCGCCGACGAACCCACCGGCAACCTGGATCAGCATACCGCCGAGGGCGTTTATGAGCTGATGCTCGAACTCAACGCGGCCATGGGCACCAGCTTCGTCGTCGTCACCCATGACCATGGTCTGGCCGCCCGCATGGACGAGATCTGGTACATCAAGGATGGAGTGCTCCGCCGCACCTGATCCGGCCACCAAGCCGGGTCCAGTCCCGTCCCGACCGCCGTCCCCTGTCTCGCTGCCGGTCCTGGCCCTCGCCTTCCTGCTGGGCGACCTGGGGCTGCAATCCCTGCCCGAACTGCCGCCGACTTGGGTGCTGTGGTCTGGGCTGGCCCTGTCGCCGACACTGTTATGTATCCGCTCACTGCGCTGGCTGAGTGCCCTCGGCATCGGCTTCTTCTGGGCGGCGATCTTGGCCCAGTGGAACCTGGCCGCGAGGCTCGACCCCGCACTGGAGGGTCGGGATCTCTTGGTGCGGGGAATCATCGCCTCGATCCCGGAATCCCAATCCCGGGGCATCCGCTTCGACCTCATCCCCAACTCCATGCTCTCTGGGGAGGAGCCGAGATCCCCACCGAGCAAAATCAGGCTGAGCTGTTACCAGAACTGTCCGGAGCTACGGGTCGGAGATCTGTGGCAGTTTCAGGTCCGCCTCAAGCGGCCCCATGGCTTCCTCAACCCAGGGGGCTTCGACTATGAAGGCTGGTTGTGGCAACAGGGGATAGGCGCCACCGGCTATGTGACCGACACCCCGGAGCTGAACCGACGCCTGGAGACTTCGCCCTGGTCGAGGCCGGTCGACCGACTGCGACAACTCATCCACGACCGTATCCTGGCCCAACTGGGGAGCGGCAACCAGGCGGGTCTCGCGCTGTCCCTCAGCATCGGCGATCGCAGCCTCATCGATCAGGACCTCTGGCGGGACCTGACCCGCACCGGTACCAACCACCTGGTCGCCATCTCGGGTCTGCACGTCACCATGCTCGCCGGACTCTTTCTCTTTCTCGGTCGCTGGCTCTGGTCACGTAGCGAGCGGCTTTGTCTGCGGCTCCCGGCGCAACATGCCGGCGCCCTCATCGGCATGCTGGCCGGTTTGGGCTATACCGCCATCGCCGGCTGGTCGGTGCCGACCCAGCGCACCCTCCTCATGCTCCTGGTGGGACTCGGCAGCCTGCTGGTGCGGCGAAACACCACGCCCATGAACACCCTGGCGCTGGCCCTGCTGGTGATCCTGCTCTATGACCCGCTGGCGGCCCTGTCGGCGGGATTCTGGCTGTCCTTCGGGGCGGTGGCGGCGATCCTCATCGTCAATAGCGGACGGCTCGGACGGAGCTCCTGGACGGGCCACTGGCTGCGGACCCAATGGGCCGTCAGTGTCGGCCTCCTGCCCCTGTTACTGTTTCTCTTCCGGCAATTCTCCCTGATCTCGCCCCTGGCCAATCTCTGGGCCGTGCCCTGGTTCGGACTCATCCTGGTGCCCCTGCTCCTCTTCGTGGTCACGCTGCTGGTGCTGCTGCCGGAATGGGGAAAGCCGCTGCTGGATTGGCTCGGATATCCCCTCGACTGGACCTTGACGGGTCTGCATTGGTTGGCCGATTGGCCCTGGGCGATCTGGCAACAACCCGAACCGCCGCTCTGGGTCTGGCCCTCCGCCCTGCTCGGCAGTCTCGTGCTGCTCCTGCCGCGAGGAACGCCGGGCCGCTGGACGAGCCTCTTGTTGCTGGCCCCGGCCCTCCTGATCGGGCCCCAGGGACCGGTGCCGGGGGAGTTCAGGTTGACGATCCTGGATGTCGGCCAGGGCAACGCCAATGTGGTGCAGACCCAGGGCCACAGCCTGGTCTTCGATGCCGGCCCCAGATACTCCGCCGGGCTGGATACCGGCGCCTCGGTGTTGGTGCCCTTTCTCCGTTCCCAGGGTATCGCCCGGGTGGATACTCTCGTCCTCAGCAACGCCGATGCCGATCATGCCGGTGGGGCCGAGGCCCTGATCGCCGCGGTGGAGGTCGGGGACATCTACTCCGGCACCCCGGCCCAGCTTTCCCTGCCGGGGGCCCGGTCCTGTGTCTCGGGGATGTCCTGGGAATGGGATGGGGTGAAGTTCCAGTTCCTGCATCCGGAGGCCGGGCATCCGTGGCGGGGCAACAACGCCTCCTGCGTGCTGCGCCTCAGTAACCCGACCGCCTCCGTGCTCCTGACCGCGGACATCGAGGCCGCCGCCGAAACCGAACTGGTCAGACGCTGGGGGGCGGTCCTGGCCAGCGATATTCTGCTGGTGCCCCATCACGGCAGCGGCACCTCCTCGACCCGCGCCCTGGTGAGCCAGGTCCGCCCCAGGTTCGCCCTCTTTTCCCTAGGCTATCGCAACCGTTACGGCTTCCCCCACCCTCGCGTCGTGCAAGCCTGGCGGGATGGCGGCGCCAGGGTGCTGACCACCTCGGGTTCGGGGGCGATCCGCTTCAACGTATCGGCCAAGGGCTCGCTGAAGGAACCCATGCGTGAGCGGGTGACGCGGCGCCGCTTCTGGCGTCAGGCGGCGGAAGGGTTGGAATAAAGCCGGGCTCAGGCCAACGCCTGTTGCAGATCGGCGATCAGGTCTTCGACATCCTCCAGGCCGATGGAAAAACGCAACAGGCTATCCGCGATACCCCGTCGCGCCATAAGAGGGCAGGGCAATCGCGCTATGTGGTAGCTGGTCTTGGCTGGCCGAGGAGCAGGCGTAACCGGTACTCATCGTTGAGGGCGGCGCGGAGTTTGCGGCGACGGATACTGTCGCGTGGGGGGCCGTTGTGGC
>JBPOHE010000038.1:0-1670 GCA_052035915.1 Pseudomonadota bacterium
GTAATGGATTCTGCCGGAAACGTGACAACGATATCGCCTCATGATGCCGATGGTCCTGCCGGAATTTATACGAAGGTCCCAGGGATAGAGCCGGTTGTCGGGTACAGGTCTATTTTTGGAAAAATCACCTGGGTTAATCTTGCAGGTAATGCCGCTTCAATAGAAGAAACATTCCAAGAGTATAACGTTCGGCGCGCCTTGGCCCCCGGGCATATTGATCTCGTACCGGCTGACTGGGATGAACATGAAAGACTCCGCGTAGAAGCCGCTGAGGCCGATATATTGAAATGGGAATCAGAGGCGCATGAGTATACTGAAGCCGTTTTGAAGTGGAAGACGTTGCCGTGGAACTTTAGGAAAACAATTCCAGCCGCAATAAGGGCGAAACCATCTCGGTATAACGCAAAGCCAAATCCCTTTATGTGAGATACAGATGTCAATACTAAAAACAGCCTTGCTGCCTTTATCTTCCCTTACTGGATATGCTCTATCTGGAGATGTATCGGTCGACATCACTTATAGGATTCATTCACAGGAAACTGTAGCCCCGTCGGCAGAAAATCTTGCTCTATTTGTGGAGGCGGTCGATAAATCAGGAGCAAGAATCGGAGACCTAAGGGCCTACCGATTCGGGACAGAACCAAGCCCAGCCGACCCGCCATCAGATATCCTTGACCCAGTGACAGGACAGATATTGGTGGCTGCCGGTGAAAATATGCCGCCCTTACCATCTGTTTCAGATCTCAGGGCGATGCCGTTGCCTGGCGGGCCAAAAACAGTTGCCACGGTCGGGGATCTATGGGATTTCGTGCGGCGTATTCAGTACGAAATGCTGGTGGCCATAGATCCGGAGCATCTCTCTGGCGAAGAGATATAGATGACCAACGATCTCGACCTCAAACTCCGCATCAGCCAGGACGGCGCCGAGGAGACTGTTGGTCCGATTGATCGGATCGGCGCGGCAGTTGATGGCGTTGGCGACAAGGTGTCGGAACTCTTACGACTTTCCGACGAATGACAGCCGATGAATGGGCGGTTGGATTGGGCCATATCAAATTGGCTGTCGGCCCCATGATTATCAATTCTGTTTTGAAAAGTGATGAAAATGCTGATTCTTTTCTTTAAGTCCGATATCGCCAATCGACCCGGTCTCGTCCAGCGATCCATCACCCATAAGGATGGGCGCACGGTGAAGCACTGGGTGCGCACCGGAGAAGAAGACACATTTGGATCTCACAACACCTTCCACGGCGACAGGGTGCACTATCCGGGCGGCGCTGGAGAGGTCGTGGCGCGCGGGACCGGTGGGGTGACTGTCAAGCACGAGTCGACCGGAAGCGAGCATCGCGTGGGCTGGGGCGACGTACATTCGATCGAGCAGACGGGGGACAGAAAGCCGAGCTTGTCAGTTGTGCGAAACAACCAGCAGCAGCCAAGCGGTGCCGGGAGTCCTGGCATCTTCGGCGGGCGCTCATTATTCACGAATGAGGATGCGGCGCTCGACAAGAGCTACTCTCAGCCAGGCGTAGCCTCCTATGATGATCTCAAGAGACAGGGCGTCGAGGCACAGAAGGCCTATCGCGAATGGCTGGACGAGGGCCGCGGCTTCGCCAATCAGAACAATTTCGAGATTTACGATGGCGAGAAGGACCCCGAAGCCTTCGGGCGCG
>JBPOHE010000144.1:0-14162 GCA_052035915.1 Pseudomonadota bacterium
GATCGTCGGCGTCGGCGACTTCGATGGTGACGATAAAGCCGACATCCTCTGGCGCAACTCGGCCACCGGCGAGAATTGGATGTACCTGATGAACGGCGCCAACATCCAGGGGAGCCAGCCCCTGAACACCGTCTCGAATCTCAACTGGAAGATCGTCGGCGTCGGCGACTTCGATGGTGACGATAAAGCCGACATCCTCTGGCGCAACTCGGCCACCGGCGAGAATTGGATGTACCTCATGAACGGTGTCGACATCCAGGGTAGCCAGCCCCTGAACACTGTCTCGAATCTCAACTGGAAGATCGTCGGCGTCGGCGACTTCGATGGTGACGATAAAGCCGACATCCTTTGGCGAAACTCAGCTACCGGGGAGAACTGGATGTACCTGATGAATGGCGCCAGCATCCAGGGCAGTCACCCCATCGATACCGTGTCGAATCTCGATTGGCAGATCGTCGGCGTGGGGGATTTTGACGGGAATGCCAAGGCCGATATCCTCTGGCGCAACTCAGCCACCGGCGAGAATTGGATGTATCTCATGAACGGTGCCGTCATCCAAAGTAGTCACGCCGTCAACAGCGTGGCGGATCTGAATTGGCGCATCGTGCCCTGGTAGTCAGCCAAGTAATAGCGTCTCCGAATACAGCTTGGGCTTCCGACTGGTCGGGCTCGGGCCCCGCCCCGAACCCGCCGCCGGGAGTACAGACCGATCGGGAACCGGCCTGGAGGCTCGGGGTTGTTCCGGGCATCGACCGGAAAGAGCCATTTTTTGTTCTTATTTAGAGAACAATTAACCAGAAATAAAAGGCATAGCTCTCCGATGGAGAACAAAAAGTCGGGCCACAGCGCCCATGCCCGGAAGTGAAGCTGGGTCGAGGCGCTCGCTTGATGTCGTTCGTGCCGTAGAAAGGGTCAAGGCGGGCCAGCCGGCACCTACAGGCGTGATGGAGGTTGTGTTGAGGCGCCAAGCGCCTCCTCTCGAGCTTTACCAGCGTCGCAACCCTTTCCATCTGGAGACGATCCCCACGCGCCTTTTCTCATTGCCGCCGCCTCAATCGGCCCCGTCCTGCGTCCTGGCTCCGCCTGGCCGAGGTAACTCGCTAATCAGAAAAATAATTATCGAAGATCGCCCGAGGCACCCTGGCCCGACTCCGGCCTGAAGGCTCTGGGTCGATAGTCGAAATCCTGTCGTGCCGGCACGTCATCGAACACCAGATCCTGATTCATGCGGCGGGCCATCTCCGGGGTCAGAAATCCCAGTCCAGGGAGCCATCTGAGCCCGCCCAGGAGCCGTTCCAACCAGGGCTGGGAAATGGGCAGGAACCGAGGCCGCCGCCCGATGGCGAGTCCGATACGCTCCACCATCTCCCGATAGCTCAGGATCTCGCCGCCGGGCAGGGCATAGATACGCTGATAGGTCCTGGCGTTCGCCAGGGCGGCAAGACAGGCGAGGGCCAGATCCTCCGCATGCACCGGTTGTCTCCGCCCGACACCTCCGCCGACCAGGGGGAAAAAGCCGAAACGCCGCAGCCGCTGTTGGATGAACGTCACGGTGCGATCCATACCGGCGCCATAGATCAGGGTCGGGCGGAACAGGGTCCAGGCAAGGCCGAGTTCATCGCATCGGGCGATGGTGTCTTCTTCCGCTTGGGCCAAAGCGGCGGCCAGTTGGCGTTCGTAAGCGTCGGGCGAGGCCGCCTTGGTGAGCCGGCTGGTGGAGCTGAAGGCGATCAGCCGACCGACGCCGACGCGGGCCAAGGCTTCGATGTGTCGCGGCAGCAGGGGCAGAAAGGCCAGATGGATGAGGGCGTTCGCCCGCGGCCAGGTGAGATCCGTCCCGAGATCGCCTCGCCACCAGCGCAGGCCCGGCCTATCGATCCCCGGCTTGCGGCTGAGGGCGATGACCTCCGCCCCCGCGGTCAGCAGGCGAGGCAGGAGAAAGTGGCCGATCTGGCTGCTGGCGCCGGTAACCAGGATAGTGTGTCCAGACGGCTGTCCTCCGGCCCAGTTCGGCATGGCTCAGAGCTTGTGAAGAAATCGGCTGCGCGATCCGATCACGGCGTTGCGTCCTCGCTCGCCCATCGCCTATCTACTTGATATATCTCGGGGACTCGCTGCGTGGCGTCGAGTGTTTGGAGCGCTCGCGACGATTTTTTCACAACCTTCAGGCGACCAGCCCCTTGGCCTGCAACTCACGGATGCGATCGCGCAGGCGGGCGGCCTCCTCGAACTCCAGGTTGCGCGCGTGTTCGTACATCTGCTTTTCCAGTTCCTTGATCTTTTTGGCCATCTGTTGTGGGCTGAGGACGGCGTATTCGGCGACCTCTTCCGCCACCTTGGCGAAACGGCGGGGAGCCATGGGCGCTCCCGGGTAGGCGCCTTCCATGATGTCCATGATCTTTTTCTGCACCGAGCGCGGCGTGATGCCCATGGTTTGGTTGAAGTTGAGCTGCTTGTCGCGACGGCGCTTGGTCTCGTCCATGGCCCGCTGCATGGAGCCGGTGATGTTGTCGGCATAGAGGATGGCCTTGCCGTTGATGTGGCGCGCCGCCCGGCCGATGGTCTGGATCAGCGAACCCTCGGAACGCAGAAAGCCCTCTTTGTCCGCATCCAGGATGGCGACCAGGGAGACCTCCGGCATGTCCAGTCCCTCCCGCAGCAGATTGATCCCCACCAGCACGTCGAACTCGCCCAGGCGCAGGTCGCGGATGATCTCCACCCGCTCGACGGTGTCGATGTCCGAATGCAGGTAGCGCACCCGGATCCCGTTCTCCGAGAAGTAATCGGTGAGATCTTCCGCCAGACGCTTGGTAAGCGTGGTCACCAACACCCGCTCCTTCATCTCCACCCGTAGATGGATCTCGGACAGGAGGTCATCGACCTGGGTCCGCGCCGGTCGCACCTCCACCTCGGGGTCGACCAGCCCGGTGGGACGCACCACCTGTTCCACCACCGCCCCGGATTTCTGTAGTTCGTAGGGGCGGGGCGTGGCCGAGACATAGATGGTCTGGGGGGAGCGACGCTCGAATTCCTCGAACTTCAAGGGCCGGTTGTCCAGCGCCGAGGGCAGGCGAAAACCGTATTCGACCAGGGTCTCCTTGCGCGAGCGGTCACCCCGGTACATGCCGCCCAACTGGGGGATGGTGACATGGGACTCGTCGATCACCAGCAGGGAGGAGTCCGGCAGGTAGTCGAACAGGGTCGGCGGTGGCTCACCGGCCTCTCGACCGGAAAGAAAGCGGGAATAGTTTTCGATCCCGGCGCAGTAGCCGATCTCCAGGATCATCTCCAGATCGAAACGGGTACGTTGCTCCAGTCGCTGGGCCTCCACCAGCTTGCTCGCCCCATAGAGCTGTTCCAGTCGTTCCCTGAGTTCCAGCTTGATCTTCTCCACCGCCTCCAACAGCGTCTCCCGGGGGGTGACATAGTGGGTCTTGGGATAGACGGTGAAACGCGGCACCTGGCGCAACACCGCCCCGGTCAGGGGATCGAACAAAGCGAGGCCCTCGATCTCGTCATCGAAGAGTTGTACCCGGATGGCCTCGGATTCCGATTCCGCCGGGAAGATGTCGATGACATCGCCGCGTACCCGATAGGTACCCCGATAGAGTTCGACATCGTTGCGTTTGTATTGCAGATCCGCCAGCCGGCGCAGGATGAAGCGATGGTCGATCTGATCACCGCGCCTCAGGTGCAACACCATGCGCAGATACTGATTGGGATCGCCCAGACCATAGATGGAGGAGACGGTCGCCACGATGATGCTGTCCCGCCGTTCGAGCAGGGCCTTGGTGGCGGAGAGACGCATCTGCTCGATGTGCTCGTTGATGGTGGCGTCTTTCTCGATGTAGGTGTCGGAGGAAGGGACATAGGCTTCCGGCTGGTAGTAGTCGTAATAGGAGACGAAGTATTCCACCGCGTTGTGGGGAAAGAACTCCTTGAACTCGCCATAGAGCTGGGCGGCCAGGGTCTTGTTGGGCGCCAGCACCAGCGTTGGGCGTTGGAGCCGCTGGATCAGATTGGCGATGGTGAAGGTCTTGCCCGAGCCGGTGACGCCGAGCAGGGTCTGGGCGGCTTCACCGGCCTCGATACCCGCGGCCAACTGGGCAATGGCCCGCGGCTGATCTCCGGCGGGTTGAAAACCGGCCTGGAGACGGAACTCCCGCGCCAGGGGGATTTTGCTGATCTGGTCTGAATTGGCTATCATCTCGCGGCTGTATTGAATACCGGTCACCAGCGGCCGGTCAGGAACTGGGGAAAACAATGACCATCAAACTTTCGGCTCGTGTTCAAGCCGTCAAACCCTCTCCAACCCTCGCCGTTACGGCTCGCGCCGCAGAGATGCGCGCCGCCGGTAAAGACGTGATCGGCCTCGGTGCCGGCGAACCGGATTTCGACACGCCCGACCATATCAAGGAAGCCGCTATCAAGGCGATCCGCGATGGTTTTACCAAATATACCCCAGTCGACGGCACCCCAGGGCTGAAACGGGCCGTCATCGACAAATTCAAGCGCGAAAACGGCTTCGACTATACCCCGGAGCAGATCCTGGTCTCCGTCGGCGGCAAGCAGAGCTTCTACAACCTGGCTCAGGCGATCCTCGACCCGGGCGACGAGGTCGTCATTCCCGCGCCTTACTGGGTCTCCTATCCGGACATGGTGCTTCTTGCCAGCGGCATTCCCGTCTATGTCAATGCCGGGGCCTCGCAGAACTTCAAGATCAGTCCGGCCCAGCTCGCCGCAGCCATCACCGATAAAACCCGGCTGGTGGTGATCAACAGCCCCTCCAATCCCACCGGCGTGGCCTATACCAAAGAGGAGCTGGCGGCCCTTGGCGAGGTATTGCTGGAACATCCCAAGGTGGCCATCGCCACCGACGACATGTACGAACACATCCGTTGGTCGGCGGAGCCCTTCTGCAACATCGTCAATGCCTGTCCCCAGCTCATGGACCGCACCCTGGTGCTCAACGGCGTATCCAAGGCCTACTCCATGACCGGCTGGCGTATCGGCTATGCCGGCGGCCCGGCCAATGTCATCAAGGCGATGAAGAAGGTGCAATCCCAAAGTACCTCCAATCCCACTTCCATTGCCCAGGTCGCGGCCCAGGCCGCCCTCGAAGGACCCCAGGACTTCATCCAGGTCATGGTAAAGGCGTTCAAGGAGCGTCACGACTATGTGGTCGGGCGCTTGAACGCTATCCCGGGGGTGCATTGCCTGCCTACCGACGGCACCTTCTACTGCTTCCCCAGTGTCCAGGGAGCTTTGGCCAAGATTCCTGGCCTCTCTAACGATCTCGAACTGTCCGAGTATCTCATCGAGCAGGCCGGCGTGGCCCTGGTCCCGGGTACCGCCTTCGGCATGGCCGGCTATGTGCGTCTGTCCATCGCCACGAGCATGGAGAAACTCACCAAGGCCCTGGATCGGCTCGAAAAGGTGCTCGCCGCTTGAGCCTACCTCTGGACGAAAAAGAGAAATGATTGACGCTGAAAGAGGCAGACATTAGTATCGCGCTCTCGCAAAAAGTCCCAAATCCTCGGTAGCTCAGTCGGTAGAGCGGGTGACTGTTAATCACTAGGTCCGTGGTTCGAGTCCACGCCGGGGAGCCAGATAAATCAAAGGCTTGCATGATTCACTCAGCAAGCCTTTTTTGTTGGTGCAGCGCCCCTCTTTCTTCCTTGATCGAATTGGCAAGCTACCTCAACTCGGAATAGCTGTGCCCTCATTCCGGCAGAACCTGCCCTCGCGAAGATGGGGGAATGCCGGAATCCAGAGCCATGGACGGTATGCTTGATGGCTGTCCTGGCGACTGGATATCGGCCTCCACGCCGGTATGACGGGTTGGCTGAGCAAGTAGGATACGGTGAACGAAGCGAACCGCCTCATTCGAGGTTTTCATACACGCGATTGATGCGGTCCGTACCTCACCGCATCCTTCCATGAGCCGTCTTCTGTCAGGACCCCGGAGTTTCTTTCCCTTTGGCTTACCCTTGGCCCTTGGTTGAATGGAGTCGATAGCGTTCGGCCGCTCAGGCGATGAATCGCCTAGACGGATGAGGATCCTCTTGGCCCTTCCGGCCCAACCCTTCACTTCGACCCGGTTGAAGCGTGACACAGCGCCGCGCGCCTTCACCTTCTCTCCGTGCTGGACTCAAGTCCGCACCCAAAACCCGCTGGCTCTCCCGAGGGAATACAACCAGTAGAGACCGCCCCCCTTCTACAAAAACGATGGGGTCCCCATCAGGTCGGGCAACGGGCGCGTTCAGCATCGAAGTCATGGTCTGTATGGGAAAGGCGGGAGTCGGATCATTTGACGTCCCCTGGGATCGCTCCGCGGCCAACACCCAGGCGCCGATGCGCCCAAGGCCGCGCAATGGCCTCCAGTAGAGGCGATTCATGAATCGCCCCTACCATCTCCGCCAAGCCGACGCCGGGGCCGACTTCACCGGCGGCAGCCTTTCGTTCGCCATCGTCGTGGTCCTCGTCGTTAAGAGTATTTGTCTGAAATCTTCTCTTATAAACGCGGTCCTGACAAAAGGGGTCAGACACGATTATGAGTTTTCCTTGGCATGCCCACACCTTTGGAAACGGCAGGCCGTTGCCCAAGCGCTTCGGTTTGCTCCCTGAATCGATCACGATATCGTGTCTGACCCCTTTTATTCTTCCTGCAGGAAGGGCGCCGCAGTGTTGATCAGAAGGGCTAACGATGGACGCCGTACTTTTCCAGCCAGTTGCTCAGCGTCTGATAGCTGCCGAGACCTAACAACTCGGCCGCTCGAGTCTTTTTTCCGCCGGCCTCCTTCATCGCGCGGCCAAGGTAGTGACGAGCGACCTCGGCGATGAGTCCCGGCAGATCGAGACCTTCAGTGATTGGCCGGTCCAGGATGTCGCTCTCACGTCTCGCGGATTTCGGCGGCGTAAGCAAGGCGTCGTTAACGTCCGCCTCGGTGAGTGTTTTCGCCGCGCCCCATACTGCGGCGCGTGTCAGGGTATTTAGCAGCTCGCGGACATTCCCTGGCCAAGAGTGTCTTAGTAGAAGATTCCTTGCTCCAGGAGAAAGAGGTTTCTCCATCCAGCCCGGCTCGGCCGCGCTTTCGCGGTTGATCTTTGTGAGCAGGTGCTCGATCAGAAGGCTGAGGTCCCCGGTGCGCTGGCGCAAGGGGGGCAGATGGAGGATGGCCACGGCTACGCGGTAGAATAGGTCCTCACGGAAGGCGCCCTTCGCCACCTCTTCGGCCAAGTTTCGGTTGGTGGCCGCGATCAGGCGTACATCGACAGCGATCGGTTGACTGTCCCCAACACGCACAATCTGTCGCTCCTGCAGCGCCCGGAGCAACTTCACTTGCGTTGCGGTGGGCAGCTCCCCCAACTCATCAAGGAACAGTGTCCCACCCTGGGCCTGCTCAAAGTGGCCTTTGCGGTCGGTCGCCGCTCCAGTGAAACTGCCTTTCTTGTGGCCGAAGAATTCCGATTCGGCAAGTTCCGCCACGATGGCCCCGCAGTTCACCGCAATGAACGGGCGGTCGTGGCGAGGGCTGGCGTTGTGAATGGCCCGTGCCAGCAACTCTTTGCCGGTGCCGCTCTCCCCCTCAATTAAGACCGGAACGGTGCGCGGTGCCACCCGCTGGGCCTTGGCGATTACCTCCCGCATGACCGAGCTGCGGTGCACGATGTCAGCGAAAGCGGGTGAGGTCTCGACCAGTCCGGCGCTGAGCCGCGAGAGATCACTATCGGGTCGCTGGTAGAGGCTTGGAATCAGCTCCGCGGAGATATCGAACGGCACCTGTGCCGTTTTTACCCCGTGCTCCTTTGACGACTCCAGCAGTTCGGCGGCAAATCGGGTTTTAGCAACTATGATCCAGACAGCGGCCATCGCCGGCGTACCTGGGCTTAGGTGGTAGGTGAGACGGGTGAGTTCGCCGTATGTCTCTCGGATTACCGCAATGCGCTCAGTGACCGCATCGAAAATCTCGCCGAAATGGACGGGGCTGGAGAGTTGAACCCGGTGGGTCTCGATCGGCACTTTACAGCGTTGAGCCAACCACTCCCGATACTCATTCGTTTCCCGTTCCGGGTAGTTGCTGAGCAGGACAACGCGGTCAAACCCCCGGACCGTCACGGCCTGGGCCACCGGTCCCAATCCAACTTCTTTCTTACCGGCGCTGGCGTTGAGGTCGGTTTGGCCGAGCCAGGAGACGAGGATGCGCGTGGGATCCATGTTCATGGCTAAATCGTATAAGAAAAATGTTGTTTGAGTAAAAAAAATTGTTCTTGGGAAAATAGTCCCGGGTCAAAACCGGGTGTCGCTGCCTGGCGATCGGAGCGTTAAATCCGATCTTTCACCGTCGTGAGCGGTTGTCTACCCGTATGTCGTCGGCAATCCAAGAGTTTCTACCTCTGGCATGGTCTGTGCCTTATAGTTCTCGAAGAACCGAATCATGACTGGACGGCAGTCATGCGCCGGCAGTCACCAGCCCGAGAACAACCAATGATCCTCAAAGCCCTCACTCTCGAAAACTTCAAAGGCATCCACGAGCCGGTGCGAGTGGAGTTTGCCCCCTTGACTTTGCTCTTTGGCCCGAACAACGCCGGGAAGAGCACCATCGTACAGGCGCTGATGTATGCCCGCGAGGTGCTGGAGCGGAACAACTGCGATGCCGGAAGGACACAGTTGGGCGGCGACGTCGTGGATCTGGGAGGGTTTGAGAACCTCGTATACGGACATGACCTGACTCGGGCGATCCGCATGCGGTTCGAGTTGGATCTTCGCGGCGTGGCCTTGCCACTGTCTTCGGATTGGGTCCGGGGGCATGAGATCGAGTCTCAGTTGGGCTGGCAATACAAGGACGCTCCCAGCAAACTCCATATCGACTCGATTGAATGCGTTTGGTCGAGATTGCTGGAAGTCTGGGTGGAGATCGATGTCGCCGTGCCACCTACCCAAGGTATTAAGGGTCCGTTTCGCCCCCTGGTGCGGGCTTATTCTGTAGGATCAGGAGCCGACGTCTATGCGAAGATCACGCTCGATCAAGATACGAACCAGGCTTGCCTTTCGCACTTCAACTTCGGCGTTTACCCCTTCGGAACTAGGTATACCAAAGGAGATGCGACAGATTCTGAGTGGGGCTTAAGACGGGTGGTACGGGAATCGTTGCGCAATTCGTTCCGGAAGCATGACCAGCCCGCACGCAACCTCCGGAAGGGCGCGCGAATAGCGATGATGGGGGAAGATGTGCGGACGGGTGATAACGCGATGTCTCGCCGAGACTTCGATGAATTTGTCGATTCGATTGTCAACGGAGCCGGACGATTCGGGGACGCCACCATCGAAAACGAAGGTGGCGAGCACAACCCAAGTTATAGCTTTAGGGAATCGCTTCTTAAGAAGGCGGAGGCCTTAACCCAGGCCTTAACCCGATGGGGGATTATCGACGACGATGAAGATGTAGACGCGGGTCGTGCTTCAGGAGCCGCCGGCGAAGCGAGCGGCCATGGCGAAGCCGAGGCGAGATCCTGCGAAGTTCCTTCGGCTAGTCCAGCGAAGAATGAGGACGTGTCCAACGCGGACAGGCCTCCGGATGTCGGAGGGGAGTGGACCTGGTCTGATTGGGAATCTCGGCACTCGCTCTCGCCAAGACGACTATTAGACATAGAAGAAGTCGACAGCTGGCTGCTCGACCTATTCGACGCACTGCTACTCGAGGAATATGTTCCGCGGAACGCTGAGTACGCCATGCCGCTTAGGCTACGGGGTTCGGCACTTCCCGAGTGGGGGCGCCTCCTGGAACCCGATCCCAAGGTGTGGATTCCAGACAACAAGAATGAGTTTTGGGAGTACCCTATATTCGCCCAAGAGTGCTTGAAGGACTTGTTGGCCACCGTCATAGTGGCGCCAAGTGAGCTCTTGTTGCGGGCGCTGCAGAATTCAATCTACCTGAGCCCTTTTCGGGAGATGCCGCCGCGCTATTACCAGCCGGTACGTTCCCCGGAACCGCGGCGCTGGGCAAACGGACTCGCGGCTTGGGACTGGCTTTTGCTCGAGCAGAAGTCCTTTGCGGCCCAAGTCAACGAGTGGTTGGCTGGCAGGGACAGGTTTGACGCGGGTTACGAGATCGAAGTTCGCCATTATCGCGAGCTGGAGGTCGATAGCGAACTCCTCGCCGTGCTGACGTCCACAGATCCAAGATCCAGCCTCGATCTGAACTGGGTGCGGGAACAACTGTTGGATCTACCAGAGGGGCGGCGACTGAAGATACGAGACCTTCGCCGGGGGATCAGTGTTTTTCCCCAGGATCTGGGCGTTGGCATCTCCCAGATTGTCCCTGTCATCGTTGCCGCCCTGCACAACAGCTCGGGGATTGTTGCCATCGAGGAACCCGAGTCGAATGTTCACCCGCGCTTCCAGGTGGTGCTGGCCGACCTCTTTCTCAGTCGGGCGAAGGTGAATCCCGACCTGGTGTTCTTGGTCGAGACCCATAGCGAGCACTTGATGCTGCGCTGTCTACGGCGTATTCGGGAAACCTGTGACGAAGGCGCCTCGGCGCAGACGCCGCGTCTCCGACCCGAAGATATCGCCGTCCATTTCGTAGAGCCCGACGAGCACGGCCCGCGCATCCACCGCATCCGCATCGACCAGGAGGGGGAGTTCCTGGACCCCTGGCCGAGGGGGTTTTTCCCGGAGCGGATGAAGGAGATCTACGGCGATGATCTGTGAGCTCGCCTTGGATCCCGTGCTCGTGGCCCGCTGGCATGACCCGCGGGAATGGGCCTTCTTTCGCGAGTCCTTCGCGCTGGAGACCGGACGGGTGGCTTCCGCGTACCCGCGGAAGTGGCGCAATGACGTGATACGGACCTTCCATCGGCTCTTTCCGGGAGCCACGGCGGAGTCTGGGGAGCGACGACGCCTGGATGCGCTGCTCGATCGGTTGGGCGAGCGCATGGTCGAGCGCGAATCCAGCCATGAGGAGTGCGCCACTTGGTTAGCGAAGGCCGTCGCCGAGCATCGGGAGCGCCCTTTCCACGGCATTCTGAGTGCTACGCCGGACGCAGCGGTGCCGGAGGTTATGACACCCGAGATGCTGTTCAGCGACCATCCACCCGCCGCCTGGTCGGTCAGGCTGAATCCAGCTCCACCGCGCACCGCCGAGGCGTTTGCTCAAGCCGTCGGACCTTTATTAACACGGTGCCGCGAGGCGGTCTTTGTCGATCCATGGTTCAGCCCTGACAAGAAACGGTTCACGGAGCCATTGCGGGCGATGCTCGCGGTCCTTTGGGGACCCGGCTGCTGCGTCTCGACGCCGCGGGCGCAATTGGTGATCGCCGAGGGTCGCAACGAACGAGGGCGCGATCCGCAGTGGTTGCTCACGCAGTGCAAGGAAAAATTGCCTCGGATACTGCCGGAGGGCCATAGCCTGCAAGTGACGGTGCTCCGCCAGCGGGATGGTGGTGAGCACATCCACAACCGGTACATCCTGACCAAGATCGCCGGCATCAGCTTTGGCACCGGCCTCGACGTGGCCGATGACGGCGAGGTCGGGCAGACCGACGACCTGTGTCGGTTGTCTCATGATCAGTTGCTCAAGCGCTGGGGGCAGTACGTATCGGCACGCGGGTCTTGGTTCAATATCTCCGCAGGCCCATCATTGATTTCGTCTTCGCAATAAGATTCACCATTTAAGGAGCTTGCCTTGACCCACTTACCCATTGTCCACATGACCCTTTACAAACATGGGGTTGGTTACTTTCGGCGGCGCGGCCCGGTGGAAGGGGAGGCCATCAAATTAACCTTTCGCCGGGAAGAGATGGATGACCTGCTCAAAAGCCTGACGGTGATTGACTACAGTCCTTGCCAAGTTCGCGGGGTGGATTACGAAACGCCGCAGAGCCGGGTCGAACGGCTGGCCGGCAACTCGGTGGTGCTTGACGGCAGGCGCAGTTTGCGGGATTTGCTGGGGGCTTTGCGGGGGCGCAACGTCCAGATCTTGGGCAGCGATGGCAGCGCCGAAGCAGGTATCCTGGTCGGCCTGGACGAGGTTGAGGATAAGCCGTTGGAGCAGTCAGTTGTCTCCATTATGCGGGAGGGTACGGAGACCGTAGCCGTCCTGCCCCTCGACCGGATTGCCGGGGTGGAACTGCGTGACGAGACCGCGGCCGCCGACCTGCGTTTCTTTTTGCAAACTGCTCTGGGCCAGGAGACCCACCGTTCGATCAATATTCGCCTCAGCCCCGGCAGCCACGACCTGGAGGTTGGCTATATTGCTCCAGCCCCAACCTGGCGGGTCAGTTACCGGCTGGTGATGGACGAGGTCAAGCTGGAATTTGAGGCGGAGGACAAATCGAAAGCTTTGTTACAGGGTTGGGGCATCTTCGACAACCGGCTGGAAGAAGATTTAACCAATATTTCGCTCTGCCTCACGGCCGGGATGCCGATTTCTTTTGTCTATGACCTCTATACACCCCATACGCCGAAACGCCCCGAGGTGCGGGATGAAGATCGGATTGCGGCTGCACCCGTGGTGTTTGAGGGCGCAGTGCTTCGGGCGGATGCACCTCCTCCCCGGATGTCAGCCACGGCTGCCGCGGCTCCCATGAGGACGATGTGTATGTCTGAGCCTGACCTGGATCGAGTCTTAGCAATGGATATGGATACTATGGATATGGATACTATCGCCGCTTCGGTAAAAAGTGCAGCGACCGGCCAGGCGATGGGTGAGCTGTTTCAATACAACGTCAGTGTGCCGGTCACGGTCGGGCGCGGGCAATCAGCGATGGTGCCGATTGTCAGCAGCACCCTGACCCGCAAAAAGGATTTGATTTACAACGGCGCCAAAATGCCGACCCATCCCGTAGCCACACTGCGATTCAAAAATGAAACCGGTCTGACCCTGGAGCGCGGCCCGGTGACGGTGCTGGAAACCGGCGAATATGTCGGCGAGGCGGTTCTGCCCTTCACCGCCGACGGGGTGGAGGCGGTCATTTCTTATGCGGTTGAGTTGGGACTGCACATTAAGGAAGAGGTTAAAACCGAGAGCCAACTGCAATCCCTGTGGATCAAAGAGGGTTATCTGCTGCAAAATTTGTACGACATCCGCCGGACTACCTATCGCCTGGATAATCGCACGGCGCAGGCTAAAAAGGTGTTGATCGAGCACGCGCTCAGCGATTACGTGATTTTCGACACCCCACCTCCGGCGGAAAAAACGCTCGACACCCATCGCTATCAGGTTGACGCGCCCGCCGGCAAAGTGGCCGAATTTATGGTGCAGGAGCGCTACCCGCTGACTCGCCGCGAAGAACTGCATAACCTGTCCTACCAGGGCTTGCAGCGCTATTTTGCCGACAAGCTGCTGGATCAAAAAGTCTACGAGGGCTTAAGAGCTTTGCTCGATGCCTGGGCGGAGATCACTCGCCTGGAGAAAGCCGTAGCCGACCAGGAGCAGCAGCGAGGCAAAATTTACAAAGCGCAGGAACAGACCCAGAAAAATATGGCCGTACTGTCCAATGCGGGTGAGGAAGGTAAGCTGCGCGGGCGCTATGTTAAACAGCTCACCGAGAGCGAGGAGCAACTGACCGAAATCGAGCGGATCGTTGCCCGCTTGCAAGCCGAGATTGAGCAAAAGAAAGCCAACGTCGAACAGATGATTGCAGCTCTGGCATCGGCTTGATCAAGGCTGAAGTCTCCGCCAATGGGCCGGCATTTATCGACGTGTGGCACATCGCTCCAAGTCGCTCCCGGATGGCGGCCAGCGTCAAGGTCTGTTGTTCGTCGATAGGGCGGAGGATCAGGCCCCCAGACGTGCGCGCCTGATGGGGGTAATAGATGGACTCAATGCGCGAATGGTGCGCGGCACGGTGAGCGGTGTGTTTTGCGTCGGAGGGGCTGGAGCAGCCCTGGCGCATGCGACGGGGGCAATTGACCCCGGCCTACACCGCGTGCAGGGCGGCGCTGCCGAGGGTTGACGGTGAATCGGGAGCGTGAAACGGGCGTGACCGAAACGTGACGTAAGCCAGGCAGACCTAGACAGTCCTTGTCAATATCAGACACTTTAGCGCGGGGCCAGATGCGCTAAGTTGTTGTAATATAGAGTTGTTAGATGGGCCGCATCTCTGTTAATCAGGTAGTGTCCCAGGAAGTGGTGTAAGAAACTGAGTAGTTGGGTTCC
>JBPOHE010000176.1:0-13171 GCA_052035915.1 Pseudomonadota bacterium
TTCGGTAAGATGATGGTAGGGCATCGTGAGGCTCCCGTAGGTTTCGGCTTGAGTAACCTCAATCCTACCCGATTCTTCACGGTGCCCTCCTTACCCCCCCATGGTGCACTTGGAGGTTGAATCCGCCCAACCTAGAGGAGGTGTCACTCCAACTGAGCGAGGTAGACCGGAGAATCCGCAACCACGACAGCGAACTGCGTAGCATCAACCCGAAGGCGGTTAATTTTGACGGTGACCGCTTCGAGCGGATACAAAGGCGGCTGAGCGACGCCGAGGCCGAACGCGCCGCCATCCAAGCCAAGTATGAGGCCACCGTAAAGGCCATTGATGACCTACGCCGACGTAAGGATGAGCTGAAGATCAACGCCACATCGGACGTGGTGGCGTACCACGTCAAGGCCATGGACAAATCCGAGTCCACGATTGCCGACCTGAACGGCCACCGCGCGGAGATCCTGGCCCGTATCGAGTCCCCACCACCGCCGACCGCCTTGACCGAGCTGTTGACCCGGCGCGGAGACCTTACTGTCCGTCAACTGCTGGGCGAGCCGGTCGAGGCCGAGTTGTCCGAGGTGGAGGCCAAGATCCGGGAGGTGGAAGCCATCTCCGCTCAACAGCGCGCCAAAGCCGATTCTGCCACCGCCGCCGACCGCCAGACCTTGGGCGGCATCGACCGCCTGTTAGCCAAGACCAACGAGGAACTGGACCGCCTGCAACGGGCCTATCCCATCCTCTTTGGGCACCGGCTCAATGCCGAGATCCGCGACGAGGCCGGGCGCTATGAGAAGGTCATCCGCCAAGCCGCCGACCAGTTGCTACACATCACCGCCCTGGAGCGTCTACGCCAACGCTACGCCCCCGGGGTGCGCGCCCTGGTCAATCTGGATTTCCTCGCTCAATGCTGCTTCCCCATGCCGACCGCCACCCCCCCGGTACTGGATCGGTTGGCCCTCATCGGTCATTCAGGCGAAAAGCTTGATGCCGTGATCCAGAAGGAAAAAGACCACCTCGCCGACATCGGCATCAAGGTTTCCTGACTGGGCAAAGCCAACCCTATTCGGGGGGTTGGCCTGGCTACGCCCAGGGAGCCACAGCCGTTTATCCTCGCGGCTGCCCCAACTGGGCTTTTACCCACACGTAACGACCCAGTAACCGCCCCCTACAGCGCGGTTACGGTCGAAGTTCGAGGTGATAGACATGGGGAAAGACGCCGAATTGGTCGACCTGATCGGTGCCGAGGCGTATCAGCGACTGCTCGAACACCACCGTGGTGAAGTCTTCTACATCCCGGTCACCTACCGCACCCGGCACAGATTGGCCGATTCCATCGGCGACGAAGCCTTCAAGACCCTGATCCAACGCTACGGCGGCACGGTCTTGGTGGTGCCCCTGGGCCAATCCGAGTTCGAGCGCCAAATCCAAGACCTCAAGACCGAGATGGGCCGCCGGATTCTGGAGCTGCACCGCGAGGGGGCGACGATCCAAGACATCATCAGACGCCTGCGCGTAGGAGAAAAGTTCATCCGCACCGCCCTCCGCAAGGCCAAGGTTCCCCCCGCCACCGACCCCTAGACAGCCACCACCGCCCCCAGAGAGGAGACCCCTATGGAAGAGACCACCCCCACCCGAAACCGCCGCCTAGCCCGCGTACACGCCGCCACCGGGGCCGTGGGCATCGAGGGCCAGAACTACCAAGCCTGGCTCAAACGCCGCACCGGCAAGACCTCCTGTGCGGATCTCGACGACAGCCAGTTGACCGATGTCACCGACAGCCTCAAGCCCACCACCGCGCAATGGCGAAGGGTCTTGGACCTCTGCGCTGAGCTGGGCCTATCCGGGTTCGAGGATGACCGCTTCCAAGCCTTCGTCAAACGCATCACCAAGGTAGAGGATTCCCGCCTGCTGTCCCGGCTGCAACTGCGCAAGCTGATCTATGCCCTGGGCCAATGGGTCAAGTGCCAACGTCAGAAGACCGCCGCCAAAGTGACCCAGATTCCCGCTGATTGACAGAGGCCAGACCATGCCATACGCTGCCATTACTACTTCAATGAACGGACGCCGCACCCGTCAGACCTGCGGTTTTTGTTTTCCTGTCCCCAAGACAGGCACGCCGATTTTCTGGCGGGACGATAGGGCGAAATACGACACCCGCGAGGGGAATACGCCCAGCCGTTTCATTGCGGTAGTTGA
The DNA here is from genome assembly GCA_052035915.1 of Pseudomonadota bacterium. Classification (GTDB taxonomy): domain Bacteria; phylum Pseudomonadota; class Gammaproteobacteria; order Chromatiales; family Chromatiaceae; genus JBPOHE01. Next base: position 2,191 of record JBPOHE010000176.1, read on the forward strand.
GTCCCGCCGCCCTCATCCCTTTGGCGGCAACTACTAAGCAATGAAGGCCATTTCATGAACACGTCTCCCGACTTCGACCGCGACGCCATAGCCCGCGCTGTCTTCGATACCGCGATTTGCCACCCCAACCGTGAACCGATCCATGTCTTTGAGGAGTGGCTGTCGATCATTGCCGGGCTGGGCGGTTATCTCGCCTGGTCTGCCGATAGCCACACCTACCGCGACACCCCGCCACCCGGCACCGATCTTGCCGCTATCGGCGCGGCTATTGAAAAGGCCGCTTTGATTGCCCGCGAGCTGGCGGAACACATTGAAATCGCGAACAACCGGGAGTGGCTGAAGGCGTTCGAGCAAAAAGGCGCGCCTTCCAGCCGGAACGAGGAACGTTAGCCATGGACCGCCTTGATGCCAACATGATCAAGGCGGCGCTCCCCGCTGCCGTGGCTGACAAGCTGGAATCGTTGCCCGATAAACCGGCCAAGCCCATGACCACGATCGAGAAATATGAGGCTCTCCAAGCCGAGGGGAGACGGGCTGAGGCGAAAGGGAGAAGCCGGGTTGTCTCTCTTGCCAAGTCGACGGGAACCGCCACCCAAGAGGACGAAATCGAGGTGAAGCCCTGGCCGATCCTCCCCGAGAATGCCCTGTTCGGCCTGGCTGGCGAAGTCGTCAAGCTCGCCACGCGGCACAGCGAAGCCGACCCCGCCGCCGTCCTACTGACCTTCCTCACCGCCTTTGGGGCCGCCGCCGGACGTTCGCGCTATCTTCGAGTCGGCGACGCCGTACACCATGCGCGGCTCTTTGTGGCCCTGGTGGGCAATTCGAGCCGAGCGCGTAAGGGCACCTCCGCCACCCCCGTTAAACGGCTGCTGCAAGCGGCTGAGGCGCACCTGCACGCCGGGCCGACCGCGGTTCCTGGTGGGCTGCCGCTCAAGATATCCGATGGTCCCTTGAGTTCAGGAGAGGGTATGGTTTGGCGCATTCGTGACCCATCCGGTGCCGACAAGGACGGCCGTCCTACAGACCCGGGGGTGGAAGATAAGCGGCTGCTCATCATCGAAGGCGAATTCGGCGGGGCCTTGCGCATTGCCAAGCGGGACGGTTCAAGCCTCTCATCCACCCTGAGAAGCGCATGGGATGGTGGGACGATTGCCCCCCTGGTGTCTGGCCGCTCCAAGGCCGTAGTGAGCGCAAGCGATCCCCATTTCTGTCTCGTCGCCCATGTCACCCAGGCCGAATTGCGCGAGGTTCTTTCCGGCGTCGACCTATTCAATGGGGTGGCGGAATCGGTTTCTCTGGGGCTGTGTGCGACGAGGACGGGAGATGCCATTCCCTGAGCCGATGCCGGAGCAGGACGTTGACGACATCGGACGCCAATTGGCCGAAGCCCTGCGGTTCGCCCACAACGACGGAGAGGTGGGCTTGTCGCCAGAGGCGAGGCAGGCATGGGGACATGCGTATGGTCAGATCACCATCGACGAGCCCGGGGCCTTGGGGGCGGTGACTGCCAGAGTCGAGGCGCACGCGCTCAGGCTGGCCCTGACCTTGAGCCTTCTGGAGCGATCCCCACAGATCGAAAAGCGGCACTTGTGGCAGGCTATAGGGATACTGGACTACTGCCATGATTCCGCCGCCTATCTGTTCGGGGCCATGAGCGCGGACAAGACGAGTGAGCAGGTGTTCGGGATCATCCAGGGTGCAGGAACTACCGGCCTATCGCAAACCGGGATACGAATTGCCCTATCCGGGCACATCAAAGCGGAACGCCTAGTCATGATACTGGCCGAACTACAAACATCTGGACGGATCACGCAGACGACCACCAAAACATCAGGGAGGCCAGTGATTATCTGGAGGGCGAAGCATGGATAGATCTTCTTGCAGGAAAAGCGGGAAAAGCGGGATAAGTCCTCGAAGCCATGCAGCAGTAAGGCCGGACGGATATACAAGCATGCAGGAAAAGTGCTGGAAAAGTGCTGGAAAAGTGCTGGAAAAGTACGACATGCCCACTTAGCCATCAAGTCAAACACCCTTTTCCCGCTTTTCCCGCTTTTCCTGCAATGCGTCTACACAGGCGCAAACCCAAGCGCAGCAAGGCTTGGCGACCTTTTCCAGCTTTTCCCGCTTTTCCCGCAACTCATTGGATACCACAACGCCAGAAAGCCGAGCGGGTATTCCGTGGAACTGAGGTGGGGCCGTGGGCAGACTGCTTGACCTGGTGCTGAGCCTCGAAAAAAGCGCCCAACCGGATGGGGTTGGCGTCTACCGGGTTCTGGTGGCTGGGCCATACCCGAAGACCAGCGAATGGATGCCGCTGATTGCTACTGGAGATATCGACGCCGCCACATCCGCCGCCATTGGCACCTTCGGGGCGGGAAGGGTGCTTGATGTTCTGGTTGCTGATTACGGCTTCATTCGAGAAAAAAACAGGAAGATCCGGGAAGATCCCGGAAGAAACGGGGAAGGATAAACGCCGCTGAGACGCAGAGAGATCCACCGAGATAACGCCGCGTGACGTTTTGGATGAGTTTGGCCATCCCGGCTTTGAATTCGTCATCCAAGACCTCGATGTGGACACCGGCCATGGGGGTTACCTCATTATGACCGTAGGGTTGAGGAACGAACCCCAGCTTCTTGAAACTAAAAATCATCTATCATGTGAAGGCGGGCGCGACACGGTGACATTCTCCCGGCCGTAGCACGGCGTATCTCGCCGGAGCGCCATGCGGGGTTTCCGGCCAGCCGGAGGGGAGGCCCCGCCGCCCGCTCAGATCGTCTTCCCTCGCAGCCGTTCAATTCCTCTATCCCGCTTGGCGTCGTTGGCTGCTGTTCGCCTGCGATTGGTCCGGTTCAGCCTAGGGATGGGGCTTCGAGGTCCAACCCCAAGCCCATACCGGTTGTTGACCCCTGGGGTTTCATGACGTGGTCCCAGATCGACTTATCCACAGCCCGGGGGCGTCATTTCTCGCGAGCGTAGCATGGGCGTAGCAATGGGATTTATCCACAGCCTAACAGCCCGTCGTAAGCCTTTGATTTCTTTGAGCCGATGCGCGGATTCGAACCGCGGACCTACTAATTACGAATCAGTTGCTCTACCGACTGAGCTACATCGGCTAAAGAATTAATTATAGGTAACCGCGCGGGGATGAACAATCTATTGCTTGCGGGCGCGACAGATTCCGTCAAGCCGAGCAGACCGTCGTGGAGGGTTCACCAATGATCAGAAAACCCGGATCATAGAAGTCAGGGAGATCGAGTTCTTCCATCCGTGGTAGCCAGATCTATGGCCCGAGTGGCGATTTCCGCCAACCAGCGGAGCTCTTCCGGGGTGATCACATAGGGGGGCATGAAGTAGACAACATGACCAAGCGGGCGCAACAAAGCCCCCAGAGGTAGCGCCTCCTGATATACCCGGAGACCCCGACGTTCCTGCCAGGGATAGGGGACCTTGTTGGCTTTATTCTTGATCAACTCGATGGCCAGGATCATTCCGCTCTGCCGTACCTCCGCCACATGGGGATGATCCTGCAAATGGGCGGTGGCAGCGCCCATGATCTCCGCCAAGGCGTGATTGCGATTGATGACGTCGTCCTCGGCAAAGATGTCGAGGGTAGCCAGTGCCGCCCGACAGGCCAGGGGATTGCCGGTATAGCTGTGGGAATGGAGGAACCCCCGCAGGCTGGTGTAATCGTCATAAAAGGTCTGATAGATCTGATCGGTGGTGAGCACCGCCGAGAGTGGGAGATAACCGCCGGTAAGCCCCTTGGAAAGACAGAGGAAGTCTGGGGTGATGGCTGCCTGCTCGCAGGCAAAGAGGGTTCCGGTGCGTCCGAAACCCACGGCTACCTCGTCGGCGATGAGATGGACCCCATGACGGTCGCAGGCCGAGCGCAGTTTTTCGAGATAGATGGGATGGTACATACGCATGTAGCCGGCGCCCTGGACCAGGGGCTCGACGATCACCGCGCAGCATTGGTTGGCATGTTGCTGCAGCAATTGCTCCATATCGACGAAACGACGCTCAGAATAGGCTGACCAGGACTCGCCGGGTTCCCGAAAAAAACAGTCGGGGGAGGGCGCGCGGATGGTCTCCATCAGCAAGGGCTGATAAGTATCCTTGTACATGGTCACATCCCCCACCGCGAGGGCGCCCAGGGTCTCTCCATGGTAGCTGTTGGCCAGGGTGATGAATTTGGTTTTTTGTCTTTGACCCTGGTTGAACCAGTAGTGGAAGCTCATCTTGAGCGCCACTTCGACCGCGCTGGAGCCGTTGTCGGCGTAAAAGACCCGGTTCAATCCGGGGGGGGTGAGCGCCACCAGTCGTTCGGCGAGCTCCACCGCCGGACCATGGGTGAAGCCCGCGAGCAGCACATGTTCCAGGCACTCCATCTGCTCCCGCAAGGCGGCATTGATGCGTGGATTGGCATGACCGAAGAGATTGACCCACCAGGAACTGATGGCGTCGAGGTAACACTTGCCCTCAAAATCTTCCAACCAGACCCCCCGGCCTCGGGCGATAGGGATGAGAGGAAGCCATTCGTGGTCCTTCATCTGGGTGCAAGGGTGCCAGAGCACGCCGAGATCCCGCTGCGACAAGGCTTGGTTGCCGGTGATGGGGTTGGACATGGGGGGAACCTGGATCCGGGTTGAGAGAGGAGCGGGGAAATGCCCGGGGATCTGCCTAGCACTTAGGGTGTGGTGAGCGGAGCGAACCACATCAATCGCGTCATTCGCTAGCCGCAGGGCGGCAACCCTTTGCCGCCATTGGGTGTGCAGAATCAGTCGTCGGCATGGGAATGCCGACCTACAAGCTGCTGTCCTCGGTACTTGGTCTCAGCTCTTCCCGGACAGCTCCTGCAATAGCGTGGCGAGGTCGTCCGCATGTTCCTCCTCCATGGCCAGAATGGTCTCCAGCATGCGGCGGGTGGTGGGATCGTCGCTGCCGCAATAGGTGATCATCTCCCGATAGGAGTCGATGGCGATGCGTTCAGCGATCAGATCCTCCTTGATCATATCGAGCAGGCTGTCTCCTTCGACATATTCGGCATGGGAACGGCTGGCGAGCCCGTCCGGAGAAAAATTCGGCTCACCGCCAAGCTGCACGATACGGGCGGCGATCTGGTCGGCGTGCATCTGCTCCTCGTTGGCATGCTGGAGAAATTCCGCCGCCACGCTCTGGGCATTGATGCCCGAGGCCATGAAGTAATGGCGCTTGTATCTCAGCACGCAGACGATCTCGGTCGCCAGGGCCTCGTTGAGCAGCTTGATGACCGTATCCCGATCGGCCGAGTAGCCGGCAGTGATCGCGCCTTGCTCGATATGGTTTCTGGCACGTTCACGCAAGGTCTTGATGTCGGTGAGAAAAGGTTTGTCTTTCTTGGCCATGGAAGCTCTCCGCGGGTATTTCGAGTCTGGGGCTTCGGTTTGTTGGGATCAACGGCCCTTGAACAAGGAGCCGAGGATGCCGCGCACGATCTGCCGCCCCAGGTTGGAGCCGATGCTGCGGGCGACACTCTTGGCAAGGGCGGTCACCACTGTGTCTCTCTGGGGAGTCGGTGGTTTGGCTGGAACTTTGTCCTGGGTCCGACCTTTGGGGGAGCCGTTACCGGCGGCCGCAGCCTCCGTTTCCCGGGTTACGGCCTTTCCTTGCAGGATTTCGTAAGCGGATTCGCGATCTATCGACTGCTCGTAGTGTCCATGCAGACCACTTAGTCGGATCACCGCCTGACGTTCTTCCGCTGTCACCGGACCGATGCGCGAGCCTGGCGGGCAGATGAAGATGCGTTGCACCGGGGTCGGCGTCCCTCTCCCTTCGAGGGTGGAGACCAGCGCTTCGCCCACCGCCAATTCCTGAATCGCCTGGGCGGTATTCAGCTTGGGGTTGGGGCGGAAGGTTTCTGCGGCTACCCGCACCGCTTTTTGGTCTCTTGGGGTAAAGGCCCGCAGGGCATGTTGGATACGATTGCCGAGCTGGGCGAGAACGGTATCGGGTACGTCGCTGGGGCTCTGAGTCACGAAATACACCCCCACGCCTTTCGAACGGATCAGTCGTACTACCTGTTCCACCTTGTCCACCAGGGCCTTGGGGGCGTCATTGAAGAGGAGATGGGCCTCGTCGAAAAAGAATACCAACTTCGGCTGCGGTAAGTCCCCGACCTCGGGTAATTGCTCGAACAATTCGGAGAGGAGCCAGAGCAGGAAGGTGGCGTACAACCGCGGCCGGTGGATCAACTGATCGGCGGCCAGGATGTTGATATAGCCATGCCCTTGGCGGTTGGTGCGTATCAGGTCCGCCAAGTCCAGGGCTGGCTCGCCGAAAAAGTGGTCGCCTCCCTGTTGTTCAAGACTCAACAACTGCCGTTGGATGGCTCCTACCGAGGCCTTGCTCACATTGCCGTAGGTGGAGGTGAGGTCGCTGGCATTCTCGGCGACATAGGCCAACATGGCCCGTAGGTCCTTGAGATCGAGCAACAGCAAGCCTTCGTCGTCCGCCAGCTTGAAGGTCAGATTGAGCACCCCCTGCTGGGTGTCGTTGAGTTCAAGCAAACGACCCAGCAACAGCGGTCCCATGTCCGAGATGGTGGTGCGGACCGGATGCCCATGCTCCCCGGCAAGATCCCAGAAGCAGACCGGATTGCCGCGAAAAGACAGGGCTTCGAGACCCAACAATTCCAGACGCTCATTGATCTTGGGATTGGGGGAGCCCGGTTGGCTGAGGCCGGCCAGGTCGCCTTTGACGTCCGCCATGAATACCGGCACGCCGACGCGGGAAAATCCCTCCGCGAGGAGTTGGAGGGAGACGGACTTGCCGGTACCGGTGGCGCCAGCAATCAGACCATGGCGATTCGCCAGATGGAGCGAGAGATATTCCGGGACTTCGCCTCGTCCAAGAAAGAGTTGGGTTTCCTGATCCATAAGGGTTGCCATTGACCTCCTGGTTGTCAGGTCGTTGGAAGGCCCAGGTTGCGCCAGATCTGCAATGTCGGCTCAGCCTGGTTCATGGTGTAAAAGTGTAGTCCCGGGGCGCCCGCCTCCAAGAGTCGGCGACAGAGACTGGTCACCACCTCGATACCAAAGCGGCGTATGGCCGTCGTATCGTCGCCGAAGCCTTCCAGGCGCTTGCGGATCCAGCGGGGGATCTCGGCTCCGCAAGTGTCGGAAAAACGGGCAAGTTGAGAGAAATTGGTGATCGGCATGATCCCGGGCACGATGGGGAGCTTCAGTCCCAGGGCTTCGCAACTGGCGACGAAGCTAAAATAGGCCTCGGGGGCATAGAAGTATTGGGTGATGGCCCCGCAAGCGCCGGCGTCCACCTTGCGCTTGAAATTCAGCAGATCGGCCTCGGCATTGCGGGCCTGGGGATGAAACTCGGGATAAGCGGCGACCTCGATGTGAAACCAGTCGCCAAAGTGCTTGCGGATGAAGGTTACCAACTCATTGGCGTAGCGTAGCTCCCCATGACCGCCGATACCGGCGCCGGAGGGGAGATCGCCGCGCAGGGCCACCAGTCGTTTGATGCCCTGATCCCGGTAACGCCCGAGGATACCCAGAATTTCCCGCCGGGTTGCGCCGATGCAGGAGAGATGCGGAACGGTATCGATGCCTTGGGCCAGCAGCCAGTCCACGGTAGCAAAGGTCGGATCCCGGGTGGAGCCGCCAGCCCCATAGGTGACCGAGAAGTATCTCGGATGCAGGCCCTGAAGCTGGCTGACGCTGGCCCGGAGCTTCTCCATCCCCACTTCATTCTTCGGTGGAAAGAGTTCCAGGCTGAACACGGGTTGGAACTGACGTTGAGATTCCATACTGGCCTGTCCGATGTCGTCAAAATCCAGCGGGTGTCGCCATACCTGGCGGGACCTCGCTGATCGAGGCCCCCCGGGCATGGTGCTGGTTTGCTTCCAACACCGGCTCAGTACCTGTAATGATCGGACTTGTAAGGTCCGTCCACGGATACCCCGATGTAGTCCGCCTGCTGGGAGGTGAGGCGGGTCAATTTGGCGCCGATCTTGGCCAAATGGAGTCGCGCCACCTCTTCGTCGAGCTGTTTCGGCAGGGTATAGACCTTGTTCTGATAGCGGTCGCGATAATTGAACAATTCGATCTGGGCCAGGGTCTGGTTGGAAAAGCTGTTGGACATCACGAAGCTCGGGTGGCCGGTGGCACAGCCGAGATTCACCAGACGCCCCTCGGCCAGTAGGATGATGCGCTTGCCGTCCGGGAAGATGATATGGTCCACCTGGGGTTTGATGTTTTCCCAGGAGTACTGACGCAGGCTGGCGACATCGATCTCGTTGTCGAAGTGGCCGATGTTGCAGACGATGCTCTGATCCTTCATCCGCAGCATGTGGTCATGGGTGATGACATTGAGGTTGCCGGTGGCGGTGACGAAGATGTCGGCCTGGGAGCAGGCGTCGTCCATGGTCATCACCCGGTAGCCTTCCATCGCCGCCTGCAGAGCGCAGATGGGATCGATCTCGGCAATCCAGACCGTGGCGCCCAGGCCGCGCAGGGATTGGGCGCAACCTTTGCCGACATCGCCATAGCCGAGCACCATGGCGATCTTACCGGCAATCATGACATCGGTGGCGCGCTTGATGCCGTCGACCAGGGATTCGCGGCAACCATAGAGATTGTCGAACTTGGATTTGGTCACCGAGTCATTGACGTTGATGGCGGGGAAGGGCAATTCACCCTTGGCTTCCATCTGATAGAGGCGGTGCACGCCGGTGGTGGTTTCCTCGGTGACGCCGCGGATGTTGTTCTGGATCTTACCGTACCAGCCAGGGCGGGTGGCGAGGCGCTTGCGGATGGAGGCGAAGAGGATGCGCTCTTCCTCGCTGCCGGGATGATCCAATACGCGGGGATCGGACTCGGCTTTGGTGCCCAGTATGACCAGCAGGGTGGCGTCGCCGCCATCGTCGAGGATCATGTTCGGCGTCCCACCGTCGTCCCATTCCATGATCTTATGGGTGAAATCCCAATAATCCTCCAAGCTCTCGCCCTTGTAGGCATAGACGGCGATACCCGAGGCGGCGATGGCGGCAGCGGCGTGATCCTGAGTCGAGAAGATATTGCAAGAAGCCCAGCGCACTTGCGCGCCGAGCGCCGCCAGGGTCTCGATCAGCACCGCGGTCTGGATGGTCATGTGCAAGCTGCCGGCGATGCGGGCGCCGCGCAATGGTTTCGAGGCGGCATACTTGTTTCGTATCGCCATGAGCCCGGGCATCTCGGTCTCGGCGATACGGATTTCTTTGCGTCCCCAGTCGGCGAGGCCGAGATCGGCGACACGAAAGTCGGAAAAGCTTGGTTGAACCACGGCATTCATCGGAAGTTTTCTCCATCATGGCGAGCGCCGTTGTCCGCTGGTCCGCTTCCCGAGCCTGGCAGGGCCCGGCTCATGGGCCGGGCCTGTTGCAGCGCCCCTCGGGGCGGTCTGACTGTTGGATAAAAGGGTACTGTTCGGCCTAATTCAAGCCGGCCTCGGCCCGAAGCGCCTCGGCCTTATCGGTGCGTTCCCAGGTAAACTCGGGCTCGTTGCGACCGAAATGACCATAGGCGGCGGTCTTGAGATAGATGGGCCGGACCAAATCGAGCATGCGGATGATCCCGTAGGGACGCAGATCGAAATGCTTTCTGACCAGGGCGGCGATGGCCACCTCCGGGATCCTGTTGGTGCCGAAGGTCTCGATATTCACCGAAGTCGGCTCCGCCACCCCGATGGCGTAGGAAACCTGGATCTCGCAGCGATCGGCCAGACCCGCGGCGACGATGTTCTTGGCTACATAGCGACCGGCGTAGGCCGCCGAGCGATCTACCTTGGAAGGGTCTTTCCCCGAGAAGGCGCCGCCGCCGTGGCGGGCCATGCCGCCATAGGTGTCGACGATGATCTTGCGCCCGGTCAGCCCGCAATCTCCCATGGGGCCGCCGATGACGAAGCTGCCGGTGGGGTTGATGTGGATCTTGGTGTCCTTATGCAACCAGTTCTCCGGGATTACCGGGACGATGATGTTCTCCATCACCGCCTCCCGCAGGTGTTTGTAGTCGATATCCGGATCATGCTGGGTGGAAAGCACCACCGCCTCCACACCGGTAACCTTGTTGTCCTCGTATCTCAGGGTCACCTGGCTCTTGGCATCGGGACGTAGCCAGGGCAGGACATGCATCTTGCGCATCTCGGCCTGACGCTGGACCAGGCGATGGGCGTAGGTGATGGGGGCTGGCATGAAAACATCGGTCTCGTTGGTGGCATAACCGAACATCAATCCCTGATCGCCGGCGCCTTGCTCCTCCGGCTGTTCCCGGTCGACGCCCTGGGCGATGTTCGCCGACTGTTTACCGATCAGCGAGATCACGGCGCAGGTGGAGCCGTCGAACCCCACGTCCGAACTGGTATAGCCGATATCGCAGATGACCTTGCGTACCAACTGATCGAGGTCGACCCAGGCCTCGGTGGTGATTTCGCCACCGACGATGACCGCGCCGGTCTTGACCATGGTCTCGCAAGCCACCCTGGCCTTGGGAGGGGAGGGGTCGAGTTCGATGATCTTGTCGAGCACCGCATCCGATACCTGATCGGCGATCTTGTCCGGGTGCCCTTCGGATACCGATTCGGAAGTGAAGATATAGTCCTTACGCATGGCTAGCCTATCTGGAGAGATAACGGAATGTTCAAATCAGCCAAGGCTCGCGCGGCTCCTGGGGAATGGGCGTGGGGCTTTGAGCTGGATGGTGGATGGATACGGGCCGCCATTGTACATGCTGACGCCGGTATTTCCAGGCCTGGCCCAGGCCTGAATCCCTATCAATCCGGGGTAAAAACCTTGGGGGTTCGAGCCGATAAAGTGTCGCCCGGTCAATTCTACTTTGTCAGATTCAAAGCTATACGATTTAGGGTTGGATATGGTATTATAACTTATTGTTTTATAGAGGATTATCACGATGATTTCGTGAAATTCCCTCGCCTTGCCTGCGTTCCGCCCTT
>JBPOHE010000045.1:0-12618 GCA_052035915.1 Pseudomonadota bacterium
CCATTTCCTATTAGTTTATCCGCCTGAAAGCCATGGGGTAGGCTGGCGATGAGCGAAGCGAATCCCAGCTACTGAGAAGCTGGGTTTCAGCGCTTCGCGCCTCAACACCAGCCTGCGAATATCGATAATGCCTATCGAGAAATGGTATCAGGCGAATATGGCCTGGTCGGAAAGGGCGGATGTCGATGTTGGCCTGGCCTGAAGCCCCGCGGCCAGGATGGCTTCGTCAGAGATTCCGCCGCTATGCCCCCCCTCAATCCCCCCTTATCAAGGGGGGAAACAAACCGATAGGTGGCAAGGGCATCGACCGGAAATGGCCGTTTTTTGTTCTTTTAACGAGAACAATGTCTTCTAAAAAAAACAGAATTATTCTTGAATGGAGAACGGAAAACCGGGCCACAGAGCCAGTGCCTGGGAGTGAAGCTAGGTGTAGTCCCTCCTCGGACTTGATCCGGGGGATTGCCTCAGAGACCGATGCGGACCTCGACGCAATTCAGTTGGCGGCACCGATTCACCTCTACCGTCACATGCCCCAGGCCGGGTATGCCCTGGAGTCGGTGCTTGTAGTACTCGACCTCCTTGGGCTCGTGGGTGACGACCGAGATGATGGCGCCGAAGTCCTTTGGGCCCAGTCGCCAGACATGCAGATCGGCGACCTCGTCACCGGATTGGGCCTCGATCGCCTGGCGGATGCGGCCGACGGTCTGCTCGTCCGGGCTGCGGTCGAGCAGCACGGCGCTGGTATCCCGCAACAGCCCCAGACTCCAGTGGGCGATCAGCCCGGCACCCACAATACCCATGCAGGCATCCAGCCACACCCAGCCCCAGAACTTGCCGGCGACCAGGGCGACGATGGCCAGCACCGAGGTGGCGGCATCGGCCACCACATGGAGATAGGCGGCCCGCAGATTTTGGTCATGCGCGGCGTCACCATGAGCGGCCGGGTGATGGTCATGGTCATGGTCATGGTCATGGTCATGGTCATGGTCATGGTCATGGTCATGGTCATGGTCATGGTCATGGTCATGATCGTGATCGTGATCGTGATCGTGATCGTGATCGTGATCGTGATCGTGATCGTGGTGATGGTGGTCATGATCATGATGATCGAACAGGTGCCCATGGTCATGATCATGGCTTCCCCCCAACAACCAGGCGCTGGCCAGGTTCACCGCCAGGCCGATAGAGGCGACGAGGATGGCCTCATTGAATTGGATCTGTTCCGGGGCAATGAATCTCTGCACCGATTCCACCCCCATGAACAGGGCGACGACGACCAACAGCAAGGCACTGGCAAAACCGCCGAGGGAGCCGACCTTGCCGGTGCCGAAGCTGTATTGGGGGTTGCCGGCCTGTTGCCGGGCATAACGATAGGCAAACACCGCAATGGCGAGGGCGGTCACATGGGTGCCCATGTGCCAGCCATCCGCCAGCAGGGCCATGGAACCGAACCAGTATCCGGCGAGGATCTCCCCTACCATCATGATCCCGGTGAGATAGACCACCCAGCGGGTGCGGCGCTCGCTCTCCGTGGTTGTGATATGAAAATCGTGGTGATGCTGCCAGTCGGCATGGACGAGCTGAGTCATGGAGGCCTCCGGGATGGGGCTGGGCGGAACCAAAGAAGAATAGTTCTCAATTATATACCCTGCACTTGGTCGCTTGACCGGGTTCGATGTCGTTCCGCTGCCCCGGCGAGGGCGAGCGAACAGAAACTTCCGGCTACCCTGTCTTGCCTCCGGGACGGAGCCGAAATACCGGGACCTCGAACAGGCACTCATACCGGGCGTCGCGCCGGTCCGTGGCGACGCGCAAATACCAGGCGGTTCGATTCTGGCTGATGGGGGATTCGGTTTCCGCCGCCCCGGGCGGGATGTCGAAAACGACGGGGATCTGTACCCCCGAGGCCCCTTGGGAGGCGTAGGAGGCGGGGAGATGGCGGCTTTGCTGCCAACTGGCATCCTCGAGATCCAGGTCCGTCCGCTCGATCCGCTTCAGGCAATACAACTCGAGTTGGAAGCCCTGGCTGGGTACCCTGGGAAAGGAGGTCCTGATCGTTCCCCTGAGCTGCCCACCGATGGGGGCCGGGAGGCTGTCCAGGTGGAGACTGGTGGTCCCGTAGCGCCGGTCGAGCAGGGCGCCGACGACATAGAAAAAGGGGATGGAGGTCGGGATCAGCCAGAAAACGATGAGCAGAAGCTGGGGGGCCAGTCCTTCGGTGCCGGCCAGGATATCGTCCTTACTCAGATCGTAACCGATGTAGAGCAGCGTGGCCCAAACCAATCCGATCACCAGGAACAGGATGGGTCGCCCCCAACCGGGTCGATGTTCGATACGGCCCTGGCGCCACTGGGTGTTCCACCAGAGCCAGGGGGCAGCGGGATATTGGCGTTGCAGACGGGTGAGCCGGCGTTGCCGCCACATGGGAAGCAGAAAGCCCCGCACCGCCACCGCCATCCCGACCAGGATGAGCGTCAGTCCCCCGGCGATATCCAGGCCGGTCTCGTAGTCGCTTTTGCTGCCCTGCAGCCGATGGGGTACTGCATCCCAGATGGCCAGCCCACCGGCGAAGAGGAGCAAACACCCCAGGGCCAGCAACAGCCCATGAAAGAGCCACCAGCCTATCCCGGTCGGTGACCCGGCTGCCGGCTTCGGAACCGGGAGGGTGTCGGGGAGTGCATCCGGACGCCTGTTTCCGGCGATGGCGGGATCGGGTACCAGCGCCAGCAGGCGCCGCTCCAGTTCCTCCCGGCTGTAGCCGCGCCAGCCGAGAATCGCCTGGTCCAGATCGACCACCTGGAGCCGATCCAGCCAGGGGAGCGACCAGACCCAGCCAGGTCCCACCACCCCGGCGACCCGTCCCAGACGGAAACGTATCCCGCGTTGGTTCTCGCGCAGACGCACGACGATCATAGTGACATCTCCCCTGTAGAGGGTCGATCCGTGTTCCTAATCTAAGCGATTTCTTTTGACGGAAATCGCCTTGCCCAGCTCAGTTTCCGTCCGAGCCACTGGGCGACGCTGGGGCGTCGCCGCTCTTGACCGGCTGGAACAGTCCTTTGCGGTAGAAGACATAGAGTCCCAGGAGTCCGAGCAGGACCAGCAGAAAGCACACCAGCCAGAAGGCCCAGGGGGTGTTGGCGCCGGGGATGCCGCCGACATTGATGCCGAGCAGGCCGGTAAGCACGCCCATGGGCAGGAAGAGGGCGGTGTAGAGCGACAACAGGTACAAGGCGGTATTCATGCGTTGGGATTGGAGATCGTTGAGGCTTTGCTGGATGCCCACGGAGTGATCGCCCAGACCCTCCAGGCGTTCCAGGCGATCTTCCACCCGGGTCGATGCATCCACCAGGCTGTTGGTCTCGTGATCGTTGTCCAACTGGTGTCGTCCGCGCGCCTGCAACAATTCGTGCAGCAGGGTGCGTTGGGGGGAGAGGTAACGGTGCAGGCGCAGGGCCCGCAGTCGGAGCTTGCCCAGATCGCTACCCGCCTGGTTTATCTGCCCGGTCAGGAGGCGGGTCTCCAGGAGATCCAGGTTGTCGTTGTCGCGATCGAGCAAGGGACCCAGATCACGGATCAGTCCCAGGGCCAGTCGGCCGATGAAATCGCTCACCCCGATGGGGCCCACCCCGGCGGCGAGATCCGCCCGCAGTTCGTCCAGGATGGAGAGGGGCGAAGTCGCCAGGGTGAGGATACGCTTGGGAGCCACCCAGAGCCTCAGGCTGGTGAGGACGGGTTCATCGTTGCCGGGGTGCCACTCGACGCCGCGCAGACCGAGCAGCAGTCCGCCGGCACAGGCCAGGGGCCGGGAAGGACTGGGCACCGCGGCGAGGATCTCCGACAGGCGGGCGGAAAACCTCATGCCTTCGCTCGGCTCGATAGCCGTGGCGGACTTGGCGTCCAGAGGCCACCAGAGGAGCGCGTCCTCCCAGGGCACCGCATCGCTGTCCGGCCCATCGAGCGGATGACCGCCGCCCTGGGCGTCGAGGAGGATCGGGCGGGAAGGGAGGGGAGAGAGGCTCGGGGTGGCTGGGGTCATGGGGCCGACTCCTTTGTTCTGGAAGGGGATGGGTCGGGGCTGGCCTGTTGGGCCTGAAAGGCCTGACTGAAGGACGCCGCCAGAATACCCGTGGGGATGGCGATAATGCCGATTCCCACCAGGGCGGCGATACCGGCGAGCACCTTGCCGATGACCGTGATCGGCAGGACGTCCCCGTAGCCCACGGTGGTGAGGGTTTCGAGACTCCACCAGAGGGCGCGGGGGATGCTGCCGAAGGACTGAGGTTGGGCCTGGCCCTCCACCAGATAGAGTCCGGTGGCCGTCAGCACCATGACCCCGAAGGCCAGACCCAGGCTGAGCAGCATTTCCTCCTTGCGGGAGCGCAGAGCGGTGCGCAGGGCATGCAAGGCCAGGGAGAGACGTCCGAGCCGGGCGTTGAGCAGGATCTCCATGGCGATGACCAGGCGCAGAAAGGCCAGATCGTTGGCTTTGATCCAGTCACTCCAGGGACAGATCAGAAAGGGAAGTATGGCAAACAGGTCGATGAGCACCCGTACCTGACGGATGTAGCGGAGGCGACCGCGGAAGCCGCGATAGCGGGAATCCCGGTCACAGACCAGGAACCTGAGCAGCACATCCAGGACAAAGACGATCCCCACCAGGGTATCGGCGACATGGAACCAGGTTTCATGGGGAGCGTAGAGCAGGGGCTCGGTCTCCAGCACCTGGATCGAGACCGCCACCAGCACCGCGCACAACAACAGGGTGTTGAAGGCGGAGAGCCCCTGTTCCCGGGCCTCTGGGGCCAACTGGGAGATCAGTGTGGTTATGAGGGGAGGCCAGGACCGCTTCATGGTCGCCCAAGCGGGGTTCCCGCCCTGGAGGGAAAACTCCGGACAGAGAAGATCGGTCCGGGGCATCCGGGCCGGGTTCGATAGCTGGGGCCGGGGCTCGATCGCACTCTGGGGACTCGGGGCGGGGTGGCTCTTTGGCTCATCTTTATAGCCCATTGTTGGCGACCCCACTAGCCGCGGGACGCGGCCGTAGCCGACGGGCGGGGAATTCGGCCTGGGATTCGCCGCAACCCTGCCCACATATTGGGATCAGGCGCGGCTGCGCGGTCGGAGTCAGGGCGAATTCCGACCAATCCCTCAACCCGATACCCTACAATGGATAAGAGTCGCCCATCCACCGGGTGAAGATGACGGCCTTGGGGTGGCCATAAGCCCACACCACAACATACCAATACGAAAACACACCAACTGGAGCCAAATTCGATGAGTCCAACTGAGGAGAGAAAGGAGACCGCCGAGATCACGGCGGAGGTAGTGGTTCTCGGCGCCGGTCCGGGCGGGTACACCGCCGCCTTCCGCGCCGCCGACCTCGGCAAGAAGACCGTCCTGGTCGAACGCTATCCCAGCCTGGGCGGGGTCTGTCTCAATGTCGGCTGTATCCCGTCCAAGGCCCTGCTGCACACCGCGCAGATCATCAACGAGGCCAAGGCCATCGCCCACATGGGGGTGAGTTTCGCCGCCCCCGAGATCGATCTCACCCAGTTACGGGCCGGCAAGGACAAGGTAGTGCAAAAACTTACCAACGGCCTGAGCGGGCTGGCCAAGGCGCGCAAGGTCCAGGTGGTGCAAGGGACCGGCCGCTTCGAGAGCCCCAATCGGCTGCGGGTCCGTACCGCCGAAGGAGAGGTCGGCATCAACTTCGACCGGGCCATCATCGCCTGCGGTTCCTCGCCGGTGCAGATTCCAGGCTTTCCCAACACCGATCCCAGGCTGATGGACTCCACCGGCGCCCTTGCCCTGGAGGACATCCCCGAGCGGCTGCTGGTGATCGGCGGCGGCATCATCGGTCTCGAAATGGCGACCGTCTACCAGGCCCTCGGCAGCCAGGTGGACGTGGTGGAACTCATGGACGGGCTGATTCCAGGCTGCGACCGGGATCTGGTGCGGGTGCTGCACAAGCATGTGGAGAAACGTTATCGCCGCATCCTGGTATCCACCAAGGTGAAGGAGATCAAGGCGCTGAAGGAAGGATTGCAGGTCTTTTTCGAAGGCGCCGGGGCGCCGGAAGCCGAGGTCTATGACCGGGTCCTGGTCTCCGTGGGACGTCGGCCCAATGGCCGCCACATCGAGGCCGAGCGCGCCGGGGTCAAGGTCGACGAACGCGGCTTCATCCCGGTCGATCAGCACATGAGAACGAATGTGCCCCACATCTTCGCCATCGGCGACGTGGTGGGCAATCCCATGCTCGCCCACAAGGCCACCCACGAGGCCAAGGTCGCCGCCGAGGTCATTGCCGGGCTGCCGGCCCTGTTCGACCCCCTCACCATCCCCTCGGTGGCCTACACCGACCCGGAGATCGCCTGGATGGGGCTCACCGAAACCGAGGCCAAGGCCAAGGACATCCCCTACGAAAAGGCCGTCTTCCCCTGGGCCGCCAGCGGGCGGGCGCTCGGCATCGGTCGCGACGAAGGACTCACCAAGCTGCTGTTCGATCCCCAGAACAAGCGTATCCTCGGCGCCGGTATCGTCGGTCCCAACGCCGGCGAACTCATCGGCGAGGCGGTGCTGGCCTTGGAGATGGGGGCGGACATGGAAGACATCGGCCTCACCATCCATCCCCACCCGACCCTGAGCGAGACCATCTGTTTCGCCGCCGAGGTGGCCGAAGGCAGCATCACCGACCTGCCGCCGAAGAAGCGCTGAGCCGGGTCAGCGGATACTGTTATACGAATCAAGCCCTTGAGCGCGACGGGGGGGGTAACCCCGTCGCTCAGGTTTGGCGCAAAGCCGCGTCATTGGAACAAAACAGCATAACGATGGGTTCACACCCATCCTGTATTGTGTTTCCCCGGAGGTGGTTCATGATAGAGCCGCCTCCTGGGAGACCGGACGCCGTGCCCATCCTTTGGCGTTGAAGCCCGTGGCGTAGATGAAACGCCGGTCTTTCCCTTCCTCAACGCGAGAAATCGAACAGTATCTGCGCGCTTTCTCCCGACGGCGGATTCGGGGACGGCGCCCGCGACCGGGCGCTCGAAGGTATGACGATGCCGGCTAGCGCACCAGCACCAGGGGGCAACTCAACCCGGTCAACAGCTTCAGCCGTTGCTCCGGATCTTGGTCCAACACCAGGTCCGCGGGCATCACCACCGCGGCCCATTGGCGCCGGAAAACCCGGGTCGGCAGATCGGCGAGCCGGCCAAGTCGTCCACCATCCCGGAGGCCTGCCATCCCGACCTGTTCCAAGCGCTTGAGCCGGTTTCCGCCCACCCCTTCGCCCAGGGTCAGCGACTCCAGATCCAGACCCGCGCCCCGGGCGATCGCCAGGGCCACCTCCAGGGCCCGTTGGGCGGCGGGCGAATCGGTCAAGACCAGCCCGAGCCCGGAGGGAACGGCCTCGGGCTGACCGGCCTTCCCGAGCGGGCGACCGCGGCGGCGACCGCCCACCACCAGGGCGGCGGCCTCGCCCCGGGCCGCCAGCACCACCTCCAGCGGGTGGCCGCGCCGGGTCTGGAAGGACCAGCGGAGTTGTGCCTGTTTGGCCTCCCGGGCCAGATCGCCCCGCACCCGGCTGGCCAGGGCGCGGAGCGAGCGCGCCATGGCCTGGCCATCAAGCTGGCGCTCCTGGGCCGACCACGGCCGCACCTCCCAGGCGTAGGGCAGCTCGGCCACCTGGAGCAAGTCCTCGTCCTCGACGAAGAGCCCGAGCAACTCGGCCTGGGTCTGGGTCGCCCAGGCTATCGCCAGGCGCAGGGCTTCCAGGTGATCGCCCCGGGCGTCGAGGGCGATCAGGATCTGTTCCTTAGGCATCGGCGGCGGCACTGTCCGGCTCATCCTCGTCATCCTGGCCCCAGCCGCCCCGATCTCCCTTGTCGTAATGTTGATGCAGACGGGAATAGGCCTGGAGGCGATGGTACACGAGGGCATGCATACTCCCCTCGGGGTAGAGTCCCTCGGCGTCCGCTTCTCCCGTCGGTACCCCGGTCAGGAGTTCCATCATTTGATCGACATGGTCGACGGCATAAACATGGAAGCGTCCGGCCGCGGCGGCCTCGACCAGATCCCGTCGCAGCATCAGATGCTTGACGTTGGCCCGGGGGATGATCGCCCCCTGGTCGCCGGTCAGTCCCCGGGCCTGGCAGATGTCGAAAAAGCCCTCGATCTTCTCGTTGACGCCGCCGATCGCCTGGATCACGCCATGTTGATTGACCGCTCCGGTCACCGCGAGCCCTTGTTTGATCGGCAAACCGGAAAGGGCCGACAGGAGCGCGCAGAGTTCCGCCGCCGAGGCGCTGTCGCCATCGACGCCGCCGTAGGTCTGCTCGAACACCAGGCTGGCGGAGAGGGAGAGGGGAAATTCCTGGGCATAGACGGCCCCCAGATAGGCGGTAAGGATGAGCACCCCTTTGGAGTGGATCGCCCCGCCGAGTTCCACCTCGCGTTCGATGTCCACCACCTCGCCCTCGCCGGGACGGGCGGTGGCGGTGATGCGGGACGGCTGACCAAAGGCGAAGTCCGCCAGTTGCAGTACCGAGAGCCCATTGACCTGGGCGATCCGCTCACCCTGGGTATCGATGAGGATGGTGCCACGCAGGATCTCGTCATGGAGACGTTCGCGCACTTGATCCGAGCGCCGGATACGGGCCTCGATCGCCCGCTGCACATGCCCGGCCTCCACCAGAACGGCGCCCTGGACACCGGCCCAGTAATCCGCCTCCCGCATCAGATCGGTAAGCGCCCCCAGATGCAGGGAAAAACGCTGGCCGTCCTCGACCAGGCGGGAACTCTGTTCGATGATCCGGGCCACCCCCAGGCGATCGATGGGCCGCAGTCCTTCCTTGCGACCGAGGGAGGCGATGAGATGGGCATAGGCGCTCGTCGTCGCCGGGGTGCGCTCGAAGGATTCGGAAAAGTCCGCCGTCACCTTGAACAGCAGCCCGAACTCCGGATCGTACTCGCACAGGAGGTAATAGAGCAGTCGATCGCCCAGGAGCACCACCTTGACATTGAGCGGGATGCTCTGGGGTTGCAGACTGACCGTCGAGGCCAGGCTGAGAAACTGGTCGAGGGAATCCACCCGGATCTCCCGCGCGCGCAAGGCCCGCTTCAAGGCCTCCCAGGCAAAGTAATTGATCAACACCTTGTGGGCGTCCAACAGCAGATAGCCGCCATTGGCCCGGTGCAGAGCACCTGGCTTGATGAGGGTGAAATTGGTCACCAGGGTGCCGAGATGGACCAGATGTTCGATCCTCCCGACCAGGTTCTGAAAGGTCGGGCTGTCCTCATAGATGATCGGCGCCCCCTGGGTATCCCGGTGATCGACCAGCAGATTCACCTCGTAGCGATGGAAATCCCGGCTGCCCTCCCCCTTGGCGGGACCCTTGCCGTGTTTGGTCTCCACGGGCATGAAGTCGTCCTGGTGGAGAATGACATCCTGTTTCACCGCCTCCAGATAGGCCACCACCTCGGGCAGATCGCTCATCTGCCGCCGCAGGCCATCCAGACAGGGCTCCACCGCCATGGCGGCGAACTCGTTGTTAAGCACCTCGAAGCGCTCGGCGCTCTCCCGATTCCATTGGGGCAGGAAGCGGATGGTCCGGCGCAGGGCCTCCTTGAGTTCCTCGATGCTGTGCTGGATACGGGCCTTTTCCTCCTCCGAGAGCTTGTCGAAGTCCTCGCTGTCCATGGGCTTGCCCTTGCGCATGGGGGCCAGGGTATAGCCGCCGGGTGTCGGCATGAGGGCGAGTCCCCTGGCCTGGGCCTGGGCGCCCAGCTCGGCGAAGGCGTGCTCCTCCCGCTCCTCGAACTCGTGGGTGATCTCCTGGGCGCGGGTACGATACTCCTCGCTCTGAAAGGCGACCGGAATG
Organism: Pseudomonadota bacterium; assembly: GCA_052035915.1. GTDB lineage: Bacteria > Pseudomonadota > Gammaproteobacteria > Chromatiales > Chromatiaceae > JBPOHE01. The sequence continues at coordinate 9,879 of JBPOHE010000045.1, forward strand.
GCATGCAGCAGGTCCTTGACCAGCCGTTCCATCCCGGCCCGCAACTCATGTCCCCGCCCGGGAGGGAGACTCAGGGCGCGGGGATTGTGGGGATCCTGGAAATTGTTGACATAACACCAATCCCTGGGCGGCGATGCCTGGGCCGCCCGGGGGGCGATGACCTGTTCCACCGTGGCCCGCTTACCCAGGCCGGTGCTGCCGGCAAGATAGAGGTTGTAGCCTTCGCCGCGCATACCCATCCCCAGCCCGATCGCCTCCAGGGCACGATCCTGGCCGAGAACGGCCGTCGGCCCGGTGATTTCTTCAGTGGTGGCGAAAGGGATGTCGGCCGCATCACAGGCGTGATACAGCTCGACCGGACTCAGTGATTGTGGATCCATGCAGACTACCCACTCCCCGGAAAAGACCGGATGGCCCCCCCGGGGAGTCGTTGAGATTCGTGCTCTCCCTGACCCCGATGTCCAGGGTCAGGAAACGATACCCGCCTCTCCGGCGCCCGGGCCGCGGCCCGGCCGCGGAGGGGGTTGGCGAGGTTCGAGGATGGCTTAGAGATAGTCCGGCAGATGGCGCCGAATCTCCTCCAGACTGTGATTGGCAAGATTCTTCCCGATCTCCCCGGCGATCGCATTCTGTACCGGCGGATGCATCCCTTCCCGCAACAGACCGAGGAAAGTCGGAGAGGCGACGATATACAGACGCTCGAAATCCCCCTGACTATGGGCGAGAGCGATCCGATCGCACAATCTCTTGGCGAACCTGATGGCCTCCTGTTGCTTGACATCGACCCTACCGCCTATGGCGTGGCGACCCAGGGCCCCGCTGTCGAAGGCCGCTCCGGGCGCATCGCTGAGCAGCTCCTGGCCATGCAGCCGGGCTTCCGGATGCACCATGGCCTCCAGTTCAACCAGTTGGCCCGCTCGCTTCTCCGCGGACAGGATCCGTGCACGACTACTGTCGGCGGCAACCACCCATGTGCTCATCTCAGCTCCTCCCATCAACGTTGGTACCTATGTTGATCCTAGCAGTCAGGGGAGCGGAGTAAATGACTGCTGTCATGAATATTTCAAGCCCGGTTCAGGCGCCGCATTGCCGATGAAAAAGACCCTGCCGCGACCCGGCAAGCGAGCACAGATATCCTGTTTGATCCCATTTACCTACCCGTGCAGGCGTAGATGGGTGTTAACCCATCTTCAGCCTGCGGCTCAGCCTTCCGGGCCTCGGTTGAAAATGGCCATTTCTCGTTCTTCCAGAGAGAACAGTACCTCTCTTGGATCGGCATTGTTCTCGAATGGAGAACGATAAATCGGCTACACAGGCCCATGCCCGGGAGCTGCCCGGCGACATCCGGGTCGAAGACTGGTGTTGAGGCGCCAGACGCCGAAACCATCTAAGCGCGATGGGGTTTGCAACCCCGTCGCGTAGGTTTGAACCCTTGCTGGTTGCTAGCAGAAGCACACACCAGCCCTCGCCCTGCGTAGGCTGGGACGAGCGCAGCGAATCCCAGCACACACCAGCCCCCGCCCTGCGTAGGCTGGGACGAGCGCAGCGAATCCCAGCACACACCAGCCCTCGCCCTGCGTAGGCTGGGACGAGCGTAGCGAATCCCAGCATTAACCAGCCCCCGCCTCCCCAAGTTCATCCCGGCAATAAGAGCTGGGTTTCGTTCCTCAACCCAGCCTACGCCGGTTTGACCCCATGACCCAAAGCAAGCCGGAAGCCTATGAAGGTGCGCCGATCCCTGGGGATATTCCAGTACCGGTTGGCGGAACGTTCGCTTCTACCGGTGTTGAACCAGGAGCCGCCGCGCAACACCCGATCAAAGCCCGACGCCGGGCCTTGAGGGTCGATGACCGGCTCCTGGGGATAGTCGTCATACCAATCCTGGCACCATTCCCAGACATTGCCGTGCATCTCATAGAGCCCCCAGGGATTGGGTGGCAAGGAGCTGACAGGAACCGGACGGGCACGGTTTTTCCCTTTATTTCCAAAGTTATAGGGATACTCACCGTTGTAATTGACTTGTTCGGTTGTGATGCTGGTGCCGAAAGAAAAAGGCGTCGTCGTTCCCGCCCGACAGGCATATTCCCACTCGGCCTCGCTGGGCAGCCGCGCCGACAAACCGGGTACCTGGGCGTTGAAATTGTCGATAAACCGCTGCACATCCTCCCAGCTCACCGACTCCACCGGCTGGCGCGGGTCCTCCTGAAAATAACTCGGATTGCTCCCCATCACCGCCTGCCACAGGGCCTGGGTACAGGCGGTATCCGCCAGCCAGAAGCCAAGACTCAGAGTTACCTGATGTTGCCGCTCGTTCACGAATCGCTCGGGTTCATCCTCCGGCGAGCCCATCCAGAAGCGCCCGGGCGGGATCCAACGCAGGCGCTGGATGACCTCTCCCAAGGTGAATTCGACGAAGACCCCATATGAATCCTGCCCCCAGCCGCTGGCCCAGCTCGGCGGGCAGCCGTTGGCCAGGGGATGCCAGGCGGTTCGATAACAGAACCAGCATTCACGGCCATTCACCCTCCCCTCACTTCTCAATGTAGGCTGGGACGAGCGTAGCGAATCCCAGCATTAACCAGCCACCGCCCTGCGTAGGCTGGGACGAGCGCAGCGAATCCCAGCATTAACCAGCCACCGCCCTGCGTAGGCTGGGACGAGCGCAGCGACTCCCAGCATTAACCAGCCACCGCCCTGCGTAGGCTGGGACGAGCGCAGCGAATCCCAGCATTAACCAGCC
>JBPOHE010000143.1:0-6551 GCA_052035915.1 Pseudomonadota bacterium
TTTGTTTCCCCCCTGATAAGGGGGGATTGAGGGGGGTTCACAGCGGCGAAATCCCTGACAAAGCCATCCTGGCCGCGGGGCTTCAGGCCAGAAAATCCCCCTTCTCCATCCTTTTCCAACGGGAAAGAGGCTGAGGAACCCTTTCTCGCCAAAACTGATAGGTGGTGAGCCATCCACCCCTCGTCACCTCTATCGCTCTTTGGAAGAGGGTTCCCACTGCTGCCGCCTTCGATGAGCCAAGGAGGATGTTCCGGCCTTGAGCCCCGCCAAAAGAACGGGTTCCGGGCCTCGGCTGAAAACACCCATTTATTGTTCTTTTTAGGAGAACAATAGCTCGACAGGAGAAGAATTGTTCTCCAAAAGAGAACGAAAACCGGCCTCAAGAGTCCCGGCCCGGGAGCCATCTAGGGTAGAGGGGATCGACCCACGCCAGCCCGAAGTGTCTATCCGCGATCGTCACTTCAGCCGCGCCGGCCAAAGCCCGGCGCCAGACCGAGGACGAAGCCCCGGAACAGCCCCAGCCAGAGGATCAGTGGCGTGACCGCGGGCAGGACGAGGTAACCGAATTGGTAACCCAGGGCGATGGCGTTGAGGTTCCAATCCTTGGGGTCGATCTGGCCGCCAAGGCTGGGCCCCAGGCCGAGCACCGTGGTCTTGAGGATATGCAGGCCGACCCCGAGGGCCTGGACGAGCAGCAACACCCCGATACCGATCAGCCAGCGCCACCATTTGTCACCCTCCGCGGTGGGGGTGGCGAGGCAGAGGGCGGTAAAGAGCGGGAGGCTGTAGCCGTACATCAGTGGATTGAGCTTGAAGACGATCTGTCCTCCTGCCCCGGGAATGCCGGCAATCGGATGCAGGTTGGTAAGCACCGAGAGTTCGTAGCCCTGTTGGCTGACCCCGGCGATCAGGCCGCCGCCCAGGGAAAGCATGAGCCCATCCACCAGCCAGCGCAGGGGCACGGTCATCATGACCGAAAAGTAGTACCAGATGCCGAAGCTCAGCGGAAGCCAGAGCAACAGCCGCCACAGGAAGGGCTTGAGGAGATCAGGCGTCGGCGGCATGGGGTGTGCCGGGGTCGGTCCGCCGCGGCATCACCCGCAACCAGACCAGAAAAACCAGAAGAACATCGAGCATGATGAGGGCCTGCCAGATATAGAGATGCGCCCACTCGAACAGGGTCTGGCTCCATTGCCCCAGGTAAAACAGGGTGATGATGCGGCCGATGTTGAGCGTCTGCACGGTGAGGAAACCTATCCCCATCCCCAGCAGCCGATATCGCCAGGGCGAGGGAAAGGCCAGCATGGCGGCAAACAGCACGATGGCGGCCTCCACCCCGTTGCATCCGGCCTCGATGGACACCGCAAAGCCGTTGTCCAGATCCTGGATGATGTTGGCATAGGCGATCACGCTGGTGTCGAAGGAGCGGATCAACCAGGCGCTGAGATCGGCGATGGCCCCGGTGAAAGGCAGGACTACAGCCGCCTGCACCTGATGGGTCATCTCGGCGGTGAAAAGCACCCCCTGGATGAGCAGAAACAGCAGGAAAAACCTCAGCATGGAAGGATCGGACAGGAGTTGGACAGAGAATGATGCATAATGCCCTCGGGCGCGACCGCACCGCAAGACCGGCGGCCATTTCCGGGCCGACGGGCAGTAACAGCCATCGGCGGCTGAAGGGCTGGCGCCTGAACCGGCCTGTCCGCAGAAAGAGATGGAGTCGACTGGCGATGGGTGCCGCCTATCCCAGCGCTTTGGCCCACACCCCGACAAGCCCTGTTGCGGCACTCGGCGCCTCGATACCAGCCGGGTTCGCCCCGGATATCGATAGACCGCTCCCGGGCCGAGGCGCTAGGATCTGGATTTATGTTCTTCATAAGAGAACAATCAAGATCAAAATCAGCCATTGTTCTCCTAAAGAGAACGAATAAGGGCCATTTTCAGCCGAGGCCCGGAAGGCTGAGGGCAGGAGCACCGAGAACCTCCATGGCTGATCGGCGGTGGGAAACCAGCGCAGAAAATTGGGCGCCGATATGCTACAAAGGCCACTCGAGTGTTTTCACTTCATGCCGGGCGGGCGCCAATCCGCTCGGGGTGTCGGAGTCAAGTCAAACGAGGTGGGTCAGATGCGGGGACGATATACGAAACAATATAACCAAGGAGGGACGTGGCTCGGGATACTGATCCTCGTGCTCCTGATCCTACTCGGGGGAGCGGCGGGGGCGGTGCCCTATGTGGCCGGGATGTTGATCGAGCAACGCTTTGAACCCATGCTCAAGGGGATATCCGAAGCCGGGCTCTACGAGTGGAAGGTGACAGACTATCGGCGCGGTTGGCGTACCTCCGAAGTCAAGACCCGTCTGGTCTGGTCGCCCGAACTCAAACAACGGGCGCTGGCGGGCAACCAGCCGACGCCGGAGTTGCCGGAGATCGCCCTGGCGCATCGGATCACCCATGGCCCTATCTTCGGCGAGGAGCGTTCCTTGTGGGAGCCGTCCGAAGCGGTGATCGAATCCAGCCTGGAGTTGCCCCCGGAGCTGGCGAAAACGCTTGAGCCCTATCTCGGCGGCCAACCGCCGCTGAAGCTGCGGACCCTGGTCCATGATCGGGGGCAGCTCGACATCAAGCTGGAATCCCCCCCCTTCCAGGCCGATCTGCAAGACCAGGCGAAGGTCAAGATTCCGTCCGCCCGGGGCGAAATCTATGTCAGTGCCGCCTTCGATCGCTTCCGGGGCGATCTGCGCCTCCCCTCGGTGGAAATCACCGATCCGAAAGGAGAGCAACTCCGTTTCGACCAGATCACCACCGGCTGGAGTTACCAGCGTCACCCGAAGGGCCTCTGGTTGGGGGAAAGCCAACTCAGGTTGAATGGGATTCAAGGCCACTTCGCCGCCCCTGGCCAGAAGGATTTCGGACTGGATGGGTTATCGGTTACTGGCGGCGTGGAGGAACGGGGAGAAACCCTGTTGATGCAGTCCAGGATGCGGTGGGGGAATGTCAAGGCCGGCGACACCAGTTTCAGCGGCGGCGAACTGGCGATGGAATTGCGCAATCTGGATACCGAGGCCTTCAGCCAGCTGATGAAGGAGGTCCAAAACCTCTCCCGTCTCACGGCACTCGATCCTGAGCAAGCCATGGGCCGATATCAGCTCCTGCTGGCCCAGATGCTACAGTTGTTGCCCCGTGGTCCAGAGTTCGCCTTGACCAGGATCGACCTGGGTACGCCGGAAGGCAAGATTCAGGGCCACTTCCGGGTCGGTATCACGCCTGGGGACCTTGCCGGGCTGACCAATCCCGCCATCCTGATCAAGCGTTTCGGCTCGGCGTTGGAACTCAGTCTTCCCAAATCCCTGGCCTATCAGATCGCCCTCATGATGACCATGACCAGCGGCGAAGCGGCGGCCAGCGAGCAGGCCCAGCCCCAGAACGGTGCCGAGAATTTGCTCGGCAATCTGCTCGCCCAGGGACTGATTGCCGAGGAAGCCGACCGCTATGGGGTGCGGGCGACCATCGAGCAGGGACACCTCCAGGTCAACGGCCGCCAACGGGATGATCTTCTGGCGGGACTCCTGGGCGGCGCACGGGGTAACCAGGCGAAGATCGCCCCCTGAGATGGGAGGCGGAGACGCTCCCCTTCCGGCCTGGGGCCCGGGAGCGTCTCGAGTTTTCTCCAGTCAGACCAAGCCGGCCCCTCATTCTTTCTTTTGAGGCGATTGCCGGAAAAAGAAATACCAGAATGCGCCGGCGGTTCGTTCGCCTTCCAGGCGCGCCAGCCGGCGCAGAGCGAGCTCTGTAACGGCTGGCGTAACGCCGAAGGCGGACGAACAGACCAGCAGACTGGTATTTCTTTTGACAGAAATCGCCTGATTCTCCACCTGGAATGGCTTCGCCCGATTCGATGCCTTCAGACAGATCACCGCCGCCCGGCTACCGCTGAGCGCCCTCGTGGCTCCGGCCACGAAGACCGCCGGGCCAATGGCGAAAAATCGCCTATTATTTTCCCCATGGAGACCCCCAGACCACGTCAGGGGCCGACCGGACGGCGACCTCCGGCAGGTGGCGCCGATCCTTCCCAAGACCGAACGACGGCCTATTCATACCTACCAATGCCATGACCACCCGAGTTATGAATCAGTCTTCCATGGATACCAGCCTGTTCGAGGCCTTGATCGCCATTGCCCGTGGCGCCGGTGCCAGAATCATGGAGATCTACCACCGCGGCTTCACCATCGCCCGGAAAGACGATCGTTCCCCCCTGACCGAAGCCGACCTCGCCTCCCACCGTCACATCATCGCCGGGCTACAGGCCTTGGATACCGGTCTCCCCATACTCTCCGAAGAATCCGCGACCATCGCCTTCGCCGATCGCCGTCGGTGGTCGAGGTACTGGCTGATCGATCCCCTGGACGGGACCCGGGACTTCATCAAGCGGAACGGGGAGTTCACGGTCAACATCGCCCTCATCGAAGGACACCGACCCTTGTTCGGCCTGATCCATGCCCCGGCCCTGGATCGGCTGTATTACGGCGGACGGGATTTGGGCGCCTGGAGACAGGAGTCCGGTGGCGCCGCCAGCCCCATCCGGGTGGCCGGGGCGCACCGGTTGCCGGTGCGGGTCTGCGGCAGTCGATCCCACGGTAGTGAGCGGCTGCAAGGCTATCTGGCCAATCTGGGAGAGCATTCCTTGCACAGCCTCGGCAGCTCGCTCAAGTTTTGTCTGGTGGCGGAAGGTGAGGCGGACATCTATCCGCGTCTGGGTCCGACCTCGGAATGGGACACCGCCGCCGCGCAGGCCATCGTCGAAGCCGCCGGTGGACGGGTAACCGATCTGCAGATGCAACCGCTCCGCTACAACACTAAAGACTCCCTCATCAATCCCCAGTTTCTGGTCTTCGGTGATCTGGGGGTGGAATGGAACCGTTTCGCCCCGGGCGATCCGGCTTAGCCGCGTCGAGGTCAAACCATGAGAACCCTTTCCGCTCTCGTGTTGCTGGTCCTGTGCGGACTGTTTTGGGGAAACGGAGCCGCGATCCAGGCCCGTAGTAACACAGACAGGGTTCTGGAATTCGACGATTTCCCACTGGAAGAACCCCTCTCCCACCCCGACTGGTTCAAGAAAAGCTTTCTCGATCTCCGGGAGGACCTCGCCGAGGCTGGGCAGGCCGGGAAGCAAGGCCTCATCCTCTATTTTGGTCAGAAACACTGCGCCTACTGCAAACGATTGTTGGAGGTGAATTTCGGCCTTAATGACATCCGTGCCTACACGCAGAAGCATTTCGAGGTGGTCGCCATCGACATCTGGGGTACCGAAGCGGTGAAAGATCTGCGCGGCCAGAATCTCAGCGAGCGCGAACTCGCCATCCGCGAGCGGACCAACTTCACTCCCTCGCTGGTATTCTACGACCTCGATGGGCGCGAGGCGTTACGTCTACGCGGCTATTACCCGCCCTACCAGTTCCGCGCCGCCTTGGAGTATGTGGCCGACGGCCATTTCCGCCGGGAAAGTTTCACCGAGTATCTGGAGCGGGGCGATCCGACCCAGACCTTCGAGCCGGGGGACCTGCATGAACAGGACTTCTTCCTCGGTCCGCCCTTCAACCTGGATCGGAGCCGACTGCCGGGCGAGCGCCCCATGGTGGTCTTTTTCGAACAGGGCAACTGCCACGCCTGCGATGTGCTCCACAGCCAACCGCTGAAAGACGCCGCCATCCATCGCCTGCTGGAGCGGTTCGACAGTTACCAGCTCGACATTTGGTCGGACACCCCGGTGATCACCCCCACAGGACGGCGCTCGACCGCCAAAGACTGGGCGAAAGAACTGGGGCTGTTCTATACCCCTTCCATCCTCTTCTTCGATGAACAGGGAAAAGAGGTCATCCGGGTCGATTCAGTGGTGCGCTTTTACCGACTGCACAACGTGCTCAACTATGTCACCAGTCGGAGTTACCTCACGGAACCCAATTACCAGGTATGGCGTCGCTTCACCCCGACCCAGGCCGACATCGGCCTCGATACTGGACGGCACGATTCGGTCGATCCCTGGGGTGGGCGTTAGGGATCGGATTTCCCCCGGCCCCCTCTGGGATGGCCCCAGGAGAAATCAGAGGGGCTGGCCGATTTCCAAGCGCCTTTCGACGCGCTCCAGCCGATCGCTGAAGCGGTCGAGTCGAATCGATTGCTCCGCCAAAAATACATGGAGTTGGGCGACCTCGGTCTCCAATCGTCCCAACCGGGTTTTGATCTCCCGCACATCCTCCCGGATGTCCCGCGGGCTCTCCAATATCTTTTGTACCATCTGCATCAAGAGTTCCAGACTTGGCTCAGGCATGATCTTGATCTCCCCCTGGGACAGTCATCGGGTATGGGCACCGAACGCGCCATCTTGCCAAGTCTAACATGCGCCTTTTCTGACAGGGCCGCTTTTCGCAGGGCAATCGCGCTATGTGGGGGATTGACAGGAGGCGGATCGCCAGGGTAACGAGATGGGATTGATCGGATGGAGAGAACTGATGCGGCCCAAATTGCTCGACCCGCGCCCGTATTTGGCCAAC
>JBPOHE010000026.1:0-18708 GCA_052035915.1 Pseudomonadota bacterium
GCTCCTGGAGCAGAACGACGAGTGGTCTCTCCAGCGTCGCTATCTCACCCTGGAAACCCTCACCGATCTCGGCGAGAATCCCAACATCAGCTTGCCTGCGGTCGCAAACTGATGACCTTCCCTTCCTTGCCAGAGTCGATGACCGTCAGATCCCTTCTTACACCACGTCCGGGGACACGATCCTCTTATGGAGAATAATTACTCTTTATTCTGGCGCATTGTTCTCCCTGGAAGAACGGAAACTGGCCATTTTCAGCCCATGCCCGGATCGGCCCAGGATGGGTCAAAATCCTATCCAGAGATTCCTTCTTAACATAGCGGGCGACTTGAAACCGCGAGACCTTCCTTGGGTTGTCTTCGCCAATCCAACGTACTCCTGTATGGATAAGCGGATGCCAAAGGGTATTAGAATCCAGCCTATGTCCCTTTTCGATACCCATTGCCATCTCGATGTCCCCGCCTTCGACGCGGATCGGGAAGCCGTCCTGGGACGGGCCCGCCAACTGGGCGTGCGGGATATCCTCGTCCCCGCCATCCAGCGTTCCGGTTGGGCCTTCCTGCTCGATCTCTGTCGCCGGGAAGCCGATCTTTACCCGGCCCTCGGTCTGCATCCGATGGCTCTGGAGCAACACCAGCCGGAGGCCGATCTGGCGGCGCTTGAACAGGCGCTGGCCGAGCACCAAATGGCGGGCATCGGGGAGATCGGCCTGGATTACTTCCTGCCGGAGCTGGATCGGGAGCGGCAACTGGACCTGTTTCACGCCCAGTTGCAGATCGCCCGGGAGGCCCGGCTGCCGGTGATCCTCCATGTGCGCAAGGCCCATGATGAGGTCCTCGCCTGCCTGCGACGCCTGCGCCCCGGCGGCGGCTTCGTGCATGCCTTCAACGGTAGCCTGGAGCAGGCCCGGCGCTATATCGAGTTGGGATTCGCCCTGGGTTTCGGGGGCATGATCACCTATGCAGGTTCCACCAGGTTGCGCGCCCTCGCCCGTGATCTCCCCCTCGAACACCTGGTGCTGGAGACCGACGCCCCGGACATGGCGGTCGCCGCCCACTGGGGCGAACGCAACAGCCCGGAGTATCTCCCCGACTGTCTCGCCGCCCTGGCGGAGATCAAGGGGGAACCACCGGAGCGGATCGCCACCATCACCACCCAGAACGCCCGCCGGGTGCTGGGGCTGGAAGCGCCCATTCCCTGAGAGATCAAACCGACAGACAATGCTCGGGCGCCGAAGGGATGGACAGCCGCCGTCCAGCTTCCCCATTCATTACCCAGAGCCAACCAGGATCGAACCATGTCCAGGACGAGATATTCCAGCTCCCCCATGCTGTCACCCCGCGAGGCCCTGGTGTTCGGCCTCGGCGGATCGGTGCAGATCCTTCTCCTGCTCGGGCTGGGAGGCTTGGCCTGGCTCAAGGAACAGCCCCTGTTCTGGCGCAACATTGGTGGCTGGCCGGTCTGGCTGAGGGAGATGGTGCGCCTCTTCTTTTATCCCTTCCTGGGCCTGGAGTTGGTCGCCTTGCTGGGTTTTTCCCTGGCGATCACCTATTGGATCGGCCAAGGGCGTCTCCACTCCGGCGCCGGAATACTCATGCTCGTTGTTCTTTGGGGCCTGATACTGGCGGTGATAGCCATCGTTGTCGCCAACAATCTGGTCAATCTGATGGAGGGGCGACCCTGGCACTGGCATCCGGAATGACGCCACTTCCCTTCGTGGCGCCGGGCGATAGCGGTCCCGGATCGGACGCTGAAGCCGGGTTCCGTTAGAATGCCGCCATGTCGAGCAAATTTGACCTCCACAGCCACTCCACCGCCTCCGATGGGCTCTGCACACCGGAGACACTGGTGGCCCGGGCCACGGCCGCGGGCCTTCAGGTCCTCGCCCTGACCGATCACGACACCATCGACGGCCTCGCCGCCGCCCGGATCGCCGCTGTTCAACATGGATTGATATTGATCCCAGGGGTGGAGATCTCAGTGACCTGGCAGGGGGCGACCATCCATGTGGTGGGCCTGAACATCGACCCCCAGAACCCGGAATTGCTCGCTGGGCTGGAATCCATCCTCGCCTTTCGGCGCTGGCGGGCCGAGGAGATCGGACGACGTCTCGCCGCCTGTGGTATTCCTGGGGCCTTTGAAGGTGCCCGGGCGCTGGCGACCGGGGCACTGGTGGGACGCACCCACTTCGCCCGATTTCTCGTGGCTGCCGGACAGGCCGCCGATGTGGCGTCCGTGTTCAAACACTATCTGGTCAAGGGCAAGCCCGGCCATGTCCATGGCGAATGGGCCAAGCTCGAACAGGCGGTGGCTTGGATCCGTGCCGCCGGTGGCGAGGCGGTCCTGGCCCACCCCGCCCGCTATAAACTCACCCACACCAAGCTGAGGCTCTTGCTCAGGCACTTCATCGACTGTGGCGGACGTGGTATCGAGGTGGTGTCCGGCAGCCAAAGCCAGGAGGAGGGATATCGCCTGGCCGGACTGGCCATCAAGCTTGGTCTTTGCGCCTCCCTGGGTTCCGATTATCATGGAGAGGATTTCTCGCGGATCGAGCTTGGCAGGCTCCCGCCTTTGCCTTCAGGTTGTCGACCTCTGTGGTCCGATTGGCCGGTGGCACAAACCCTGAGCGCCAGCGCTCCAACAGACTAAAACACTAAATACTTTTCAGGCTGCCGCTTACCGCGGTCCTCTCTATGGCACAATTCTTTCAAATTCACCCGGAAAATCCCCAGCCCCGACTCATCCGACGGGCGGTGGAGATCCTGCACGAGGGGGGGATCATCGTCTATCCGACCGATTCCTGTTACGCGCTCGGCTGCGCGATCGGCGACAAGACGGCGATGGACCGCATCATTCGCATCCGGCGCCTGGATGATCGGCACAATTTCACCCTGGTGTGCCGGGATCTCTCCGAACTCGGCGACTATGCCAAGGTCGGCAACCAGGCGTTTCGTCTGCTGAAAAGCCATACCCCCGGACCCTTCACCTTCATCCACAAGGCGACCAAGCTGGTGCCACGGCGGTTGCAGAACCCCAGGCGTCTTACCATCGGCATCCGGGTCCCGGACCATGTGATCGCCCAGGCGCTCTTGACCGAACTCGGCGAACCCATGCTCAGCACCAGTCTCATCCTGCCGGGACAGGAACTCCCCCTGATCGATCCCTTCGAGATGCGCGCCCAGTTGGACCATCTGGTGGATCTGGTCATCGACGGCGGGGCCTGCGGCATCGAACCCACCACGGTGGTGGACATGGTCGAGGATACGCCACTGGTGATACGTCAGGGCAAGGGTGACGCCCGGGTGTTCGAGGTCTGAGAGCTTGTGAAAAAACCTAGTGCGCGTCCCGAAGGCGGCGTTGCGCGGTGCTCGCCAGTTCGCCGTACCTTTTTTGTACTGTCTCGCTTTCTGCGTTCCGTGCGCCTTGCCCTCGCGACGGTTTCTTCACAAGCTCTGAGCCGGGGTACTGAGCAGCAACGGGAGGGAACTACGCCTTGGAAAGCATCAACCTGATACAGCAGATCAGCCTCCTGGTATTGCCGGTGCTGTTCGCCATCACCGGCCATGAAGCGGCCCACGGCTGGATGGCGAAACGCCTGGGGGATCCCACCGCCCAGCGGCTGGGGCGGCTGAGTTTCAATCCGCTCAGGCATATCGACCCGATAGGCACGGTGATTGTGCCCCTGGCCACCTTTCTCCTGCCCAAGCTATTGGGTGGTTCCGGTTTTCTGTTCGGCTGGGCCAAGCCGGTGCCGGTGAACTGGCGCAATCTGCGCCATCCCAGACGAGACATGGCCCTGGTGGCGGCGGCCGGCCCAGCGGCGAATCTGCTGATGGCCATTTTCTGGGCACTGATCATCAAACTCGGCCTCATGTTACCGGGGTCCGCCATCTGGGTGGTGAGACCCATGGTCCTCATGGGGAGTGCCGGTATCCTCATCAACATCATTCTGATGGCGCTGAATCTGTTGCCGGTGTTGCCGCTGGACGGCGGGCGGATCCTGTTCGCCCTGTTACCGGACCGGGCCGCGAGCCTTTATGGCTCGATCGAACCCCTGGGTTTGATCATCGTATTACTGCTGCTGATCAGCGGTCTGTTGGACAAGATCCTCTACCCGATGATGGATGGGATAGAGGCCCTGGTGCGCTTGTTGGTCGGGCTCTGATCCCAGCCGACGGTCGGGCGCTTGATTCATTGACAAGGGGGTAATGTGACTCGCGTTCCCATACAACATTCTCGGGTGCTCTCGGGTATGCGGCCCACCGGGCGTTTGCATTTGGGGCATTACCACGGCGTCTTGAAAAACTGGGTAGCCTTGCAGGAAAGCTTCGAGTGTTTTTACTTCGTGGCGGATTGGCACGCCCTCACCACCCATTACGAAACGCCTTCGGTGATCCCAGCCAGTATCTGGGACATGGTGGTGGATTGGCTGGCGGCGGGGATCGATCCCGAGAAGGCCACCCTCTTCATCCAATCCCGGGTGCCCGAGCATGCGGAGTTGCATCTGCTACTCTCCATGATCACCCCGGTGGGCTGGCTGGAACGGGTGCCGACCTATAAGGATCAGCAAGAAAAGCTCAAGGAGAAGGATCTGGCCACCTATGGCTTCCTTGGCTATCCCCTGTTGCAGAGCGCCGACATCCTCATCTACAAGGCCGGGCAGGTGCCCGTGGGCGAAGACCAGGTCGCCCATGTGGAACTGACCCGGGAGATCGCCCGACGTTTCAACCATCTGTACGGCCGGGAGCCGGATTTTCTCGCCAAGTGCGAGGCCGCGGTGAAAAAGATGGGCAAGAAGGCGGCCAAGGCCTTTGAACTCCAACGTCGGAGCTTCCAGGAACAGGGGGATCACGCGGCCCTCGCCGAGGCGCGCCGGCTGCTCGATACCCAACAGAACATCAACGACAGCGAACGGGAAAGGCTGTTCGGCTATCTGGAAGGAGGTGGCCGCATGATCCTCCCCGAACCCCAGCCATTGCTCACCAAGGCGTCGAAGATGCCGGGTCTGGATGGGCAGAAGATGTCCAAGTCCTACAACAATACCATTGCGCTGCGGGACGATCCGGCCAAGGTCGAACGGGCCTTGCGCACCATGCCCACCGATCCCAGCCGGGTACGTCGCAGCGATCCGGGCGAGCCGGACAAGTGTCCGGTGTGGGCCTTCCATGAGGTCTATTCGGGTGCTGAGGTCAAGGCCTGGGTGCAACAGGGATGCCGTTCCGCCGGGATCGGTTGCCTGGAGTGCAAGCAGCCCGTCATCAATGCGGTGCTGGCCGAATTGGAGCCGATGCAGGAGCGCGCCCGCGCCCTGGAGCAGCGCCCGGAACGGGTGCGGGAGATCATCGATCATGGCTGCGCCGCCGCCCGTCGGGCTGCTCGGGAAACCCTGGGCGAGGTCCGCGAGGCGATGTTCCTGGAGTATCTTTGAGTCATCTGAGGATGGTGGATGCACTCCGCTTATCCACCCTACAGGATATTTGATTTAATGAGATCGGTGACGGGAGGGTTGTGAGCAATGGCGCGAGCGGTCCCGGTGACCGATGATTCCCAGACGCCCCGGGAAACGCCCTTCGCCATCGTACAGGGAGAGCCGCTGTCCAGCCTGCCGAAGGACCTCTATATCCCTCCCGATGCCCTGGAGGTCATTCTCGATGCCTTCGAAGGTCCGCTGGATCTCCTCCTCTATCTGATCAAGCGCCAGAACCTGGATATCCTGGATATCCCGGTCGCGGAGATCACCGATCAGTACATGGCCTATATCGAGGTGATGCAGGGGCTGCGGCTGGAGTTGGCGGCGGAATATCTGCTGATGGCGGCCATGCTGGCGGAGATCAAATCCCGCATGTTGTTGCCCCAACCCGGCGGCCTCGGCGAAGAAGAGACCGACCCCCGGGCCGAGTTGATCCGCCGCCTGCAGGAATACGAGCGTTTCAAGCAGGCGGCGGAGGATATCGACGCCCTACCCCGCCTGGAGCGAGAGATCTTCTCCGTCCTGCTCGACCCACCCGAACGCACCCAGCCCAAGGCCCTGCCCCAGGTGAGCCTGCAGGAGCTATTGCTGGTGCTGCGGGAGGTGATCAAGCGGGCGGAGCTGTTCGGCCATCATCGCATCGAGAAGGAATCCCTCTCCCTGCGCGAGCGCATGTCGCGGGTGCTGGAGGCGGTGGAACCCGGGCGATTCACCAGTTTCACCGATCTGTTCGGCTTTGGGGAAGGTCGGGCCGGGGTGGTGGTGACCTTTCTCGCCGTGCTCGAACTCATCCGCGAATCCCTCATCGAATTGGTGCAGGCCGAGCCCTTCGCGCCCATCTATGTGCGTGCGGCGACGGCCCAAGCGGATTGAGGTCGGTCGGCGCCATGGGACAGGTCATCCAACTGGGGCTTGGTCATCGACGCACCAAGCAGATCATCGAGGCGGCGCTTCTCACCGCCGGACGTCCCCTGAGCCTGGAGGAGCTGGGCGAACTCTTCGACGAAGGGGATCGCCCGGAGAAGGAGGAGATCCGCCAGGCCCTGACCGAGTTGGAACAGGACTACGAGGGACGGGGGATGGAGTTGAAGGAGGTCGGCAGCGGTTTTCGCATCCAGGTGCGGGCCCAATATTCCCCCTGGGTGTCCAGATTGTGGCCGGATCGCCCCGGACGCTATTCCCGTGCCCTGCTGGAAACCCTGGCCCTGATCGCCTATCGCCAACCCATCACCCGGGCCGAGATCGAGGATGTGCGCGGGGTGGCGGTGAGCACCAACATTATCCGCACCCTCCTCGACCGGAACTGGGTCAGGGTGGTCGGACACCGGGAGGTACCTGGGCGACCGGCGCTCTATGCCACCACCCGGGAGTTTTTGGATTATTTCTGCCTCAAGAGTTTGTCCGAACTTCCCAGCCTGACGGAACTCAGGGAACTGGATGTCATTGGGCGGGAATTGGATCTCCGGCTCTCCCTTGGCGCTACCGCCACCCCGGTCGGGGATGGCGGCGACTGAACGAGGCTGACACTATGAAATCCTTTGGCACCAGACCCAGGTTTCGCGGCGGCGCCATGCGTTACTCCCAACCCCGGGAGCTGCCCGAGGAACGACTGCACAAGGCCCTGGCCACCCTGGGCCTGGGGTCCAGGCGGCAGATCGAACAATGGATCGCCGCCGGCCGGGTACGGATCAACGGCCGTGTGGCGGAGCTCGGTGAACGCTATGTGCCCGGCGATCGGATCGAGATCGACGGCAGGTTGTTGCGCCTGCAACCCCGACCCCGCACCCATCGACGGGTGATCGTCTACAACAAACCCGAGGGCGAGGTGGTGACCAGGTTCGATCCCGAGGGACGCCCCCGGGTTTTCGATCATCTCCCCAGTCTGCGAGGCAGTCGCTGGATCGCGGTGGGGCGTCTCGACATCAATAGTTCAGGACTCTTGCTGCTCACCACCGATGGCGATCTGGCCAATCGGCTCATGCACCCGAGCCAGGAGATCGAGCGGGAATATGCCGTGCGGGTATTCGGCGAGGTGACCCAGGAGATGCGGCAACGCCTGCTGGATGGCGTTTCCCTGGAGGATGGACCGGCGCGCTTCGACGCCATCGACGAGGTCGGTGGGATGGGGCTCAACAAATGGTACCACGTGCTCATCCGTGAGGGTCGGCAACGGGAGGTGCGACGTCTCTGGGAGGCGGTGGGGGCCCAGGTCAGCCGCTTGATCCGCGTCCGTTACGGCAATGTGGTGTTGGGGGATTGGCTGCGACTCGGTCGCTGGCGGGAACTGGAACAGGAGGAGTTGACCGAGCTTCTGGCCCTGGCCGGTATGGGACGGGAGACGTGGGAAGCCGAGCCGAGGCGGGGTGACCGTCGTGACGGAGTGCCTCCGTCCAGGCGTCGGTTTCCGCTGGAAGATCGCTGAGGGCGGGATTCGCCCTGAATAGCTCCGGGCATCGACCGAAAATGCTCGCTTTCCGTTCTTGTATCGAGAACAATGCCAATTTATATGGCGCATTGTTCTCCAATAGAGAACAGAAAAGCGGCCCCAAACGCCCGTGCCCGGAACGTCGACAGACATGAACCGGGATAGTCTGAGCGGATGGCGTCCGTCGCCCCTGGCGGAGGTCTTCGCCCGACTCTTCGGGGCCTATGGTCCCCAGGGATGGTGGCCGGGGGACGGGGTATTCGAGATCATGGTGGGGGCGGTGCTCACCCAGAATACCGCCTGGACCAATGTCGAGCTGGCCATTGCCAATCTGCGGCGGGCGAGTCGGCTGTCTCCCGAGGCGATCCACGAGACAAGGGAAGCTGAATTGGCCGAGTTATTGCGGCCTTCGGGCTACTTCAACCTCAAGGCCCAACGACTAGGCGCCCTCTGCGAATTTCTCCTCGGGTCGGGTGGGATCGAGGCTCTCGCCGAGCGTTCCACCGCAAGCCTGCGGGCGGATCTGCTGCGGGTGAAGGGGATCGGGCCGGAAACGGCGGACGACATCCTGCTCTATGCCCTGGAGCGTCCGGTCTTCGTCATCGACGCCTATACCAGAAGACTTCTGAGCCGATTAGGGATGATCCGCGGCGATGAGGCTTATGAGGCCCTGAGAGCGGGGGTGGAGGCGGTCTTTCCCGGGGAGACACAGAGGCTGAACGAATTTCATGCCCTCATCGTCCAGCACGCCAAGCGGCATTGTCGGCGCCAGCCAGCCTGCGTCGGCTGTCCACTGGCGGTCGGTTGTGCCCTGTTCTTGGGCGGGACCGGAGACATCCCCGCGGCTGTCGTCGCGGAGAGTCTCACCTAGCCCACATTCCTCACCAGCCACCTACTCCGGACGCCGATAGGCTCGCTGTGGCGGGACGTACTCGGTCTCTTCGGCTCGACGTAGTTCAGCTACGCCTTCGCCGCCGATGCCTCCGTGCGCCCCACCACAACGGCCTCTCGACGCCCTCGCTACGGCATCCAGTGAGAAATGCGGGCTCGTTCGAGGATTGGGCTAGTCTTCAACGCCCATCTCTTCAGCGACCGATCTTACTACCCGGCGATCCACCCGGAGCAGTTCGGAGCGCTTGCCGGGGTAATCGAGATCCTTCAACAGATAGCGGATGGCGTTGATACGGGCGCGCTTCTTGTCGTCGGATTTGATGATGATCCAGGGCGAATCGGCGGTGGAGGTGAAGAAGAACATGTCCTCCTTGGCCCGGGTGTAGTCGTCCCATTTGTCCTGGGATTCCTGGTCCACCGGGCTGAGCTTCCACTGCTTCAGCGGGTCCTTGATGCGCTCGGAGAAGCGCTTGGCCTGCTGGTTCTTGGAAACGGAGTAATAGAACTTGTACAGCTTGACGCCGGAACGGATCAGCATGCGTTCGAGTTCCGGGACCGAGCGGAGGAACTCCTTCACCTCAGGGCCGCTGCAGAAGCTCATGACGCGCTCCACCATGGCGCGGTTGTACCAACTGCGGTCGAAGAACACCACCTCGCCGCCGGACGGCAGGTGGGCGATATAGCGCTGGAAGAACCACTGGGTGCGCTCGCGATCCGAGGGTTTGTCGAGGGCGACGATGCGGCAGCCACGGGGATTCATGTGCTCGACGAAGCGCTTGATGGTACCGCCCTTGCCGGCGGCATCGCGGCCTTCGTTGATCACCAGGAGCTTTTGCCCGCTCTCCCTGATCCAGTTCTGCATCTTCAGCAGTTCCACATGCAAGGGCATGATCAGATGCAGGTATTGGAGGGTGGTCATTTTGCCCAGGGGGGTCTTGAGGTCATCGATGTCGAAATCGCTCTTCTTGGCGGTTTTGATCTCCTGCATCGCCAGGGATTCGGCATCCGGGCCGGTGGGTTTGACCGTGGCGCTTTCCTGGCTGGGAGCGGTTTGGCCATTGTCTTTCTTGGCCTTGGTACGACGGGTCTTGGCCTTCTTTTCGTCCGTATCCACTTCCAGGGCCTCCCGATCGAGCAAGACATCGTCCTGGGTTTGGCGATCGGCTTGGGATTTGGCCTGTTTGCTGGCTTTCGTCTCTTTGCCCTCAGGGGCTTGTTTGACTTCCGGTGCCTGTTCTGTGGTCAGGGCTTGAGCTTCTTCATCTTGTATCATCGTTTATTCTCCCCCGCGAACTCGTTCTAGCGGTTAAATTTTTTTCCGAATGGACTGGAAACCGCCCGGTGGAGGTGACCAGTACAAGCCGAATTGTAACACCTTTGCCATAAATGACAGGCAAAGGCGCTACCTTCTCCAAAACCAAGCCAGGGTTGGATCTCAGGTCGGACGCCAGGCAAAATCCTCGCTGGAGGGAGAAAGGGACGCCGAGCGGGGAAGCAATCGGCGTCGCAGAGACGGCGGCAGGGTTCGAGCTATTTGGCGCCGAGTTCGGCCAGCAGGTTTTTCATCTTGCCCATGCGCTCGGCCTGGATTCCCTTGGCGATGGCCTTGGCTTCATCCTTCTTGCCGCTCCGGATGGCCGGGACGATTTCTTTCTCACGGGTAGCCTTAAAGGCTTCCCAGGTGGTCTGGAGGTCCTGGACCTTGGCCTGTTGATCGGCCGCCGCCCCAGACTTGAGGGCGGCGAGGGCCTTATCCACCTCGGCGCTGGCCTGAGTCACGGCGACATAGAACTTGTCTTGTGAAGCGGCGTCCGGCGCATCGAGCATGGCGACCAGGTTTTCCCGGGCCGTGCCCAGACCGGTTTTGACCTCATCCGCCGGCCCGGCCTGAACCAGGGGCGCGACGCACAGAGAGAGAGCGAAACCGCAGGCGATCAGGGAGCGTTTCATCGAGGTGGCCTCCAAAGGGTAATTGGTGGCCAAAGATTAGGGTTATAGACCGGGCTTGGGCATGACCTTTATCAAGGCAGGCCGCGAATCTCCGGGATGGCATCTCAATGATTGCGGCTGGAATGACTCTGTCCTTCGTGGATGGCCAGCTCGAGAAAGGCCAGCAGCATCTCGCCCCGTTGTGGCAGCCGAGGGCATTCGAGCATCGCCTGTTTTTCCCGCACCTCCCAGGGCATGTGGCAGGCGAGGAAATTGAT
Source organism: Pseudomonadota bacterium (assembly GCA_052035915.1). Classification (GTDB taxonomy): domain Bacteria; phylum Pseudomonadota; class Gammaproteobacteria; order Chromatiales; family Chromatiaceae; genus JBPOHE01. The sequence goes on from JBPOHE010000026.1 coordinate 10,992, forward strand.
CAGGGCCGACAATCCCATGTGATCCAGGATCTTGGTCTTGGCCTCGATGGCCTTGGCGCGGAAATAGCGCTGGGTGAGTTCGAGCAGCTCGATGCGATCGATAGGGACCTCGGGCACCTCCTCGTAATCGCTGGAGAAATCGCTCCAATCCATCTCGAAACGCCGATATCCCCTGAGGCTGGGGAGTTCAGCTCCCAGACGGAAACGGCAGATGCCTTCCAGAACGATGAGCAACCGTCCGTCCTCGGTCTCGCTGAAGGAGGTGATGCGTCCAGCGGTGCCGATCTCGAACAACCCCGGATCGCCTTCGTCCGCACGGCTCGGGTCCGGTTGGACCATGCCGATCATGCGGTGGGAGCCGAGACAGTCGAATACCATGTTGAGGTAACGAGGCTCATAGATGTTCAGGGGCAGTTGTACCTCGGGGAGCACCACGGCCCCGGCCAGGGGAAAGATGGGCAGAGTGGTGGGAAGTTGCTCGAATGGCGGTGTAAAAGGGTTTCTCATCGGCGATCTAGGGTCTTGAAAATCGGCTCGGGGTGGCCAGCATGGAGGCGGATGACCTCGTTATCCCTGGGGATGGCGAGTGGATCTCCGCCACCCTCGGTGGGCAAGTACCAGGGGTCTTGTCCAAGATTTCGTCTGCTCACCTTCGAGGCCGGAACCCCGATTCCGACTCAGAGGCTGAGGCGGGAACCCGAGCGGTGGGCCTTCGGGTTCCCCTGAGGAGAGTTTCAGGCGTACAACAGCTCGGCCCAACGGCCGGCTTCCGTCAGCCGCTCCTTGAGATCCCCCCAGGACTCGGCCGACCCGGCCTGCTCGGACATGATCTTGTCCAAGGCCTCGGCCACCTTGCCGATGCCGGCGAGGTAGACATAGGTATTCGGCTCGCCGAGCAGGGCCCAGGCCTCGGCGGCATGCTCGCTCAGGGATCGCTCCAGCGCCTGGTCGGCCTGCTTGAGCGGGCGGGGATAGATCGCCTGGAAGGCCTTGAAGGTGGCTTCGTCATAATAATTGGCGAGGTCGTTGTCGTACTCGTTCATGTAATAGAGATCCAGCCCGGTGCGCGCCCCGTAGAAGAGCCGCACCTGGCCCTGCCAATTCCCGACCTGGTTGTAGATACGCTGGATGAAGCCGCGGAAGGGGGCAATACCCGTGCCCGTACCTATCATCAACAGATTGCTGGTGTTGTCCGCCGGGATGCGGAAGGGGCTCCGGTAAGGGCCGGTGATGAGAAGGCTGGTGCCGGGTGCGGCATCACAGAGATAGTTGGAGGCAATGCCGGGATAGCGTTCCCCGCTTACCTCATCGACATAGAAACAGCGTCGCACCAGGAGTTCGATCTCGGTCGCCTCGTTCTCCGAAGCACCGGGGCGGGCATTGGCGATCGAATAGCGACGATGGTGATAGGTGTTGCCGAAGGCATGGGGACCCGGAACGAGCACGCCGATGGTCTGACCTTCGAGGTAACGAAAGGCCGGATCCTGAATGCTCAGCACCAGATGACGCACTTCATCGGTGTTTTGCGGGGTGATACGACGGCTGTGTTGCAGTCTGGCGCGGCAGCTGGGTGCCGCTTCTGGGGTGGTTGGAAAGTCAGCCATGGGGAGATTCCTGAACAGATGAGGCGAAAGGGAAAGGCAGTAGGCGATTTCTGTCAAAAGATATACCAGCCTGCTGGTCTGTTCGTCCGCCTTCGGCGTTGTGTCAGCCGTTACAGAGCCCGCTCTGCGCCGGCTGGCGCGCCTGGAAGGCGAACGAACATCCGGCGCATTCTGGATATATCTTTTTCCGGCAATCGCCTTACAGCCCTCCGCCGGGTGCTAAAGGATAGGTTGTCGAGACCGCTCCTGCAATTTGTATCGGGGCCAGAAACTGTTTGGAAAGTCTCGCCTCCCGGGCATCGAGCGGAAAGGCCTGATTTTCGTTCTCTTGCAAGCAATAGATGAAGAAATAAAGCCTTTATTGTTCTCTTGAAGAGAACAATAATCGCAGAAACAGACCTCGGCCCCGAGGCGCGAAAGTTGTAACGAGACTTTCCAAACAGCTTCTCAGGAGGCGGGTCTGGTATCCGGAAAAGGGGAATCGCCTTCCCGGCACTTCCGGCTAATTCGGCGATTCGAGGATGAGCCGGTTGGCCTGATCGTCCAGGGTGATCCGCATCCCGCCCAGCACGCTCATGCCGAGCAGGCGGACACCCCCGAGGTTGGCATCTTCGATGAAGGCGGTTTTGACATCGGAGAACCTGGCCTCGCCCAGCTTGAGCCCGGCGATGCGGCCCAAGTGGGCCGGGGCCTTGCCTTTGGCGGTCTGTACCTCCCGCATCTCCATGGTCGAGAGATTCAGCCCCAACCGAGGGGCCATGGAGTTTGGCAGCACCACGGTGCTGGCCCCGGTATCGATCAGCAACTGCACCGCCTCGGTCTGGCCTTCGGCCCCCTGCACCTGGGCTTCCACGCTGTGTTGCGTCCCCTCCCGCTGGGTGGGGATCTCGACCGGCTTTTTCGCCGTCTGTTTCGGCGGCGAGGGTGGTGGCGGTGGTGGCACATAGACCTGCTTCCGCCCGAGAATGATCAGTCGTTGGATCTTCTGATCGGGGCCACGCTGCAGGATGTGGTCGTAATCCTGGAGCAGCTTGCCGATCTGCTTGTCGGGCTCTCCGGTGATGGGGCGTACCGCCTCCTCCTGTACCCGGTCCAGCCCTTTGATGTTGATACCCTGGGTCTTCGCCAGGAATTGGATCTGCTCCTTGAGGTTGGCCGGTTCGGCCAGCCCGCCGAGCGGAACCAGCAGAATCAGCCAAGCCAGGGCAAGCCGGGCAAGGCGATATGGATGAGGCAAGTAAACCGCCATGTGAACCTCTTTGCCGGGTTGAACGCCCGGGTCATGATCGAAACCGGATGAAAAGTATCACAAGAAACTCTGTCCCGGAGAGTATATTGAGATCAGGAGGTCTGCCTTGAGGACCAGACGGCATTAGACTACTTTCACAAGGAAATAGACCGGGTCCCCCCAAGACAGGCTATCTCCTCAACATATATTCCCTTGCAAACTTAGGAAGCGAAAGCCATGAGCGTCCCCATCGACGAATTGAAAGGCATGACCAAGGATGTCTCCAACAAACTCAAGGAAATGGGTGTCAAAAGCAACGAACAACTGCTGGATCTGTGCAAGACCCCAGAGGAACGCAAGCTCTTGGCCGCAAAACTCGGCATCGAGACCAGACCCCTCCTGGAACTCGCCAACCGGGCGGATCTGTCGCGGTTGAAGGGTGCCGCCGGGGTCTATTCCGACCTGCTCGAACAGACCGGAGTGGATACGGTCAAGGAACTGGCTACCCGGCGGCCCGACAATCTCTATGCCAAGATCATCGAGGTGAACGCCGCCAAGGGCATCACCAGCCGACCGCCAACGGCGGATCTGGTCAGAAGCTGGGTGGATCAAGCCAAGGAGCTGCCTAAATTGCTCAGCTACTGAATCGTTCCAGATCGCTTCCCATAGGTCTTCGACTCACAAGCCGAGAGCGAAGACCCCAGCCCATGGGAGCGCCGCACGCCGCGCCCAGCCGCCGTCTCTCGCAAGTCCGACCGACAAGATCCAATATCCATTCCAACCAAAAGAACACGCCATGAGCCAACCAGCCTCCCCCTTGTCAATGTATCAACTCACCAGCGGCGGCTATCAACTGCGGATCTCCCCAAGCGGCAGCGGTCAATCCAGTTGCAACGGGCTGGCCCTCAACCGCTGGCGGGACGACCCGGTGGAAGACGACCTGGGCTATTTCCTCTATCTCCGCGACCTCGACAGCGGCGACTCCTGGTCACAGACCCATCAGCCGGTGAAACAGCCCTTGGATTCCCCTCTCCCACCGGGAGAGGGGCTGGGGGTGAGGGAATTCCACGCCACCCCAGACCGACTCCGCTTCCGCCAAGAGCACCAAGAGATCCTCTCCGAGCTAGACATCTCTCTCGCTCCCCTGAACCGCCTGGACGCCGGTCTGGAACTCCGTCGTCTGCGGCTGCGCAACCAATCCGACCGTTCCAGGCGGATCGAGATCACCAGCTATCTCGAAGTGGTGCTCTACCATCACCAGACCGACGCCGCCCATCCGGCCTTCGCCAAGCTGTTCGTACAAACCGATCTGGACCTCGAACACCAAGCCCTGCTGGCTTGGCGGCGGCCCCGGGGCAACGACGAACGTTGGCCATGGATGGCGCATGCCCTGGTAGGCGGTGAACAACTTCAATGGGAGACCGACCGCAAGCGTTTTCTCGGTCGGGGCGGCACCCCGGCCCGGCCCCTCGCCCTGGAGAGCCGGGAGCCCTTGTCGGGGACGGTGGGCAATGTGCTGGATCCGGTGTTCAGCCTGCGCACCCAGATGGAGCTAGCCCCCGGCGAGGCAAGCGAGCTTCTGTTCCTGCTTGGCATGGCGCCGGATCGGGAGGCCGCCCTTGGCTTGGTGAAACCCTATCTGACCGGCCCAGAACTGGTAGGATGCGGTGAGGCACGAACCGCATCATTCGAGGTATCCGCCGCCTCCACCGATGATGTGGTGGATGCGCTCCGCTTATCCACCCTACAATTTTTCAACGGCTATGGCGGTTTCTCCGCCGATGGCAGCGAGTATCACATCCCCCTGCCCTGGCAGGATGGCCGTCTGCGCCGCCCGCCCATGCCCTGGATCAACGTCATCGCCAACGAGCGCTTCGGCCTCCTGGTCAGCGAAAGCGGCGCCGGTTGCACCTGGAGCCGCAACAGCCAGGCCCATCGCCTCACCCCCTGGGACAACGATCCGGTCAGCGATCCCCACGCCGAAGCACTCTATATCCGCGACGAATCCAGCGGCCACTTCTGGTCTCCCCTGCCCGGCCCGGCACCAGACCCGAATGCGAGTTACGAGTCCCGCCACGGCTTCGGTTACTCCAGCTTTCTTTGCAGGGGTAGGGTGGGCACCGCCCACCTGAGTGGACTGGATCAGGAGGTCACCCTCTTCGTCCCCGCCGAGGACCCGCTACGCATCCTGCGCCTGCGTCTGACCAACAAGGGTCCGGCGACCCGCCATCTGACCCTGGTCTCCTTCCAACGTCTGGTACTCGGATTTCTGCCCCAATACCCCAACCCCATCCAGACCCAATTCGACAGCGCCAGGGACATCCTGCTGGCGCGCAACCCCCATGCCGGGGAATTCGCCGACGGCATCGCCTTTGCTTTCGCCCAAGTGGAAGGGGGGTCGGTCCAGGCCAGCCGCTTCAGTAGCGACCGGCTGGGCTTCATCGGGCGGCATGGGGATCTCGCCAACCCCGCCGCCCTGCAACCGGGTGTCCAGCTCGACGGCGGGTGCGGCAGCGCTGTCGACCCCTGTTTCGCCCAGTCCCTGGAGGTGCGGATCGCCCCCGGTGAGAGCCTGAGCTGCGCCTTCCTGCTGGGGGAAGTCCTCGATGAAGCCGAACTAAACCGCTTGATCGACCACTATCGCACGCCTGGGGCGGTGGAAGCGGCGCTCCAAGCCGCCCGGGAGAAATGGCGCGCCATCCTCCAGACCATCCAGGTCCAGACCCCGGACCCTGGCATCGACCTCATGGTCAACGGCTGGCTCACTTACCAGAACCTCTCCTGCCGGATCTGGGGCCGCACCGCCTACTACCAATCGAGCGGAGCCTATGGTTACCGGGATCAACTCCAGGACGCCGGCGCCCTCACCCTGTTGCGCCCGGATCTCACCCGGGCCCAGATCCTGCTCCACGCCCGCCACCAGTTCGAAGAAGGGGACGTGCTGCACTGGTGGCACCCGGAACCCATGGAGCGGGGCCTGCGCACCCGCTTTTCCGATGATCTGCTCTGGCTGGCCTACATCACCGCCCACTACCTCAAGACCAGCGGCGATCAGGCCATCCTGGATGAAGCCGTGCCCCTGCTGAGCGCCCCTCTACTCGCTCCCGGTCAGGACGAGGCCTATCTGCAACCGGACATCGTCGCCCCGGTCAGCCTCTACGAACACTGCTGCCGAACCCTCGACCGTTCCCTCACCCGGGGCGCCCACAACCTCCCCCTCATGGGCACCGGCGACTGGAACGACGGCATGAACCGGGTGGGACGGCTGGGACGGGGGGAGAGCGTCTGGCTGGGCTTCTTCCTCTACTCCATCCTCGGCGACTTTATCCCTATCTGCCGGCAACGCGGCGACCTGGCTCGCCACGACCGCTACACCGCCTACCGTCGGGAGCTGCTCACCGCCCTCAACACCCAAGGCTGGGACGGCGACTGGTATCGCCGCGCCTATTACGACGACGGCACCCCCCTCGGCTCCAAGGACAACGACGAGTGCCGCATCGACGCCCTCGCCCAAGCCTGGGCGGTCATCTCCCAGGCCGCTCCCCCGGACCGGGCGCAGCAGGCCATGGACCAGGTCGAGGCCCAACTCATCTCCGACCAGGACGGTATCATCCGCCTCCTCACCCCCGCCTTCGTCAACACCCCCCACGACGCCGGCTACATCAAGGGCTATGTCGCCGGGGTGCGGGAAAACGGCGGCCAATATACCCATGCCGCCTGCTGGGTGGTGCGGGCGGTGGCCGAACTCGGCCGCCACAACCGCGCCGCCCAACTGCTCGCCAACCTCGGCCCCATCGCCCACAGCCTCACCCCGGAGGCGGTGGCACGCTACCAGGTCGAACCCTATGTCATCGCCGCCGACATCTACGGCGAGCCTCCCCACATCGGCCGCGGCGGTTGGACCTGGTACACCGGCTCCGCCGGCTGGATGTACCGGGTGGCGGTGGAATCGGTGTTAGGTTTTCGCATAGAACATGGAAATAGATTGGTGCTGCGCCCCTGCATCCCCGACCACTGGCCAGGGTATCGTTTGACATATCGTTATGGCTCGAAGGGAACGCTTTATGAGATCCGGGTCGAGAATCCCTCAGGAAAAGCAGAACGTATCAGGATGGCGGAATTGGATGGCGAACCTCTAGCGGTGGCGGAGAGAGAGGTAAGCCTTGTGATGATCGAGGATGGAGAAAGGCATGTATTGCGGATTGAGTTGGGATAGGGAGTTGTGCAAATGTAAGGAGAGCATCGGGTAGGGTCCGCTGTGCGGACATCTTTACAAAGGGATAGCAAAAACCATGGTTATGCTAGTTGTTCTGGTCCTACATGGCTAATCATGCTTGGAGGAAAAACATGATTGAGAAATACGATCAACCTGAAACCGCAGATTCAGATCTTGTTACCGACCTTCCTGATATTACTGGCATTCAGGTTCCAGCGACCATACAGAGAAATTTTTGGAAATCAATATCATTTTTAATCACTGGTTTACTTGACGCTCCAACTGCATGGTTAGAAGGAAAAGCTCGAAATATCAGGACAGAAGCCGCAGCGAAGGACATAGTGGCGAATGCTGCTGCAAAAGCTGCTTCTGAAAGGTTTTCCACTGACACAGCTTTAGGCGATCGGGCAGTAACTTACTTTGCTCATCGTGTCATAAATGAACAAATAAACCGAGAAGCTGTTGCAAAAGTTACGATCAACACTCTAGCAAAGGACCCACCAAAGAATGATTGCATAGATGAAATTGACGAAGATTGGTTAAATGGAGGGTGTAAAAAGAACTGTGTAACTGGTTATCTTTAGTAATGTTTGAAGGAGCGAGAGATGGCCAGAGTAAAGACGAAAGAAGATGAGTTACTGGATGAACTGCTGAAAGACTACACTGACC
>JBPOHE010000123.1:0-43649 GCA_052035915.1 Pseudomonadota bacterium
CCTCACCGATCTCGGCGAGAATCCCAACATCAGCTTGCCTGCGGTCGCAAACTGATGACCTTCCCTTCCTTGCCAGAGTCGATGACCTTCTGATCGCTTCTTACACCACGTCCGGGGACACGATCCCGGGGTGAGCGGAACCTTCTCGCCAGGCAGATACATTTTGGGCTTCCGGGTGATCTGGCAGAGGCGGGTTCCAGCTCCGGGCATCGACCGAAAATGGCCATTTTTAGTTCTCTTTACAAGAACAATAGGCCAGAAATCACGAAATTGTTCTCCATTGGAGAACAAAGATCGGGGTCAAAGCGCCTGGCCCGGAAGCGCCAACAATAGATAAATCAGATGTCCGGGGGGCTGCTTTTGCCTAGACAATTTCCGGAATTTTGGCTATAGATTCAGACGTTCTGAAACAATACACAACAACAGTCCAAAACGCTGACCGACTCCGGCCTTTCCGTCGACAGGGAGACAAGGTGTCCGCTTATTTGTCTAGCAAACAGATCCTTAAGGAATCAGGCATCTCCAGGGCGACCCTGAACAATTACATCGCCCTGGGCATCCTTCCCACCCCCGAGATCCGCAACCCTGCCGGGTCGGAGAACCGCACCCGCCGTTTGGGCTACTATCCCGCCAGCGTCCTGGAGACCCTGGCCGAGGTCAGGGACCTCAAGCGTCGAGGCCTGAGCCTGGCCCAGATCGCGGAACAGATGCGGACCCGGGCGGGCCGGGAACCGATCCCGGAAAGTCCGCCGGCTCCCCCGGGGAACGGGGGGCACCAGTTGGCCATCAAGTCGGTGGAGTCCCTCTGTCCGCTACCCCTGCCCAGCCTCAACCTGCGGGAACCCCTGATTCCCGCCTATCTGATGAATGAACACCTGGAGGTATTGTGGTGCAACGACGCCTTCGGACGTGATCTGCTCGGCGGCTTCGACCCGATCCATGACCTGAGACAGCCACCGGGCCAATCCAGACCCAGGGATCTGTTCCGCCTCTTTTTCCGTTCCCCGGCCTTTCACATGGGCTTTGCCTGGAGTGCCCTGTTCAGCTTTCATCTCGGTTTGGTCAAGCATCGCTTCGATCTCGTCACCCTGACCACTACCTATGGCGATCTTAGAAGCGCGGAGTTCGGTTTCCTGCGCGAGGCGTTGGAGATGGCGGTCTCCCTGGAACAGGCCCCCATCGCCGAGACCATGCTCGATCTGCCGACGACCAAACAGTCGCCGACCCTCTACAAGATCCATGCGATCTTTTTTCAAGGCGGCATCCTGTTGCTCTATCTGCCGCTCGGCACCCCGAACGACGGTCTGATCGGCAGCTTCGGCCAGCGCGAACAGGCGGTGCAGGACATCATGCGCAACCGCCTGCCGATGCTGACCCAACTCTGTGTCTTCGTCGCCGATGTCCAGGATTCGGTGAAGATCTCGGTCGAACTGCCGCCGGAGGAGTATTTCGAACTCATCAACGAATTCTGGGGCGAGACCGATCCGGTGTTTCAGAAGTATCTCGGCACCCGGGGCAAACATGTGGGCGATGGACTGGTGTATTACTTTTTCCCCCAGGCCGATACCAACTACATCGTCAACGCCCTGCTTTGCGCCCTGGAGATCAAGGCCAAGGTCAAGGAAATCAGCCGCGCCTGGCAAATGCGCAAAAAGTGGGATCGCGAGATCCATCTCAACATCGGTTTGAACCATGGCCGCGAGTGGTTCGGTACCTTCGTCTCCGGCAACAGCGTCGAATTCACGGCGCTCGGAGACACCATCAATTCCGCCGCCCGTCTGAGCGATTTCGCCCGTTATGGGGCCATCTGGATCACCAAGAACATGCTCGCCGAACTCTCGATCGAGGAACGCTCTCAATTCAAGTTCGGTATCCGGCGCCACAGCACCGATCGCGGGGAGCTGTTCGTCGAGAACAGTTACTCCCGCATCGCCGATCTGGTGAATCTCCAGGAGGAGCGGTTCAGCAAGTTCAAGGACATCGCCAACCTCGCCATCACCGAGATGAGCGGTTCCCTGTTGCCCCATGCAGGCAGCGACGAGCGATAGGCCCATGGGACGAGCCGGTGCCTGGACAGCAAGCGGCTTGTCTGCCTCCGTTTCGATGCTCTCTCAGCCTGACCTCTATCTAGCCACCAGGAGACGAGCCGGATGAACGATCCCAAGGACATCACCCCCAAACGCAAGCTTCCCATCAACCTGGAACCTTATCGAGCGGGCCTGAGGTCATTCCTCAATCTCCGGGTGAGCGGCCCCATCCTGATCCTGTTTCTGTTTCTCGGCCTCAGCCTCTTCATCTGGTATGAATGCCGTATCGAACCCGGGCCGGATCAGATCGCCATCCTGATCCGCAAGACCGGCGATGATCCGCCGTCGGGCCAGCTCCTGGCCACCTCCCCCGGGCAGAAAGGGATCCAGCCCGAGGTACTGCCGGAAGGGAGATACTTCTACAATCCCTACGCCTGGGATTGGCGCCTCTGGCGGGTGACGGACATCCAACCCGGCAAGCTCGGGGTGCAAACCCGTCTCTACGGCAAAGACCTGGCCCCGGGACAGATCATCGCCGCCCCCGGCGGCAAGGGCATCGTCGCCGAGGTGCTGCGACCGGGCAAACACCGCGTCAACCCCTATGCCTACCGGATCGAGTTGTTCGACGCCATCACCATCCACCCGGGCCATGTGGGGGTCGTCACTTCCCTGGTGGGGCGGGATGTGCTCAATACCCAACTCCCCCCGGAGCGGCGCAATACCTTTCTCGCCGCCGAAGAGATGAAGGGCGTCACCCCCCAGGTGTTGGACCCGGGCACCTATTACCTCAATCCCTATCTGGTCAGCGTGGTGGAGATCTCCTTGCAGAGCCAACGCTTCGCCATGAGCGGCGACGACGCCATCAACTTCCTCACCCAGGACGGCTTTACCGTCCATGTGGAAGGCACGGTGGAGTTCAGTCTACAACGCGACAAGGTCGCCCTCATCACCCACCGCATCGGGGATATGGAGGATGTGTTGAAAAAGGTCATTCTGCCCAAGGCGCGGGGCTTTTCCCGCATCGAGGGCAGTAAGCATCCGGCGATCAACTTCATCGTCGGTGAGACCAGGCAGCAATTCCAGAACAACCTGGAGACGCACCTGCGTCAGGTGGCCGCCGATTGGGGGGTGAACATCCGTTCGGTGTTGATTCGCAACATCCAGCCGCCGGATGCCATCGCCAGCGTGATCCGGGAGCGGGAGGTCAGCGTGCAGAATGCCCGCAAATTCGAGCAGCAGATCGAACAGGCGCGCTCCAAGGCGGAACTGACGCGCCAGGAGATGCTGGCGGTACAGAACAAGGAAAAGGTGGAATCCGAGACCGCCCGCATCCAGGCCCTCATCCGCGCCGAGCAGGATCTGGCGGTTCGCCTCACCGCCGCCCAGCGGGAACTGGCGGTGGCCCAGTTGGAGCGGGATGCGGCCGAGGCCCAGGCCCAGGCCATGCTCGCCAAGGCCCAGGCGGATCGGGATGTGATCGCCATGGAAAATCAGGCGACGGCGACCGTCCTGGCCGCCCAGGTCAAGGCCTTTCCCTCCGGCATGGACCTCGCCCGTTACTCTTTTTATCAGAAGATCGGCCCCAGCATCGGCTCCGTCCTGAGTTCGGATCAGGAGGGTGGTCTGGGGGTCCTCTTCCGACCCTATCTGCCCCGTGCGGAGGCCAAGCCATGAGCGAAGCGAACCCCACCCCATCCCTGATATCGCAACCCCGGATCCTGGGTTGGATCGCCGCCGCCCTGGCTTCGCTCTGGTTGATCTATGAGATCTGGCTCTGGGTCTTCTGCCGCTTCTACGTCAATATCGACCAGATGGCGGTGATCACCGCCAAGATCGGCGACAGCCTACCTCCCGGACAGATCCTCGCCCGACCCGGGCAACAGGGGGTACAGGAGGAGGTGCTGGGTGAAGGACGGCACTTTCTGAATCCGCTGTTCTATGACTGGAAGCTTTTCCCCGTGTTCAGCATCCCCAACGGCAAGGTCGGGGTCGTCACCGCCAAGGTCGGCACCGACCTCCCCCCCGGCGAGTTTCTCGCCAACCCGGGGCAGAAAGGCATCTGGCGCACCGTGCTCGGCCCCGGGAAATATCGTCTCAACCCTTACGGCTATCAGATCGACACCCACGACGCCCTGAGCATCCCGGTCGGTTATGTGGGCGTGGTCACCGGTCTGGCCGGGGATCAGGCGCCGGAAGGCGAGTTCGCCAATCCCCAGCAGAAAGGGGTGCGTCGGGACATCCTGCAACCCGGTCTCTACTACATCAATTCCAAGGAACTCCAGGTCGATGTGCTGGAGATCGGTCTCAACCAGGTCTCTCTGTTGGGCAAGAGCGGCGGCGAGGTCATCACCAAGACCCAGATCGCCGCCCAGAACGCCCCCATGCAGGAACTCCAGCAAAAGGTGCTGGAAGAGCAGAAGGAAAAGCGGCGGGACTATCTCTCCCAGCGCGCCACCCCGGACAAATCCTCCCTGGAGCTGGCGCCCCAGGCCGCCGCCAAGACCGACATGCTCAGTCGCTCCAAACAGGCCATGGCGGACAAGGCGGCTCCCCCGGCCCCGGGCAAGCCGGTGACCCCGGTCACCCCGGCGGACCCCGCCGCCGTGCTCACCCTGCATCAGTTGGTCGAGTTTCCCTCCCGCGACGGCTTCGAGATCAGCCTCGACATCACCGTCGAATTCGAGTTGCTGCCGGAATACATCGCCTGGGTATTCAAGACCTACGGCGATCTTCCGGCGGTGGTGGACAAGGTGATCATGCCGCAGATCCTCTCGGTCTCCCGGCTCAAGGGATCGGCCTATCGGGCCAAGGACTTCATCGTCGGCGAAGGAAGGGAGAAATTCCAGAACGACCTCACCGACGCCCTGGCCAAGACCCTGGCCGAGCGTCATATCGAGATCCACAACGCCCTGATCCGTCATGTCAATGTCCCCATGCAGATCCTCGACCCCATCCAGCAGGCCAGTATCGCCGTCGAGGAAAACCTGACCAACAAGGAAAAACAGAATACCGCCCGCAAGCAGGCCGAACTCAATACCGAGCAGGGATTGATCGCCCAACGCCGGGAACAGGTCGCCCAGGAGACGGAGAAACTCAAGGCCGAGATTCGCGCCGATCAGGAGAAGCGGGTGGCCCAGATCCAGGCCGAGGCCCTGCGCCAGGTCGCCCAGATCGAACAACAGACCGCCGAGGTCCGCGCCACCCGGGCGCGGCTGATCGGCAAGGCCAGGACCGATGCTGGTCTCTGGGTGGAAGGGGAGAAGGCCACGGGGCTACAGCTCAAAACCAAGGCCCTCGGCGATCCCCTCGCCTTCACCCTCTGGGACTTCTCCCAACGTCTGCGTGACGATCTGCGGGTGAATATCCTTCCCACCGGCCCCGGCACCCTCTGGACCGATCTGGACCGAGGCATGCTGGGTGCCCTCGGCGGCGCCAGCCAGATTCGGCGCGAAGGCCAGGAGCCGCTTCCAGCCGCGAACCGCGGCGGAAAGCCTTGAGAGGATCCAGCCCCGGGGTGGCCCGCCTGAACCCATGTCCCATGAAGGCTATGGCTTCAGGTTTACCGACGCGGAGATCCGGGTGAACAGCCTCGCCGGCAGCCTGCTGCGCGAGGTTCGCTTGTTCTCGGGGCTGTCGGTCGAGTCCCTGGAAAGTATCCTCGGGCTGGGTGCCGTCCGAACCCTGGGGGCCAACACGGTCTTCATCGAACGCGGGGAGGCGTCCTCGGTCCTTTATTGCCTCCTTTCCGGACGGGTGAAGATCTATCGCTTGGACCCCGGGGGTGAGGAACGGGTACTGGACATCCTGGGTCCCGGCGATCACCTGGGCGAACTGGCCCTGCTGGGGGACTCGATGCGTAAGGCCTCGGCGGTCACCCTGGAGGAGACGCGGGTATTCGTACTCTCCCGGCGCGCCTTTCTCCCGATTCTGTCGAAACACCCCCAGATCGCCTTCAACCTGGATAACAGCCTCACCTGGAGCGCCCTGGAAGCCGATCTCGGGGCCGGTGCCGGACATGGCTACCGCGCCTGGGCCCAGCTCAGGCAGAGCGGGCTTCCCTTGATCCTGCTGATCGGCGGCACCACCGGCACCGGCAAGAGCACGGTGGCCGCCGAACTCGGGTTGCGTCTGGACATCGGACGAACCCTGTCCACCGACATACTCCGCGAGGTCATGCGCCTCCTCATTCCCGAACGCTTGACCCCGGAGTTGCACGCCTCCACCTTCGAGGCCTGGAAGGTGCTCCCTCGGGCTCAAGAAGGTGGGGACATGGACAACAGATCGCTGATCGAAGGCTACCGGGCGCAAGCGGCCAAAGTGGCGGTGGCGATCGATGGGGTGATCGAGCGTTCCATCAAGGAAAACAGCTCGACCATCATCGAGGGCATCCATCTGTCTCCCGCCTATCACCTCGGCCTTCCGAAATCGGCGGCCATGGTGGTTCCCCTGCTGCTGACCATCCCTACCCGGGAAGTGCTCGAACAGCATTTCATCCGCCGGGGTCACCAAGCCCCCTCCCGGGGCACCTCCCGCTATATCGACAACTTTGAAAACATCTGGCGTCTACAGGACCACTTCATCGCCGAGGCCGAGCGCCTGGCCGTCCCGGTGGTCCCCAACCTCCATGTGGACCACAGCGTGAGCCGGGTGATGGAGATCATCACCGACGCCCTCATCAAGCGCTTCGCTCAGGAACCGCTTGTCCGGCCATGAACGGGGAATGGCCATCCACGAGCGTTTCTCACTAGATTTCATTCAAAACCCCAGGGCGGATCAGGGCGTTATGCCCTTTCCGAATACCTTTGGGGCTCCCGACTCGTCATACCATTTCCTATTAGTTTATTCGCCTGAAAGCCATGGGGTAGGCTGGCGATGAGCGAAGCGAATCCCAGCTACTGAGAAGCTGGGTTTCAGCGCTTCGCGCCTCAACACCAGCCTACGAATATCGATATTACCTATCGAGAAATGGTATGAAGCACTCACACCGATTTCCCTTGGGCCTATCCTACATTGGCAGATGAGGTGTTGCCCCGAGCCGGGGGCTTGAAAGCCAGAATGTATCCAGAAATGGTGTGCTTTCTCCCTGGCTCCCTCGCAAAGCTCGGGAGACCAAGTTCGAAATCAAAAAGTCCGGTAGATGCGCTGTCTTATGGCGGGTCAGGAGAAGGGATCCAGCCACCATCCGACACGCCGTCACCCGGCTTGGGTGACGGCAGGCCGAAGAGGGATCAGCCTTTGGCTGGAGCAAACACAAATCCGGGCTTGAAGCGCCCGATCATCAGCGGCAGGAGGAACAGCGCGGTGAAGACATCCACCACCAGGGCCTCGCCGATGTACATCCCCAGCCCCCAGGTATTGGCGAGTTCGGTGCCGACCAGGGGGATGAAACTGCCGAGCAGCACGATCACCGAAATGAGCACCGCCGAGCCGGTGGTGGCCAGGGTCTCGCGCCTGGCCTCGGGCCAGTTGCCGCCATTGGATTGCATCTCTTCACGCATGCGCAGCACCAGATAGATGCCGTAGTCCAGGCCGAGTCCCATGGCGATGGAGAGGGCCACCAGGTTGGCGAAGTGGAGATTGCCCGACCAGTTTTCGATGGAAGTGAAATAGCCCGCCATGCCGTACTGGGTGAAGAGGGTGATGAGCATGATGGCGATCAGGATGGTGGCGGTGGGCAGCGAGCGCAGCACCAGGGCGGCGATGACAAAGATGGCGGCGGCGGTGGTGAGGGGGCCCTTCAGCCATTCACCCTGAGCCACTTCCCAGGTGGCCTCGGTGGCGCCGAGAAAGCCGCCGATACCAGGTTCGAGATAGGCTGGTCCAGGCTTGGCCAGGGTATTGGTGTCGCCCGTCTCGTCGCCGTTGCGCAACCCGAAGTTGACCTTGCGGAAGCCGGTGTCGTTTTTGTGCGCCTCGATGTAGGCCTGGATGTCCTTGGTGACCTGATGGGTCTTACGCGGGTCCATGGTGTTGACGAAGCCCAGCACCACCGCCTGGTTCCAGCGTTTGTCGTCGCTGTGGTCGTCGACGAAGGAAGAGAGTTCGCCCGGGCCGGTCATGGTGGTGAGCAGGCCGTTGTACATGGTGACGATCTTGTTGGGGTCGCGGTCGTCGTTGGCATCCAGCGCCTTGAGATAGGCGGTATTGGGCACGGCAAAGTCCTGAAATTTTGGTTTTTGTCCCGGTTCGGCGGCCAACAGCATGTTCACCAGCTTGATGTACTGGGCATAGGAACCGGTGAAACCGATGTAGGGGTGTCCACGCATCCAGTCTTCCAGGGCCGCGATGTCGTGCAACACATCCGCATCGTTGACGATGCCTTGTTGGCCCTTGATCTCCGGGTCCCAGCAGCCGGCCGGCAGCCCCTTGGCGTCGCATTCGGGCTGGAGGGGTGCCTTGCCGCGAATAGGTATGTTCAGGGAAATCACCCCGGGCATGATGGCGGAGAGGCGGTTGATCTGCTGGATGGTGCCCGAATTCTCCTTGAAGGCCGCCCGGGAATAATTGATGCCCCGTTCCACCCCAGGCATGGGATCGAAGATCCCGCCCTGGCCAACCTGGGTATAGCGGCCATCCACCACCTTGTACGAACCCATGTGCCACAGCCCGGTAAAGTGCACGGAGAGCAGCACCAAGAGGGCGACGCTGCCGAGCGGCAACCACTTGCCGGCCCCGGCGAGGATGTCGGCCATGATGTTGCCGGCCTTGCGCTCCCATTCACGGCCTTCCTCCACCTTGTGCTCCACCTGACCCTTGCAGGGAAACATCACCATCATCATAGGGATGAGGGTGGTGGTGGTAAGCAGCAGGGTGGCCATGCCGAACATGCCGAAATAGGCGTAATCCTGGTAGAAGGAGATGGGCACCAGACCCAGGGTGGCGAAACCCACCATGTTGGCGAAGGCCGAGAGGGTGGCCGGGATGATGGTGTGCTCGATAGCTATCACCGCGGACTGCTCGCAGTTGCCATGGGTACGATGCAACTCCTGGGTGAAGCGGCGGGTGATCTGTACCGAGTGCCCGATGCCGATAGCCAAGAGCAACATGGGGGTGAGCACCATCATGGTGGTGAGCTTGAACTGGGTGAAGCCCATGAGGCCCAGGGTCCAAACGATGGTGGCGCCGACGCCGAGCAATGGGAACAGTGCCCCACGCCAGTTACGGAACTCCAGCCAGAGGACGGCGACGACGATGAGCACCGAGAGCAGGAACAACCACCAGTTTTGCACCAGGTTGAGCAGCATGTAGGCAAGGAAATAGGGTTCCCCGGCAACCAGCACCTCAAAGCGCGGGTCCTGGCTGTATTGGTCGATGATGGCGCGTACCTGCTTGACCCAGGGGAGGTAGATCTCCTTGACGCCGTCGTCGTAGTCGGCGATGAGGAAGGTGGCCCGCGCGGTGCAGCCTTCCGGCCAGCGCCCGTCCTTCATGGTGCAGCGCTGCCCTTTGGCGTCCTCGAGATAGAGGAGCATGGGGGCCATGACGGGATTTTCTTCCAGCCCCTCCTTGAGGAAGGCCAGTTGCTGCTTGGCGACGGACGGATCCTTGGTATTGATGCCTTCGGTGGGGATCAGGCGCTTGAACACCAGCCCGGACTCATCGGCGCCCATGTATTTCACCTTCTGGGCCGCCAGACTGAGGAAGTTGGCCTTGATGGAGTTTGGCAGGGCCTCGAGCTTGCGGTGGATCTCCTGCACCAGGTTGATGAACCAGGGCTGATAGATGTCGCCTTCCTTGAGCTTGAGGCCGATGACCATGAGGTTGCCCATGCCGAAGTGGTGCTCGGCGTAGGCGTTGGTCGCCACGTAGCGATTGTCGGGGGGCAACAGGGTGTCCGGATCGTTGCGGATGTCCACCCGGGGGATATAGAACGCCCCGACCAGGGTGGCGATAAGGACAAGGATGAGGATGGGGAGGCGTTTGGCCACGACGAAGCGGGCGTAGCGATGGGCGAGCCGCTCCTCGCCGCTGAGGATCTGATTCAACATCTTGATACTTCCCTCTGGGCTTGGTGTGCGCCCGGTTACTTCATGGGGGGCTCATTCGCTCTATGGAATCCGGGGGGGATGCGGGAGGCCATCCGCTCCCCCGGCCTCACGACCAGGTCGGGGGAGCGAGAGGACGGGCGATCCCTCAGAACAGATATTTCACCCCGAGCTGGAAATTGGAGGACTTGTTGAACTGGCCGAACATGGTGTCCTTGTCACCCCAGTAGTTGTTCCATTCCGCCAGTCCGATCAGGTTGTTGGTAAAGGAATACTCCGCATCCAGACGATTCCAGTAGCCGCCGCCTTTCTCCATGATGGTGATGTTGTTGAGCCGTCCGAGCTGGGCCTCGCCGAAGGGTTTGGAGAAGAACAGGGAGCCGAAGTTCTTGTACTTGTCGCCCTTGTTCAAACCATTGGAAAGATGGAGGGTTGGCATGTCGCCCGTGTATTCACCTGGCTTGTCGACAAAATCCAGGTTGACGAACTGGATGAACTGGGTGCTGATCAGCAGGTTGGTCAGTACCGTGATATCCACGCCCAAGACGTACTTGAACATGTCCCCCTTGCGGGTATAGAGACCATTCACCACATCGCCGATCTCCAGGGCGTTACGGTTGATGATGGGGGAGGACACGTCCTTCTGGTAGAGGAATTCGCCCCGCAGCACGATAGGCTGCATACCCGGGGTGTCGACACTGGTGTCGAAGGAGGCACCGATGTTGTGGATGCGGTTGAGGGTCTCGACGAAGGCCAGGGTGGCGGGCGGGAGATTGGTGGGGGCGAAGGTGAAGGGATTATAGGCCCCGTAATAGGTGCCTCCAGCCCCGGACGGGGTCCGTGGATCGCGCAGCAACACGGTGGTGTTGCCGCTGCCGAACGGGTCGGCGAGCCGATCCACCACCAGGCGCTGTCCGCCCACGCCTTCCCAGTGGATGTTGACACTGGGGTTGGGATCGTAGTTGTAGAGGTAATTGAGGGTGTAGTTGAAGCTGTCCCGGATGCTGCTTTTGAAGCGAAGGCCGAAGTTGGGCTCGGCGGCGTCCGGGTAGTCACGTTTGTAGCGGGAATTGATGCCGACGATGGGATTGTTTGGATCGCTACCCCAGCCAACAAAAGAGTTGAAGGTGGCGAAGGTCGCCAACGGCATGTACTCGAAGGCCGAGTTGGGCGCCACCAGGTTCCAATTGGCCCCGTCGATGAGGTTGGTGACGTTCTGATTGTTACCGCCCGGGCGCGGGATGGTGCCTAGGCCGGGGATGGTGATGAGCGTCGGGACGGCCTGAGTGATTGTATCAAGACAGGTGGCGCTGCCCACCGCCGGTAATCCGTATAACTGACAGGCCTGGGGCATGCCCGAAGCCTGGGCGGAGGGGCTGTTGTTGACGAAGTCCTGCACCGTGACCATGGTCACCGGGGCCAGACCCATCGAAGGCAAGCCCTGTTGCTGCTGTCCGCCCAGCGCCAGATAGCTGAAGGCCCCGGCCACACTGCCCAGGGCAGGTGAGATGTTAAGAAAACCATTGACCGGGCCGGTGATGGTGTCCACGCCCTGCATCAGGAAGGGATGTCCGCGATCGCCGGAGGCATTGAGGCCGGGGATGACGTTTCCCTGGTTCTGCGCAACGACGAATTGCAGGCTGTTGGCACTGCCCAGCCCGAGGTCGGCCCGGGCCATCCACACCGGGATGCGGGAATCCTCCATGGTGTTCTGGTTGAATTCCCGGTAATCGGTCGGATTGATGATGTCCAGCAGCTTGATGCCGTCCGCCGTGCCCCACACCAGTTGTTGCTTGCCCAGGCGCAGATCCAGAGGCCCGGCCTTGGTATCGACGAAGAGTTCCCGGAACCAGTCCTGCTGGGAATAGAGTTGATGGCCCTTCCAGCCGTCCCGGGCCTCGGGATCGTACACCGGCCTGAGTTGGGCATGGATTTTGGTCGTATCGTCGACCTTGTAGTTGGCGTCGATGTTGAAGGAAAACTCCGACTTATAGAATTCCCCCTGATCATGCCCGTTATTGTCCAGGGTGGTGCGCGCCTGGCCGATGGTCTGGCCCTCATTGGTGAAGACGGAGGTTTCGTTCTTCAGGTAACCGGAGATCTCGAACTCGCCCGCCACGGCGACCGGAGCGATCAGTCCCAGTCCAATGACCCGACAGAGACCCAGCTTGTGCAACATCTTTTTATCCCCTTAACACAGGTGGAGTTTGGGAATGGCCTCCCCCCGCCCGTCATGGGTGGGGCGAGGGGAGAGGCCGTTCTCTTTTATGGGTTGAGTTTGGTGAGGGTCTCTTCCGACCAGAGGCTCTCGGGCTTGTCCGTATTCCACTTGACGACCCCTTTCGGGATCACGGCAAAGGTTTCATGGCCGTTCTCCGACACCTTGCCGTACCAATACTTCCAGAATTGGGCGCGAGGATCGGTCAGTCCCATGCCGCCCCAGTCGCGGTCGATCACCTTGGTCTGTTTGTCACCTTTGAAATACTCGGTGCGGTAGTCGGCGAAGGTCTTGGTGTCGACATAGCTGATGCGGTAGTCGTAGTACCAGTTGTTGAACTTGGTGGTGCTTTTGACCTTGTAGACCTCCTTGCCCTTATGATCGCAGGCCGGAGCGGGGGTGTTTTCAAGATACTTGCCGCGTTGTTCGGTCGGGATCTCCATGGCACCGAGGCAATCCTTGAAGGTTTCCGTGCCCAGCAGCTCGTGGGTTTCGTTGTGGGGCTTGCGCAGGGTGACGTCCTCGAAGGTGAAATCGGTTCCACCCCAGGCGTCGTCGAAGGCGGGCTGGGCGAAGCGGCGGATCTTGCGCAGCGCCGGCAACCAGATGGCGTAGGACTGGCTTTTACCGTCGTCGGCATAGTCGGTGATCAGCATGCCCGTGCCCTTGAGCTTGCCCGAATGGAAGGTGGCGAGGTCCTTGGCCTTGACCACGCCATCGCTGTAGTCGTTGTTCAGAAAACGTTCCAGGGTATTGATGGAGGGGCTCTCACCCTGGGCCCTGGTGATCAGTACCGTAATTTCGTTCGGGACCTTTTCGATGGAGAAATTCTTAACGGCATAGAAATGGTTGACGTAATACACCTGCTGGATGATCTGCTCGGCAGTCGGTTTGCCCGTGGGCAGGGGCAGATCCCGAGGAACGCCGGCCAGGGAGGTGGAAGAGAGAACACCGATGAAACCGACAAGGCCGATGCGGTAGGAGAGTCTGATACTTCTCATGGTTCACCTTCAGGATGGTGGGGTGGGAAAGGACTGGACGATGGTCTGAACACTAGAGGAATAGACTTCTTTGTTGCTTCCATGCAACTGTTTCTTTTGCCTGATATTAGAAAGGCTTTTGCAAGGTGTCAATACCTTGATGTTATTAAGTCAATCGCCCATCGGCTTGCCTTCTATGTCCTCTATCATCACAAACTTCGGCCTGTATCGAGCCGGTTGCCGAGGATCGAATGGCAACCACGGGTCGATAATGTATCGCCATGGCGAATGCTGCATGGCCGCATGACTGGAACCGATCCATGATCGGTAGTAGACGGGTCGCAGAAGATACATAAGCTTTTCGCCGCGGCCATTCCGCCGGGCTTCCTCTCAATTGCGCCACATCGATAAGGTGCGTATTCGACTGAAAAGCCAAGGAAAGGGGATTGGGCCCGATAAAGACCCAGCCTTTTACATGACATATTTATTACAAAGATGTGAATCCTCTCTCTGATGGAAGATTGTGGATTAGTTCTGATCCGGGCCTGTTTGATCGGGGCTTTCTCGTCGAAATCACCTCGGCCAGGCCCATCTAAAGTCGTTTGACACCACCTGCCATGGATCATCGGGATCCCTTGACGGAATTCCATGGGAGATATTCACCTACCCTGACCAGGGATGGCTCCGACCAATTGCTGATTGCATCGGCTCCCTCCGCCTTTGCTGCACTAGATCCGTGGGACGGCCTGTTCTTGACGCCACCAAGGCCATGCCTCATTATGGGGCGGTTTGAATACTGTGTTCTTTATGCGACATGGCGGTATGCGCCACGTCCAGGCAGGGGGACTCATTCTGCTATCGGATGACGGAGAAAACCGCTCGCATAGGGTTACGCCTCCGCTGCTTCCCTGGAGCCGGAAGGGTGGCTTGTTGTAGTTAAGTAGTATTGGGGATTCTAAGATGAAAATCAGATACAAGAAGTCTGCACTCATGATCATGTTGGCCATCGGTGCGTTGCCGGTTTCGGTCCTGGCGACCAACGGCTATGTATCCCACGGCTGGGGAACGGCCTCCAAGTCCATGGGCGGCGTCGCCACCGCCCTGCCGCGGGATAGCCTGGTCGCCGCCACCAATCCGGCGGGTATGGCCTTTATCGGCAACCGCATGGATCTTGGTGTGGCCTTCTTCAACCCTTCCCCCAGGGGCTACGAGGCCAATGCGGATTATCCAGGGGCACCGGGCCAACCGACCGGCCCTTTCGTCGTCCCTGGAAGATATGAAAGCGATAACGATTGGTTTTATGTGCCGAGCCTTGGTTACAACCGCGTCTTGGACGACAAGAATTCCATCGGCGTCAGTATCTTCGGCAACGGTGGCATGAATACCGAATATAACGATCGTCCGGTCTGGGAAGGCTTTGTGCCGCCGGATCCGGCCCAGAACCCGGGAGGTATCTTTACCGCGACCACCCCCACCGGCATTAATCTGGAGCAGCTCTTCATTGAGGTACCCTGGGCGTACAAGATCGGAGAAGGCCAGGCCATCGGCATCGCCCCCGTCTTCGCGGTGCAAAGACTCGAAGTCGAGGGCTTGCAACCTTTCAGGGGGGCCTCGGTCAGTCCTTACGATGTCTCCAACAACGGCAACGACTGGTCTTATGGCCTTGGCTTGCATCTGGGCTGGATGGGGCGAATCAACGACAAGATTGACGTTGGAATATCCTATCGCTCGAAAACCTATATGTCAGAGTTCAGCGATTACAAGGGGCTCCTGGCCGACGGCGGCAATTTCGACATCCCGGCGATCTTCAATGCCGGTTTGGCCTACAAGATCCAGCCGAACCTGGTGCTTGGGATCGATTATCAGCACATCTTTTATTCGGAAGTCGATGCCCTCTCGAATTCCAACGATGTGGATCTCAGCCCCTGCTTCACCCCCGGGGCGAAACCCACTTTCTGTCTTGGTGGCAAGAATGGATTGGGGTTCGGGTGGGACAGCATGGACATCCTGAAGATCGGCGCCGAATGGAAATATGATCCGATGCTGACCTTCCGCGCCGGCTTCAGCGTGGCTTCCGACTTCACCGACGGCAATCAGGCGCTCTTCAACGTCATGGCACCGGCCACCACCAAGTATCACTTCACCCTGGGTGGCACCTACAACCTCAGTGATCGCAATGCGATCAACCTCTCCTATGCCTATATGCCGGAAGAGGAGTTGAAGGGCCGCAGCCCCAATATCACCCAGTCTCAATCCGGCAGCATCTTCATGGAGCAGCAGGAAATCGAGTTGAGCTGGAGTTTCCGTTTCTAAGACCTCTCCGGGCCGCGCTGTCCGCGGTCCAGGTCGCCGGCCTGTACCCTGTTTCCGGGGCAGGCCGGATTCTTCTCTTTATTGTGCTTTCCGGGTGGCTCTGGCCGCCGTCAGAAGACCCTGAGATGGATAGACCTCGGCTTCCCGGTTGCCTGCCGCCCTGGCTATGGGGATTAAAAGCATCCATTCGGATCATCAACCAAGAACAAGGAATCCAACCATGACCATATCTTTTTCTCCAGGGAAAACCCTTGGTATCGCCTTATCGGCCCAGATGTTGGTATCGGTGCCGGCCTTGGCCTATGACCTGCCGCCGGTGAACCTGGGATTCACCTCCTTCCTCGATGGGGCGCCACCTTCCGGACCCGGCTGGTATGTTCAGGAATACCTCCAGTACTACGATTCGGGGACATTGAAGGATGGGCATGGAAACTCGATCTATGCCCCCACGCCATCCGGCTTGAAAAAGCACGAGGCCAGCGCCTTCATCAGCCTGACCCAGTTGATCTATCAATCCAACACCCCGGTATTGGCCGGCGGCAAATGGGGAATGAACCTGATGCTGCCCTTCGTGGACCCCAAGGTCTCGCCCGGGAACAGCCTGGCGATCGAAGCCAACAGCTCGGGATTCGGCGACCTTTTGGTCGGACCCTATCTGCAATGGGATCCCATCATGGGGGCCAATGGTCCCATCTTCATGCATCGCATCGAAGCCCAGATGATCTTCCCCACCGGGAAATACGATGCCGATCGGGAACTCAATCCGGGCAGCAATTTCTTTTCCTTCAATCCTTACTGGTCCGGTACCCTTTTCTTCACCCCCCAATGGACGGCCAGCTGGCGTCTGCACTGGTTGTGGAACGACAAGAACGAGGAGCCGAATCCGGCCTTCGGCGCCGATGACATGCAGGCGGGACAGGCGGTGCATATCAACTTCGCCAGCGAATACGAGTTGCTGCCCAAGCAGTTCCGGCTGGGAATCAATGGCTATTATCTGAAGCAGACCACCGACACCGAGGTGGATGGACGCAGCGTTTCAGGCCGCAAGGAACAGGTCCTGGGGCTGGGACCCGGTATGGTGTGGCATCTCTCGCCGGATACCCACATCTTCGCCAATCTGTATTTTGAATCCGAAGCGGAGAATCGTCCGGAAGGCACCCGGATGAATCTGCGCCTCGTCCATCACTTCTGAGAGCGAGCCGATCCACGCCGGGCTGGCTGGGCAACCGCCTGGCCGGCCCGATTCGACCTCCGACCCTTCCCGTTCGGTTTTCCCTCAGCGGCCACCAAAAGCCGGGTTTCAGCGCTTCAGGTCTCAACACCAGCTTCCTTCGACTCGGATATCGATGGGTGATTCTCGGGCAAGGGCTCTTTGGGCCGGTTCTTTGTGCTCTAAGAGAGAACAATGCCTCTATTAAAGGCGGTATTGTTCTCGAAATAAGAACGTGAAATGAGCATTTTTAGCCGATGCCCGGAACCACTTTCTGGGACACGGCCGCTGGCCAAGGTCGCTCGCTCAGCAGATTTTCCTTTGTAGTGGACGAGAAGTCGCTCCCGGAAACAAAGTGGCCCCATCGAAGCCAACCGCTTTAGCCACTGCCAGACGACCCATATAAGATTTGATATCCTTCTTGCCAACAGAGTCAGAGGGGCAAGATCGGTGAACAAGTTTTTTATCCCAGGACAGAAAAAAATCATGAACAAAATGAATCCCAGCATCGCCCCAGGGCTTTGGGGCTTGGTCTTGGCCAGTGCCATCCTGGTGACGGGTTGTGCGTCAACGGACTCCATCATGGGCAACGGCACCGGCGTAACGGCCAGCGATCCGAGCCGATTCACCCAGAGCGGCTTCCTGTCCGATTACAGCCGACTCAAGCCGGCTCCCTGGGGAGATGGCATCGAGTGTTGGCGCGACCCCAATCTGGAGGCCAAGAAATATGACAAAGTGCTGATCGCACGCATCTTGGTCAATCTCAAATCGGATCAGTCGCAGGGTATTGACCCTACCGATCTCAAGATGTTGACCGATTATTTCCACCAATCCCTGGTAAAGGCCCTTACGCCCCAGATGCCGGTGGTCGATCAGCCCGGACCGGGTGTGGTGGCGATACGGATTGAACTCACCAATCTGGTGCCTACCTCAGTGGCCAGGAGTGCGACCGGGACCCTGGTCCCCTATGCCTTCATCGCCGAAGCGGGTTCCGGGGTCGCTACCGGTCGCCCCGCCGGCTCCACTCCCTATCTTGGCGAGACCGGTATGGAAATGCAGTTCCGCGATGGGGCCACAGGTGAGGTGATCGCCGAATGCCGAGATACCGAGATTGGACGAAAATACGCCGCGGATTTGGAAACGAACACCGTTGGGGTGGCTCAGACCTGGGCCAGC
The DNA here is from genome assembly GCA_052035915.1 of Pseudomonadota bacterium. Taxonomy (GTDB): domain Bacteria; phylum Pseudomonadota; class Gammaproteobacteria; order Chromatiales; family Chromatiaceae; genus JBPOHE01. The sequence goes on from JBPOHE010000123.1 coordinate 17,910, forward strand.
GGTTATCTGAACTCGTTCCAGAGCTGGTCTTACGCCAAGAACGCCTTTGACAAATGGTCGGCCCTGACGGCGAAGCGGTTCGCCGAGTTGCGGGGTGTCAAGCCTTCTTCATAGGATTAACAGGGTTTAGGAGTAGGCCGGGTTTCCTTCCTTAGGTGATTTCCGACAAATCTCCTACCACGCCGTAGGAACACAATGTAGGGTGGATAAGGCGCCAGGCGCCGCATCCACCAATCATCTCTTCAGGGATGATGGATGCGCTACGCCCTTCGACGGTTCGACCATTCGACAAGCTCATGGTTCGCCGCTCAGGGCAGGCTTATCCGCCCTACGCAGTTGGTATTTTTTTACGGAACTCACCTTGACCCGGTCTGGTGCCTGATGAGGGGGGAACAACCAAGGGAATCGCTACAATGGCAAAGGTACAAAAGGGGTCCATACTAGACCCTCCAGCGGTATTCCCTTTTTCATTTACAGCCCCAGGCTTTTGTATATCGCCAATTTTCAGCAATTCTGCGGAGGTCTCTGTCGTGTTGGATCTGTATTCCCGTTTCCGAGTGCTCTACAAAGCCAGGCTGGGCTCAAGCTGGCTTGTTCCTTTCTCCTTGTGGATCGGTCTCGCCTCCGTCAGTCCGACCCTGGCTCAACAAGCCCCACCGCCACTGGAAGTCACCGTGGTTGCCGTCGCCCCGCAGACCACTCCGGCGACTTTTGAATTCACCGGCAAGACCGAAAGCTCCCGTTCAGTGGAGATCCGCGCCCGGGTGGAAGGCTATCTGGACAAGATCGCCTATACCGAAGGGGATTTCGTCCATCCCGGCCAACTGCTGTTTCAACTCGATCCTCAACCCTTCCAGGCCGCGCTGGAGAACGCCAAGGGTGACCTGGCCCGCGCCGAGGCGCAATTGGCCAATGCCCGCGCCACCTTGGCGCGGGTCAAACCCCTGGCCAAGGAGAACGCCGTCAGCCAAAAGGATCTGGACGACTCGGTGGCGTCCGAACGTAGCGCCCAGGCCCAGGTGCAATCGGCCAAGGCCCAGGTGCGCACCGCCGAACTGAATCTGGGCTATACCAGCATCAAGTCACCGCTGAACGGATTGGCCGGCAAGTCCGAGTTCCGCGAGGGTAGCTTGGTCACCCCAGGTTCCAGCAGCCTGCTGACCACCCTGGTGCAGCTCGATCCGATCTGGGTCAGTTTCGGCGTCGGCGAAAACGAGGTGCTGAAGTTTCGCTCTGAACAGGCCAGCGGCAAACTCCAGGAGACCAAAAACATGCAGGTCGAATTGGTGTTGGCGGACGGTAGCGTTTTCCCCCGCAAGGGTCGCATCAACTATGTGGCACCGACCATAGATACTACCACCGGCACCCTGGCTCTGCGGGCGGAGATCCCCAATCCGGATCGAAAACTGAAACCAGGTTTGTTCGTCCGGGTTCGTTTGGAAGGGGCGGTGCGTGCCAATGTGATGATGGTTCCCCAGCGAGCGGTCATGCAGGGGCCCCAGGGCAAGTTTGTCTATGTCGTTGGCCCCGACAACAAGGCGGAAGCGAAAACGATCCAGGTCGGTGACTTCTACGGCGACCAATGGATCGTCAATTCGGGTCTGAGTGGCGGCGAACAGGTGATCGTCGACGGTGCCATCAAGGTCAAGGCCGGCACGCCGGTCAAGATCGCCACACCAGCCCCCAAGCCCGCCGGCCAATAAGGGGACCATCCATGATTTCACGTTTCTTTATCGACCGCCCCATCTTCGCGGCGGTCATCTCCATCATCATCACCTTGGCCGGTCTGGTGGCGATGTTGGGGCTGCCCATCGCCCAGTTCCCGGAGATCACCCCGCCGCTGTTGCAGGTGACCACCAGCTACCCCGGCGCCGACGCCGACACCACCTCCAATTCGGTGGCCGCGCCTGTGGAACAGCAGGTCAACGGGGTCGAGAACATGATCTACATGCAGTCGAACAACTCGGCCAGCGGCGACATGGCGCTCAGCGTCTATTTCAATATCGGCACCAATGTCGATCTGGTGTTGCCCGATCTGACCAACCGGGTCAACCTGGCGAATCCGGTAATGCCGGCGGATGTGCGCCAGAACGGTCTCACCATCAAAAAGGCCTCTTCCAATATCCTCATGATCGTGGCGATCACCTCCGATGGCACTCAGGACTCCAATTTCGTTAGCAACTACGCCAACCTCAACGTGGTGGACGAACTCCAACGCATCCCCGGCGCCAGCCAGGTGAACCTCTTCACCATGTCCGACTACGCCATGCGCATCTGGCTCAAGCCGGATCGGATGGCGGAGTTGGGTCTGACGGTCAGCGATATCCGTCAGGCGATCCAGGAGCAGAACGCCCAGTTCGCCGTCGGCAAGGTCGGTCAGCCGCCCACCAGCTATCCGGTCCAGCTCACTTTGCCTGTGTCCGCCAAGGGCCGTTTGACCGAGGCCGAGGAATTCGAGCAGATCATTCTACGTTCCAATCCGGATGGTTCGGCGGTGTTGCTGCGAGATGTGGCCCGGGTCGAGCTGGGCATCCGCAATTACGATACCGAGGGCCTGCTGAACGGCAAGCGCACCGACTTCATCATGGTTTACCAGCAACCGGGTTCCAACGCCCTCGACGTAGCCGACAAGATCATCGCCACCATGGAGCGGCTGCAGAAGAATTTTCCCACCGGCATCAGCTATGCCATCCCCTACAACACCACCAAGTTCGTCAAGGTGTCCATCGAGGCGGTGGTGCACACCTTTTTCGAGGCGGTGGTGCTGGTGATCCTGGTGGTCTACCTCTTTCTGCAAAACTGGCGGGCGACCCTCATCCCGCTGCTGGCGGTGCCGGTGTCCATCGTCGGCACCTTCGCCGGGATGCATTTGCTGGGTTTCTCCATCAACACCCTGACCCTGTTCGGCATGATCCTGGCCATCGGTATCGTGGTGGACGACGCCATAGTGGTGATCGAGAACGTGGAGCGCAACATGCACGAGTTCGGTCTCGATCCAAAGGAAGCGGCCCGACGGGCGATGGACGAGGTGACCGGTCCGGTAATCGCCATCGTCTTGGTGCTCTGCGCGGTCTTCGTCCCTACCGCCTTTCTTGGCGGTATTACCGGCCAACTCTACAAGCAGTTCGCCATCACCATCGCCATCTCGGTGATCCTCTCCGGCATCGTGGCGCTTACCCTCAGCCCGGCCCTGGCGGCGATCTTGTTGAAACCGTCTCATGGCAGGAAAAATTTCTTTTTCCGCGGTTTCGAGGCCGGTTTCAATTGGATGACCAACGGCTATGTGGCTGGGTCCGCCTTTCTGATCAAGCGGGTGCTGATTGGGCTGGTGCTATTCGGCGGGCTCTTGTTCGTCGCCAGCGGCCTGTTCAAGGTCGTGCCCGGCGGTTTCGTACCGGATGAGGACCAAGGCTATCTGCTGGGTATGGCGATTTTGCCTGATGGCGCCAGCCTGGACCGCAGCCGCGAGGTGGTCGACCAGGCCAACAAGATCTTCGCCAAACATCCGGCGATCCAGGATGTGGTCAGCCTCAATGGCTTCAGCTTGTTGGACAGCCAGAACAAACCCAACTTCGCCACCTTCTTCCTGCCGCTCAAGGATTGGAAGGAGCGTACGACCCCGGAATTGCACGCCTTCGCCACCCAGAAGACCCTCCAGCGCCAGGTGTTCCAGCAGATCAAGGAAGCGCAAGTCGTCCTGTTCAATCCGCCGCCGATCCCCGGTATGAGTAGTACCGGCGGCTTTGAGTTCTGGATCCAGGATCGGGGCGGCGTAGGCGCCAAGGCCCTGGAGGCGGCGGTGCAGAAGTTCATCGCCAAGGCCAAGGAAAAACCGGAGCTCTCTCCCTTGACCACCACCTGTCGCGCCACCTCCCAGCAGTTGTTCGTGGATCTCGACCGGGAGAAGGCGCGGGCCTTGAACGTGCCGATCAATACGGTGTTCGACCTGATGCAGGGTATTTTCGGTTCGATCTATGTCAATGACTTCAATAAGCTCGGCCGCACCTTCCGGGTGATGCTGCAAGCCGATACCCAATACCGCACCCGTCCGGAAGACATCAGCCAGATCTATGTACGTTCCACCACCGGGCAGATGATTCCCTTGAGCGCCCTGGTGAAGGTGAACTATCTGACTGGGCCGGACAATGTGCCGCGCTTCAATGTCTTTCCCGCAGTGCGGGTGAACGGCAACGCCGCCCCCGGCTACAGCTCCGGACAGGCGCTGGCGGCGATGGAGGCGCTGGCCAAGGAGGCCCTGCCGGAAACCATGAGTTACGCCTGGGCTGGACAAGCCTATCAAGAGAAACAGGTAGGGGCCGCTTCGTCCTTGGCCTTCGTGTTCGGCATCGTCATGGTATTTCTGATCCTGGCGGCTCAGTATGAAAAGTGGTCGTTGCCGCTGGCGGTGATCATCGCCGTGCCTTTCGCCGTGTGCGGGGCCTTGCTGGCGGTTTGGCTGAGAGGCTTGGTCAACGATGTCTATTTCCAGATCGGTCTGGTGACCCTGATCGCCCTGGCGGCCAAGAACGCCATTCTGATCGTGGAGTTCGCGGTGATGAAGCGGGAGGAAGGGTTGTCGGCCATCGACGCGGCGCTGGAAGCCGCCCGGCTGCGCTTCCGCCCGATCGTCATGACCTCCCTGGCCTTCATCCTTGGCTGCGTGCCCCTGGCGATCAGTACCGGCGCCGGTGCCTTCAGCCGACATTCCATCGGCACCGGGGTAATCGGTGGCATGTTGGGGGCCACGGTGGTGGCGATCTTTTTCATCCCGCTGTTTTATCGGCTATTCGGTGGTGCTCCGTCCAAAGCGAGCAAAATGTCCCCACTCAAGGAGGAAGGCGTCCATGCCTAGTTTGTCGTCTACTGCTCTCGTCCGCCTCTCCTCCGGCTATCCTCGCCCCCAACCCTTTTTTCAAAGGAAGAGGGGAGGGAAAGAATGCCTCTCTCCTTGCGGGGAGAGAGAAGGGGAAAAATATTCCCTCTCCCCCTGGGAGAGGGTTAGGGTGAGGGCGAAACCCTTCGCTCTAGCTACCGTGCTCGCCCTCGCCGGCTGCGCGGCGGTTGGTCCCGATTACCAGCGTCCAGAACTTCCCCTGCCGACTCAATGGCGCTTGGCGGAAGGGCAAGGGACGGCAACGGCCAATCTGGTCTGGTGGCGGCAGTTCCAAGACCCGGTGTTGGAGCAACTGGTGGACAGCGCCTTGCGGGAGAACCAGGATCTGCGGATCGCCAGCGCCCGCATCGAGGAATATCTGGGTCGCTATGCCTTTACTCGCGCCGACCAGTTCCCGCAAATAGGCGCCGAGGCCAGCGGTCAGCGGAGTCGAATACCGGATGGCAATGGTGACGCTATCACCAGCAACAATTACCAAGCGGCGGCCTTTGTATCTTTTGAGCTAGATCTGTTTGGTCGCCTGCGCCGCGCCACCGAGGCGGCCCAGGCCAACCTGCTGGCCAGCGAGGAAGCAAGACGGACGGTGATTCTCTCCCTGGTAGCGGCGGTGGCAAACAACTATGTGCAACTGCGCTCCCTGGATCGGCAACTGGAGATTGCCCGCCGCACCCTGGATACCCGTAAGGACTCCCTGCGCATCGCCCAGCTACGATTCAAGGCGGGTCTGACCTCGGAAATGGAGTCCCGTCAAGCGGAGGCCGAATACCAGGCTACCGCCGTGCAGGTCCCTCAGTTGGAAATCGCTGTCGTCCAGCGTGAAGACTCCTTGAGTCTGCTCCTTGGGCGCAATCCGGGCGCCATCACTCGCGGTCGGGCGCTCGACCAACTGGCCCAACCGCCAGTCCCCGCCGGCTTGCCTTCGGAGCTGCTGGAGCGACGACCGGATATTCGCCAGGCGGAACAACAATTGATTGCCGCCAACGCCAATATCGGTGTGGCCAAGGCCGCTTATTTCCCGGTGATCTCCCTGACTGGTCTTCTTGGCTCTATCAGCCCCGAGCTGGATGACCTGTTCCAGGGTTCCTCGCGTACCTGGAGCTATGGGCTCGGTCTGACGGTACCGATCTTCACGGCCGGTAAAATCGCCGGCCAGGTGCAGGCGGCGGAGGCGATCCAACAGCAAAGCCTGGCGAACTACCAAAAAACCATTCAAACGACTTTTGCCGAAGTGGAAGACGGCCTGATCGCGGTGCGTAAGGACCAGGAACGCTTGCAGGCCCAGCGGGCGCAAATGGAGGCGTTAAGCCGTTATCTGCGCTTGGCCAAGTTGCGCTATGACAACGGCTATACGAGTTATCTGGAGGTGGTGGACGCGGAGCGTAACCTCTTCAATGCGGAGCTGGCCTATGCCCAAAGCCAGGGAGAGCTGCTATCGGCCTCCATCGCGCTTTACAAGGCCATGGGTGGAGGCTGGATCCAAGAGGCGGAGAACAAAATAACCCCTCTCCCGCCATCGGCTTAAACACCAGGGGATCGAGGTCGCGTCCGTTCAATCGAATCTCAAACAGCTTTTCGATCAGAGGATCCGATGGCCTGAACTGGAATCGAACCGCCGGCCCGGGGATGGGCGATATTCCAAGGGCTCAATGGTTCAGATCGATTCCAGGCCGCGGGAGCTAGGGATTGACCAACTACAGAACTTCCGCGAGACCGGCCAAGCAGGTTCTCGCGGCAGTCGTATCCGGGGGTAACACAATGAATCTATCTGTCAGTGATCGGGAAAAAGACCGCATCCGTCGTGTGACGAGTCTGCTGTACACCGCAAGTCGCTCCATTCGTGTACTCGGTTCCATCGACTGGCCCCAGGAAGTGAAGGCGGAGTTCTTCGCTCGGGGTGCCCAAGAACTTCCCCAGGTCCGCTACCAGCCCCTCGATCCCATGCCGGCCATCGAGGCCGTGCGCCAGGCGCGTCGCGAGATCACCCCAGTCACCACCATCGATTACTGGCTTGAGCGCCAGGCCGATGTCCTTGAGCGCAGCGCCCGGATGCTGGCCGCGACCGGCACCCCGGCTTTTTTCGAGTACAGTCGCCAGATCTATGGCGAGCCGACCACCCCGTTGCGGGTATTCCCTTTGACGCCGCTCCAACTGGCCGAAAAGGTGCGCGCCACCATCGAGCAGCTCAGCCATATCGAGATGGATATTGCACCGCCCGAGTATCACGGCGCCGAAAAGGTAGCCCAGGATATCGAACGGGCGGTGGGTATCCATTTCGGCAACGCGGCCCCCAAGGTGGAGTTGACAGACAAGCTTTCAGCCAATGCCCTGGCCACGGCCAAGGCGATCCGCATCCGGCGGGATGCCCGCTTCACCGACCGCGACGCCAGCCAACTTTTGCATCATGAAGCCTACATCCATTGCGCCACCTCCTTGAATGGCCGGGCTCAGACCGACCTGCCGATCCTGGCCGCTGGACATCCTGGGACCACGCGGACTCAAGAGGGACTGGCCGTGTTTGCGGAGATTATCAGCGGCTCCATCGAACTCGATCGGATGCGCCGCCTCGCCGACCGGGTGTTTGCGATTCAGATGGCGATCGAAGGAGGAGATTTCCTTGATGTTTACCGTTATTTCCTCGAGCGAACCGGACATCCAGACCAAGCGTTCGAGAATGCCCGGCGAGTATTTCGGGGTGGTGTGGTTGCCGGTGGGGCCCCCTTCACCAAGGATGTAGTCTATCTCTTCGGCCTGCTGCAGATCAGCAATACCATTCGGGCGGCCTTTGCGAGTGGTCGCGCCGATGTTTTACGGCTGCTGTTCTGTGGCAAGCTCGATTTTCTCGATATCCCGGCCTTATGCGAGCTGGGCGCGATGGGACTGTTGCGAGCACCGATCTACCTCCCGCCCTGGATTAGTGATCCTCGTTATCTCCTGGCCCTACTTACCTATTCAACCTTCATCAATCAAATAGATACGGGACTGCTTACGGATGTGGCCGAAAGGTTGCTAGCCAGTGCGCCGGTCGTGAGGCTTTAAGCCGGCCTGGACCCTGGGCGAGATTATTCAGCTAACGGTGTTCAATCAGCTCGCCATTCAATAATGAGAGAAACCCGCCACTGAGGCATGAGTTTTCGGTGGCGCGGTGTTCCAACTCCAGCTTTTTCATGCCCCAGCCAGGGTATCCGCTACCGCCCATCTGTCCTTCTGTCAGTGTTCTCGGGCATGGACGTTATAGCCCGGTTTTCTGTTCTCTAAAGGAGAACAATGCCGAATATATTTCTATATTGTTCTCCTAATAAGAACGAAAATCGGCCATTTCAGTCCATGCCCGGAGCCGCTGAGGAGTCTCGACCCCGTAGCCTATCTTTTGCCTCATCTTTCTCCGCTCGGGTTTTGTCCGCTAGTTTTCTAAGGACGTGAACTCTATCTTCGGTCTGCTGCAACACAGCACCGCGCTCCACACTGTCTTGTAGTGAGTTCAGTCTGTCGGTAAGCCGATCCCCTGATGGTAGCCAAACCCAGGTTGGGGGAAGAGGCCCCATGGATTTTTATCGCTATTATTGCGTTGCATCAATGTACCCGGCCTGAATAGTGCCATGATTAGATTATTAAATTGCGGATTGGCGAGTGGTTTTGCCGCGGCTCAAACCCGAGAGGGGAGGAATTGTTATGACAACCGATGTGAGTGTGAATGTGCAGCGCACCCAGGACCTGTCCGCCAAGGTCGGTCGACTGTATCAACGGCGGGCGGAGTTGGCCCGCGAGCACCTGAACGAACGTCTGCAGAAGTCCTTCGCCGAAGACGTGGGCGAGTGGCAGAGATTGACGCTCTCACCCATGGAGTTCTGGAATCAGCTATGGAATTACGGTGTCGATTTTGCCCAGCGTAGTGTCTTGTTCTGGGATACGTTGCGACAACGTGGTAACAACTTCGTCGAGCACGAGCGGGCCGGCAAACCGCCGTTGCTGCATTTCGACTATGAGTTGGTGCTCGACGCCCGGACTTCCGAGCGTCCGGTCAATTACGCCCTGGTGCGCATCATCCCGCCCCAGGGCGTGGTCGTGGACCCCAAGCGTCGGCCCTACCTCATTATCGACCCGCGCGCCGGTCACGGCCCGGGGGTTGGTGGTTTCAAGGACGACTCCCAGGTGGGTGTGGCTTTGCGCGAAGGTCATCCGGTGTATTTCGTCATCTTCTTCCCTGAGCCACAACCTGGACAGACGCTACTGGATGTGTGCCACGCCGAGCATGAGTTTGTCCATAAGGTACGGGAACTACATCCCGGCAGCCCACGCCCGGTGGTGATCGGCAACTGCCAGGGCGGTTGGGCGGCGATGATGTTGGCGGCCTCAGCCCCAGACGATACCGGCCCCATCGTCATTAACGGCGCCCCCATGTCCTATTGGGGTGGTGCCTGGGAGGAAGGGGAAAACGACAATCCGATGCGTTACTCGGGTGGTCTCCTGGGTGGTAGCTGGCTGGCTTCCTTCGTCTCCGATCTGGGTAACGGCAAGTTCGATGGCGCCTGGCTGGTGCAGAACTTCGAGAATCTCAACCCCGCCAATAGTCTGTGGGACAAGTATTACCATGTCTTCGCCAACGTCGATACCGAACCGCCGCGATTCCTGGAGTTCGAGCGCTGGTGGGGTGGCTTCTACCTGCTGAACCGGGAGGAGATCGAATGGATCACCCAGAATCTGTTCGTCGGCAACAAGATCTGGACGGGGACAGAAGGGGAAGGTGCGGGCGGGATATTCGACCTGCGCAACATCCGCTCCCCAATCATCCTCTTCGCCTCCATGGGCGACAACATCACCCCGCCTGAGCAGGCATTCAACTGGGTAGCGGATGTCTATGGCTCTACCGAGGAGATCAAGGCCCGGGGACAGGTGATTGTCGGCCTCTTGCATCAGGATATCGGTCATCTGGGCATCTTCGTTTCCGGTCGGGTGGCGAAAAAAGAGCATGCCCAGATCGTCTCGGTGCTGAAATCCATCGAAGCCCTGCCTCCCGGACTCTACGGCATGCGCATCAAGGAGGCGCGGGGCGCCGACGGGCGGACGCTGTACGACGTCGAATTCGTCGAGCATCGGCTGGAAGAAGTGGTATCCAGGCTCAACCGCTTCCAGCGGGCGGACGAAAAGCCCTTCGAGGCGGTAGCGGCGATTGCGGAATTCAACCAACGGGCCTATGAGCTGTTCGTCCAACCCATGGTGCAAGCCATGGCCAACGAGCCTTTCGCCAAGTTCAGCCGCGACTTCCATCCCCTGCGTTGGCAGCGTTGGGCCTTCTCGGACCTCAATCCCTGGCTGGCCTGGTTGCAACCAGCGGCGAACATGGTCAAGGAGCATCGTCAAGGCGGAGAGGGGGGCACAGCCTTCCACCGGTTGGAAAAGATGTCTTCGGAGATGATCAGCGCCTCGCTCGACTATTATCGCCAGATGCGCGACGCTACGAGCGAAGCCTTGTTTTTCCTCGTTTATGGCAACCTGTTCTCGGTCTATCTGGCCGACAAGCACAAGGTGGCCGAGCCGCGTGGCGTATCCCTGGCGGATCCCCGCGAGCTACCGGTGGTGCGGGAGGCTTTGGCCAATATCGACCAGGGTGGCTATCCGGAGGCGCTGGCGCGGGTCGCCTATCTGCTGGAGCGCAAAGGCGAGCCGCTGCCCTTGTCGCGACTCGCTCTCAAGCACGAGTTGATCCAGGAATACCGGGACTTCATACCGGATACCACCCCCGATCAGCGGCGCCTGATTCGCGGCGAGCAGGAACTGATCGTGCGCTTCGAGCCCGAACAGGCCATCGGGACCCTGCCCAAGCTGCTCCATGATCCAGCGGACCGAGCCCGCTTGCTGAAGTTGCTGGAACTCATCGTCGCCGATGCGCGGATTCAAAACACCCACCCCACCGCGGAGCAAGAAGCGATGCTCAAGCGCATCCGAGCGGTGCTAGGTGCCGGGGACTAAGCCAGGTAGGAGGGCGGGCTCCGCCCTCCAGAGCCACTGATGTGACCACTTCATTTGGCAATGGCGGGCGAGGCCCGTCAAACCTCAGATAGAAGACCATGAGCAACTACACCAATCGTACCTTCGACGAAATTGCCGTCGGTGAGAGTCTCAGCCTCTCCCACCGGCTGAGCGAAACCGAGTTAGAGGCCCTCACCTTGGTGTCGGGCGATATCGATCCCTTTCATATCGACGCTGATGTGGCGCCGCGTCAGGAAAAGGCGGCGGAGGCGGTGGGGGCGACGGCTTTGATCTCCGCCATGCTCAACCGTCGCCTGCCGGGTCCGGGTACCCGCATCCTGTCACAGAATCTGCTGTTTTCCGGTCTCTTGGCCGTGGGTGACGACTTGGTCGGTCAGATCAAGGTGTTGGAAAAACACCCGGAGGACCATAGCCTCCTGTTCGATTGCCGGGTGAGTCGTGGGGAAGAGACATTGATCACCGGCACCGTCACCGTCTCCGCTCCGACCCAGCGCATCAGTTACACCGACGTCGCCACTCCGGAGGTGTTGGTGCGCCGCAACGACGGTTTCAGCCGCTTGTTCAAACGCCTGGAAGCTGTCTCTCCGGTGAGCTGCGCCATCGTGCATCCCTGCGATCGCACCTCCTTGCTGGGTCCCCTGGAGGCGGCCAAGCGGGGCTTGATCGAGCCGGTATTGGTCGGTCCAGAACACAAGATTCGTGCCGTGGCTGAAGCCGAGGGCGTCGATCTCTCTCCCTACCGGCTCGTCAACACCGAGCACAGCCATGAAGCGGCGCAAAAGGCAGTGGCCATGGCCAGATCCGGAGAGGTGGAAGCCCTGATGAAGGGTTCGCTGCACACCGACGAGCTGATGGCGGCGGTGGTCCCCTCGGCTACCGGGCTGCGCACCGCGCGCCGCGTCAGTCATGTCTTCGTCATGGATGTGCCGGCCTATCCCCGTTTATTGCTCTTGACCGATGCGGCGATCAACATCGCGCCCGGCATCAAGGAGAAGGTGGATATCGTCCAAAACGCCATCGAGATGGCCAGGATCCTCGGTATAGAACAACCTCGGGTGGCTATCCTGGCGGCGGTGGAGACGGTCAACCCAGACATGCCGGCGACGGTGGACGCCGCCATGCTGTGCAAAATGGCGGATCGGGGCCAGATCACCGGCGGCCTCCTGGATGGACCCCTGGCCTTCGACAACGCCATCAGCGAGGAGGCCGCCCGCACCAAAAAGATCGTCTCGCCGGTGGCCGGACGGGCGGATGTGCTGCTGTTGCCGGACCTCGAAGCCGGCAACATGGTCGCCAAACAGCTCCAATACCTGGCCGGGGCGGATGCCGCCGGGATCGTACTCGGTGCCCGGGTGCCGATCGTGCTCACCAGTCGGGCCGATACGGTACGCACCCGTTTGGCCTCGGTGGCCCTGCTTGCCCTGGTCGCCAACGCCCGACGTCAGAAAACGGCTTAGGAGACACCCATGGAAGACGCCATCATCGTAGTCAACGCCGGGTCATCCAGCGTCAAGTTCTCGCTGTTCGCCGTCGAGGGGGAAAGCCTGGCGGTCGTGGTGCGGGGACAACTCGAAGGGCTGTATACCAAGCCGCGATTTCAGGCCAAGGACGACCAAGGCCGGGTGGTCGGCGAACGGAGCTGGGAGACGGGGGTTACTCTGGGTCATGACGGGGCGCTGGATTATCTGGTGGGTTATCTGCGTAGCGAGCTGGCCGGCTACCGACCCATCGCCGTTGGCCATCGTGTTGTGCATGGCGGGCTCAATCACCCGGATCCCGTGCGTATCACCCCGGGGGTTCTGAGCGAGCTGGAGAGTTTTATTCCGCTTTTCCCGTTGCATCAACCCCATAACCTGACGCCGGTGCGCCGCCTGCTGGCCCGCGCCCCCGATCTTCCCCAGGTCGCCTGCTTCGATACGTCTTTTCATCAAACCAATCCGCCGATCTCCCAGCTCTATGCCCTGCCGCTGGAATATGCCGAAGCCGGTGTGCGGCGCTACGGTTTTCACGGCCTGTCCTATGAGTACGTCGCCGCCGTGTTGCCCCGGTTCGATCCTCAGGCGGCGGAGGGGCGGACCGTCGTGTTGCATCTGGGCAACGGCGCCAGTATGTGTGCCATGCGGGCTTGCCGGAGTCAGGCGAGCACCATGGGCTTCACTGGAGTGGAAGGTTTGCCCATGGGCACCCGTAGTGGCGCCCTGGACCCAGGGGTGATGCTTTACCTGATGGATCAGCGGGGTATGGATGTGCGTGCTATCGAACGCTTGATCTATAAGGAGTCGGGCCTGCTGGGGATCTCGGGTCTGTCCAGCGACATGCGCACCCTGCTCGCCAGTACCGAGCCTCGGGCCAAGCTCGCCCTGGACCTCTTCGTCTATCGCATCGGACGCGAGTTGGGCTCCCTGACCGCCGCTCTGGGTGGTCTGGACGCCATCGTTTTTACCGCCGGGGTCGGCGAACACGCTACTGAGATCCGTCGTCGAGTCTGCGAGGGGGCGGTCTGGCTCGGGGTGGAGCTGGATCCTCTCGCCAATGCAAGCCATGGTCCCCGCATTAGCACCCCAGGTAGCCGGGTAGCCGCCTGGGTGATTCCCACCAACGAGGAGTTGATGATCGCCCGCCACACCCAACGGGTGATCGATCAGACCTGAAAACGGAGAAACCATCCATGACAATGACCCCATTTACCCTGGCCGGGAAAAAGGCCCTGGTGGTCGGCATCGCCAATGAGCATTCGATCGCCTATGGTTGCGCCAGGGCGTTCCGTGAGTTCGGTGCCGAGCTGGCCATTACCTATCTGAATGAGAAAGCCAGACCCTTCGTTGAGCCCCTCGCCCAGGAGCTGGCCGCCCCCCTTTTTCTACCGCTGGACGTGGCCAAACCGGGGGAACTTGAGGCGGTGTTTCACCGTATCGAGGAGACCTGGGGCCGACTCGACATCCTAGTGCATTCCATCGCCTTCGCCCCCAAGGCGGATCTCCAGGGCAGACTGCTCGATTGCAGCGTCGAAGGTTTCGCCGTCGCCATGGATATCTCCTGCCACTCCTTTATCCGCATGGCGAGGTTCGCCGCCCCGCTCATGACCGATGGTGGCAGTCTGTTCGCCATGACCTTTCACGGCGCCCAGAAGGTAGCCTCCGGCTATAACCTGATGGGGCCGGTAAAGGCAGCCTTGGAGGCCAGTTGCCGCTATCTCGCCTACGAACTTGGCCCACGCAACATCCGGGTGCACGCCATCTCCCCTGGCCCCCTCAAGACCCGTGCTTCATCTGGGCTCAAGGATTTCGACCAGCTCTTGAATGCGGCCGCTCAGCGCGCACCCTTGGGCGAATTGGTGGAGATCATGGATGTTGGGTATGCCTGCGCCTATCTTGCCGGTGACCAAGCCCGCCGGATCACCGGCGAGACCTTTTACATCGATGCGGGGGTAAATATCCTGGCCTGAAATCTAACAGGACCGAGATTGATCTCGAGGGAAGGTCGTGGAATGTGGGTTAACTCGCCGGGACGGTAATCAGCGGGGCTGGCGGGGGGGTGCCGGTTTGGGCGAGTGAGGTCAGCAGCAGGAGAAAGCTGAAAATACTCTTGGAGCGGAGGTCGCGGTGATCGATCCAGAACCAGTGATGGCTGTAACGCACCGCGACGAAGGCGTCCAGGGGAGGCTCGGCGCTGGAGTGGATATTCAACAGCGGCTGGTCGCGACTTGACCTGTCCGGGCGGGAGGATGGCCCAGGGAAGGTACTCCCTTGCGCTATGTCAGCCATGGGTACCTCCACCTGGGCGCCCAGTTCGAGCAGGATCTCAAGCATGGAGCGGGTGAGCACAGCCAGCTCCTGATCGCCACGCGCTATGGCCCCGAAGGTCAGATTCAGTTCCCTGGCGTCCGCTTTGAGGCCGAGGATAGTGCGGACCAAGTGACTATCCTGCTCGACTGCGGGGGTGACCTTGTTCCCATAGAGGTTGATGAAAGAGGTCTCCTCCGGGCCGCGTTTCTCAAGCCGAAAGCCAATGGCCTCCGACAACTGCAGTCGACGTAGCGCATCGAGCACCTGATAGAACTCCGGGTCGGCCTCTCGAGAGGCCGCCGGGCGGGCGGACCGGTTGTAGACCCCGTTAATCGCTCGCACCGCCAGCTGAAAGACCAAGTCGATCGGGTAACCGGCTTGAACCAACTGGAACAAGGCCGCCGGCGTAATCGGACGCAGCAGTTCACGGGTGAATTTATCTCCTTGCAGAGGGGTATAGGTGATGGTGGGCCTATCGGTGTAACTGCCGGTCGCCCCCAGGGTGGCACCCCGGCCCAGGGTGTCTGGAAGATTCGGGGTCAGACCGGACGAGAGGGTTCCCGCGAGGTTTATCTGGCTCTGTAATTGGTAAGAACTGATCACCGAGGAGACTTCGATAAACACCGGTGTGTCGGCGTAGCGCAGCTTGACGATATTGAGCAGCATTTGCTCCTTCCAGGAATTCGCGAGCGCCTCGGCGTAATCCAGGCGATCCCGGTTCACCGAGCCGGCTCCGATCGTCGCACAGGCGGCCAGTAACCCCAGCAGGGGCAGTTGCAGTCCGAGTTGCAGCCACCTGATCAGGCTGACCCGCTTCAACATCCTTTCCTCCCTTGATCGTTGGGGAACCGGGGCACCCTGAGGAGGACACCGATCAGGTCCTGCAATCGCCCACCACCAGCGCCCCCATCGGTTGCCTTGGGCTCCACTTCCCCGGCCCGCTAGAACAAGATACCGAACAACTCTTTCAACAGTTGCTCCAGCGGCATCATGGTGAGCGCCAGCGGCACCATCGGGGCGAGCACCGCCGCCGCGAGTTGGAGGATGATCTCTTTGCTGAAGGGCACGGCACGCATAGTCCGCACCACCTCATAACTGTTGCCCAGATCGGCAAGAGACTGAATATCGCCGCTCCCCACCAATGGTTCGTCGGCCGGCGCACCACCGCGCAGCCATTTGGTGTCGAATTCGCGTACATAACGCTGGGCCAGGATGCCATATTCGCGGTGGCCCGTGCGCCTCGCCTCGGCAAGTTGGGGCGAAAATACCAGCAGCGGGCCAAGGACCAGGCACAGTACCAAGACCACCGCGGAGCCGATCTCAAATTTGAAATCGGGCAGCGTGGCCCCGAGGTAAAAAATGCGGTTGGCGAGATTCCCCGCCAGGATCGCGCCCAACGACAGCAGCAGCGGAACGAAGGCGTAGACCGTGCCGGAGAGAAATCCCAGCCCGCCCGTCCGGTCCGGATGGGTGGGAACCAGCCGCAATGGGATACGTGACACCTGCCAGAGAAAGCGCATCCAGATAAACATGCGAAAAAACCAGCGTACCAGTAAGAACTGGTAGATGGGCAGACTCAGGAAGGCGTACCACAGCCCGGCGAGCGAAAACCGCGGACCTTCCAAGGAGGAGGTGGCAAACCAGGTAGCGGTATTCAGTGCCATGTAATGACGCCATATAAAGACACCGGCGCCATAAACGACGGCGATCAACAGCACCTCGGCGAACACCGAGTTGCGTAGCCGAAATGCCGACGCAATGGCGGCATCAAATCGCGTCATGGCGCTGTCGGGGATCAATTGACGATCGAGGAATTGCCTCACCACTAAACGCATGCGCCGATGCACTACCAGCTCGGCGGCGATCATCAGGGGTATCGCTACCAGGAAGCGGACGTGAACTTCCACGTCCAACAAGAAGGGCACCGCCACGCTTTCGCCCCACAGTTGTCCTTCCAGCGCCGAGAGCAACAGCAGCGGCAGCCAGGCGAACAGCGAGATGACGATGATGCGTTTGCGAGCCAGCTCCAGCGCATCGTCGGTCAGGCGCGCCCGACGCAGGAGCTGAAACAGTGGGCCGCCCAGGACAAGCGAAAAATCCGGCGGATCCCGGAGAACGCTGTCGCTGTATTGAGATGGGGTGGATTTCATCCGGGGTCTCTCCTGTTATAGAGACATGGTGGGCTGTTACTGCAAGCGGTATTTCGGCCCGAGCTGGAGCACCAACCGATGAGATTGACGCTGATAGGGTAGATAGTAAATCACCTTTTGCGAAGAGTCGTTGTAATACCCTTTCTGGATTGATTGTATGATCCAGACGCCACTGACCCTGTAGCCGCCGATGGCAGAAAAGCCAACAGGAAGTGATGTGAAAATGACTAGGACGTCGATGGGCCGATTCTGGGCTTGGCTGTTTTACCCTTTTATCGTTCTCGAATAGAGAACTATTTCTTGTTAGGACCGGTTCTTGTTCTCAAAAAAAGAACGATAAGTGCCCATTTTCACTCGATGCCCGGAGCCACTGAAGGCCAATGCCAATTACTGAGAGGATTTTCTTCTCATTAGCGGATTCAGAGACGGCGCCCGAGGCGGACCAGTCGGAAGCCAAAAATGTATTCAGAGAGGGTATAAGACCAGTGAAGCCAGCAATACCAAAGTGCGCGGTTGTCTTGTTGGTAGGCGTTTTTTCAGCCACCCTCGTGTCGGCGGCCCCAAATGAAGTCAAGAATGGGCCGTCCCAGTCTGCCCAAACCAGCGAGGTAGCATCCAAGTTCTTTTCTCCCGAGGACGGTTGGCTGGATATCAGCGGTTTTCTGGACCAAGCCTACGGCTTCGTGCCGCTGGCGGTTCCCATCACCGAGCCGGCCGTGGGCTATGGTGCCGCCGGCGCGCTGGTGTTCATCGACAAACCCAAGGGCGGGACAGCGGCGGGTCTTAGCCGACCCAACATCAGCGTATTGGGTGGACTGGGCACCGAAAACGGCACCAGGGGGGCCTTCGCGGGGGATCTGCGCCATTGGATGGGTGGACGATTGCAGACCTTGGTCGGTGCGATCCAGGCCTCGGTGAATCTGGATTTCTATGGCATAGGTGCGGACCGCAAGTTGAAGGACCATCCCCTGGGCTACAATCTCGAACCCAAGGGAGGTGTGGTGCAGGCGAGGTATCGTTTCGGCGATTCACCCGTATGGACCGGGCTGGGCTATGTCCTGGCCGTAACCAAGGTGGGGTTTGACCCAGCGCCCCAAACGTCATCTGTGCCGGATTCCGATTCGGAGTCCCGGGTGGGCGGCTTGCTGCCGTCGCTCACTTATGATTCCCGTGACAACTTCTTTACCCCAACGCGGGGCACCTATCTCGATGCCTCGGCCGGGTTGTTCAGCCCGGCCTTTGGCGGGGACGATGACTTCCAGCGGTTGAATCTGATCGGAATGCACTTCCTGCCGCTCGATCCGCAACTGACCCTTGGGGTACGGGCCAGCGCCACCTTCAGCTCCGGCGACGTACCCTTTTATCTGCGGCCCTTCATCGCTTTGCGCGGAGTACCGGCTATGCGCTATCAGGGTGAACATACTGCCCAGGTCGAGGCCGAATTGCGCTGGCAGTTCTGGCAACGCTTCAGCCTGGTGGGCTTCGCCGGGGCTGGGGCCGCCTGGAATGACTTCGATCGCCTTGACAATTTGCACCAGGTCCTGACCGGTGGCGGCGGATTCCGTTACGAACTGGCGCGCCGTTACGGGCTGCACATGGGCTTGGATGTAGCCTTCGGCCCCGACGACCCGGCCATTTACGTGCAGTTCGGCAGTGCCTGGATTCGACCCTGAAACCCTGATCTCCTCCTGGAGAGGGTCAAGGGACCAACCAGGGTACGGGGTAACGCCAAGGCTACCAGTGTACAAAGCGAGCTTGGACCCGGTTACCCGCCTTCCACCCAGCAGCGACGTCTAGCCGGGCTTTACTCCATGAACCAGCCGTGACTCACCACCAGTGACTGCCCGGTCAGCGCGTTGGTTGAGAAGGCCGCAAAGAACAAGGTGGCCTCGGCAACGTCTTCGACCGTCGTGAATTCACCGTCCACAGTCTCCTTCAGCATGACATTTTTGATTACCTCGGCCTCAGTGATCCCAAGTGCCTTGGCCTGTTCGGGAATCTGCTTGTCCACCAGCGGTGTACGCACGAATCCGGGGCAGATGACATTGGCATGGACGCCGTAGGGGGCGCCCTCTTTTGCGACCACCTTCGCGAGACCGAGCAGGCCGTGTTTGGCCGTCACGTAAGGGGCCTTGAGCTTCGAGGCTTCCTTCGAGTGCACCGAGCCCATATAGATGATGCTGCCCCCGCGGCCGGATTTGTACATGTGCGGCAGGCAGGCGCGGGTGGTGAGGAAGGCGCCGTCGAGATGAATCGCCAACATCTTCTTCCAATCGGCGTAACTGAAGTCTTCCAATGGATGCACGATCTGGATCCCGGCATTACTGACGAGAATGTCCACGCCGCCGAACGCGGCCACCGTTGCGGCTACGCCAGCATTGACCGCTTGTTCGTTGCATACATCCATTGCAACACCAATGGCCTCGCCGCACTGTCCGCGAATCTCGGCGGCCACGGCGTCGGCCGAGGTCTGGTTCAGGTCGGCGATGGCGACCTTGGCGCCTTCGCGTGCGAAGGTGAACGCGATCCCCTTGCCGATGCCGCTGGCGGCACCGGTCACGATAGCGGATTTGTTCTTGAGCTTCATATCGAGTCCTTCACTCAGTTGGTGAGATAGTCGTTGATAACAGAGCCTAACCAGAGGGATAGGTAGAACATCGTAGGCACGCCTCGGTTGGCCTCATGCAGCGGTGCCTTCCGCCGCGCCGGCGGGAATGGATAACGGAAGTTGGCCCGTACTGTCGGTTCATCGTCGGCACTATTCACCCTGATGTTTCACAGGTGTGAATTCGCGGATGCGCTGGCGGCTGTCCTTATTCGATCTGCATGGTGGAGATCATGTCAGGCACATCGATCTCCGCCTCGGTAGCCGTCAGCACCTGGGCCACCGTGACGCCTGGGGCCGTCTCTAGCAGCCTGAGGCGCCCGTCTGACTGGGCGATCACCGCGAGTTCGGTGACTACAAGATCGACCGGACGCAATGATGTCAGCGGCAGCGAGCATCGCTTGACGAGCTTCGCCTTGCCCTTGGCAGTGTGCTGCATTGCGATGACGACACGCTTGGCACCGCAGACGAGGTCCATCGCCCCGCCCATACCTGGGACCATCTTGCCGGGGATCATCCAATTCGCCAGCCGGCCCTGCTCGTCGACCTGCAAGGCGCCGAGCACCGTCATATCGACATGCCCGCCACGGATCAGGCCGAAGGAGACTGCGCTATCGAAGGTGCAGGCTCCTGGGATCGCGGTGACGGGCCGACCGCCGGCGTCGGTGAGTCTCGTCTGCACCATACCCTCCTCGGGAATTGGGCCGGTGCCGATGAGTCCGTTCTCCGATTGGAAAAAGACGTGTATGCCTGAGGGTACGAAGTTCGCCACCAGAGTCGGAATCCCGATGCCGAGGTTCACCAGCATGCCATCACGGAGTTCACGGGCGATGCGTTTGGCAATGATTGTCTGGGCGTCCATGGTCATGTCCTTGCGACGAGGTAGTCGACGATCGGCGCCGGCGTCATCACATGGTCCGGCGAGATCATCCCCACTGGTACGACGTGCTCCGCTTCGACGATGACGGTCGTCGCGGCCATCGCGATCACCGGGTTGAAGTTTCTGGCGGTGAGCGCGTAAGTGAGATTGCCAAAATAATCGGCTAGAAACGCCTGCACCAATGCGAAATCGGCACCAAGCGCCGTCTCCAGCAGATATTCGCGGCCATCCACCTCGAGTTTTCGCTTGCCTTCCTCGACAAGGGTGCCCACCCCGGTCGGGGTCAGCACACCGCCCAAGCCATATCCCGCCGCGCGAATGCGCTCGATCAGGGTTCCCTGCGGTACCAACTCGACCTCAATCTCGCCGGCGATCATCTTCTGCTGGGTCTCCGGGTTGAGTCCAATGTGGCTGGCGATCACCTTGCGCAGGTGTCCGCCACTGACCAGTTTGCCGATCCCCACGCCAGGCATGGCTGTATCGTTAGCGATCACTGTCAGGTTTCGCCTGCCCTGCCTCACCAACTCGTCAATCAACCGCTCGGGTGTACCAACGCCCATAAACCCGCCGACCATCAGGCTCGCGCCATCTGGTATCTGGGAGATAGCCTCCTCGATCGTCGTTGTTCGCATGCCTTGTCTCCATTACCTCATTACATTGTACCGCTCGTACAGGTCGCCGTGTCTTTGAACCTGTTCATCGCCATTCCCTCGCCCTGGGAAATTTTCAGCCGTGGCGCGCCTAAGCAAGGTTGAAAGGGCTTGAGTTGGTTTGAAGTTGTTGACGGTGTTAGCCTCCTCAATGCCTCTGGATAGCGTCGACTGTGGTTGGTAGACGAAGACATTGATCGTTGCAATGGAAGAACTCGGCCCCGATCGGTAATCGGCGAAGTATGAATGGATGCTCTCGTACACTAAAAAATAACGGAACCGCCTTGGCGGTCCCGTTAGGCCACACTGAGAAGCCTGAGTATCAAAGTTAAAACTCTTGTGAGGCGTAGTCGTAGCTACTATTTCTTCAAGTCGATCTGCATACCATTGAGATCCAAAGACAATTCGAGTCCGATCTGCTTGCCTTTCACCTTGAGAACGACCCCCTTGCCATTCTTTAGCTCGAATACCTTAGCTCCGCCAGCAAGGGCTACCCCAGCCTGACCTGCGGAATAGACGCCTTCGAAATCGGACAATTCATTAAGATTGTAAACCTCTCCGATTAGTTCGGCCTTGGAAATACCTACTGTGGCTCCAAGACTAACACCCCCGATCGAGAAAGCGTGACTGGCTCCTTTGAATTGGAGGGTACCAGCGCCACCACTACCCCCTATGATGAATCCGGCTTTATAGATATCGAATTCTACCGTACCAGCCGGCTTTGCCTCTTCCGCCACGACAGGTTTCAGTATTCCGGCAAAGCTAATTGCTAGCGCGATCGGCAAAACAAAAAGGATTTTCAAAACATCCACACGTTTCATTTGCTGCTCCTATTAGAAGCTTGCCAACGATCGAAACAATCCAGAAGCAGGTTCTGGACACCATTCGCCGGAAAGGTATTCCCCGCCGGCAGAAGCCATTTTTCGGAAACACCCTTGAATAAAGTTTATGATAAAACCGAAAACAAGACAAAAAATGATTATATTCAAGAGATGTTGATTGAAGTGTTGGGCAATGATCAAGATCATGGCCAACCGATTGGCTTGAGCCGAGGGTTTGCAAACAGCTGCTAAGCGCTGCTCTGGGAGGTCTGGATGCTATCGTCTTTAGCGCCGGGGTCGGCGAACAGGCCACCGTATCAGTGCCGACGGTAGCCGGGTGACGGCCTGGGTGATTCCCACCAACGAGGAGTTGATGATCGCCCGCCACACTCAGCGGCTGGTCGCTCAGAGTGGATAGGGCGGAGAAGACCTCCATGGCCTTTTTGCCTGTTGGGGCGCTCCCGGGCACGGACCTTGTAGTCCGGTTTTTCGTTCTTATCTGGAGAACACATCCCGTTTAATATGTCGGATTGTTCTCGAAAAAAGAACGATAAGCGGCCATTTTCAGTCCAGGCCCGGAGCCGCTATCCCTCGGTCATGCTGACTGCGGGAAGGTTTCACAGCATCGCGCCATTGATCGAAATGACCTGCCCGGAGATATAGGCCGCCTGATCCGAGGCCAGAAAGGCGACCAGAGCGGCGACCTCCTCGGGTTGGCCGGCCCGTTGCATCGGCACCAGTCGCTTGATCGCCTCGGCGTCGAAGGCGCCCTCGATCATCGCGGTGGCGATGATCCCCGGCGCCACGGCGTTGACCGTGATGCCGCGGCTCGCCAGCTCCAGCGCCAGCGACTTGCCCGCGGCGTGCAGCGCGCCCTTGGCGGCGGAGTAATTGACCTGCCCCCGATTACCGATCAGACCCGCGACCGAGGTGATATTGATGATGCGCCCCCAGCGGGTACGGATCATGGGCAGGATGAGTGGCCGGGTGACGTTGAAGAAGCCGTTCAGGGAGACGTCGATCACGCTGTCCCACTGGCTGTCCGTCATGCCGGGAAAGACGGCGTCGGCGTGGAGGCCGGCATTGTTGACCAGGATCTGGATGGGGCCGCTGGCGAGGAGGCCATCCAGGGCGGCGGCGGTGGTGGCGCGGTCGCTGACGTCGAAGCTTACCGCCTCGGCGCGGCCGCCCTGGGCGAGGATGTCGGCGACCACGGCGGCGGCCTTGGCCTGGTTGCGATTGGCGTGGACGATGACCTCATGGGCCTCGGCGGCGAGGCGGCGGCAGATCGCCGCACCGATGCCACCACTGCCGCCGGTGACCAAGGCGCGTTTCATGCTCGATCTCTCATGGCTGAAGCATCCAACACCACGGCGGCGCGCCCTTCGATCAGACAACGGCCGGCGTGACTGAGGGAGAAGTGGTAGAGGATGTGATTCTGATCGCCGGAGAGACGCTCGGCCCGGATCTCGAGGGCGCCGGGTCGATCGTCGAGGCGGGCGACATGCAGGCTGACCCCGCGCAGGCTGGTGAGATACCCCTGGCGCGGGCTGTCTGTGGCTCCGGCGAGCAGGGCGCCATGCACCGCCATCGCCTGGGCGGCGTACTCGATGCCGCTGGCGGCACCCAGCCGGGCTTCCGCCCGCAAAGGATTGGCCGGGTCCAGATGACTGACGGCCAGACAATGGATTGCGTGCGCCGACCAGTCGACGACCCGGTCGAGCAGGCACATCGCCCCCTGATGTGGGATGTGGGCAGCGATCCAGTCGCGGTCTAACACGCTTCAAGCTCGACCGCGAGTTGCATCGGCGGCAGGTAATCAAGACAGAGCCGGCCTCTTTCGCCCCGGGCCAGGGCTTGTAGCAGTGGCAGGCTGCGCAACGCCGGAATGGATAACCGCAGCGCCTCCAGTTGGGGATCCTCCAAGTGGTGCGCTACGGCGGTGGTCGGGCTGAGGGTCAGCCGCGCCAGGGAGCGGTGACTCGGCGCGGGCGTTAGCAGCAACGCCACCCCGCCGCAATCCGGGATGGGGCGTTTGCTGTGCAGGGGTTCCGGGTATTCGCTGTCATAGGCGACGAGCAGGGTTGGTTGTTGCTCCACCACCACCTGCCCGAGGGCGTCCAGCAACCCGGCGCCGAAGCTGGCGTCGTAAGCGGAAATGACCTGGCAGGGCGCCATGGCCTTGGCGGCGATAGTCCAGTAGCCGGCGGCGGCGTTATGCACCGAGTTATGGAACCGGGTCGGCGAGATCTGTCGATCCTCGCCGGCCAGTTGCTCGCAGAGCGCGTGGCAGTTGTGGCCGTCGGCGCCCGAGGCGCTGAATACGCTCGCCAACTGGCTGATATCGGCCTCGGCTTGGGTGGCGGCCTCCAGTCCCAGAGCCAGGGCCAGTTTGACCACCCGGCTGGCGCGGCGACGTTCTGGCCCTGGCAGCAGATGGGGCGGGGGCAGCACCGCCGGGGCCGCGACATAGGCCAGTTCGCTCCGCAGCACGGCGCGGGCGGTCGGCCAATCCGGCATCCCCGGGGCCAGAACACCTATACCTTGGATCCAGGCGTTGAGCGGTATGGAATTCATGACACGACCCCCAGCACCAGGCTGCAATTGCTGCCGCCGAAACCGAAGGAGTTGCTGAGTACCTGCCGCAAGGTAGCGGAACCAGGCCGAATCAGATACTTGAGAGGGATGGCCGGATCGATTTGCTCGGTATGGGGGCTGCCCGGCATGAACCCATGGGTCAGGGCCAGGGCGCAGATCAGGGCCTCGACCGCACCGGCGGCGCCCAGGCAGTGACCGGTCGCCCCCTTGGTCGAGCTACAGGGAATCTGATCGCCGAACAAGGCGGCCACCGCCTGGCCCTCGGCGGCGTCGTTGGCTGGGGTGGCGGTGCCGTGTAGGTTGATGTAGTCGATCTGGGCGGGAGTCAAACCGGCCGAGCGTAGCGCCGCCTCCATCGCCAGCTGGGCGCCGAGGCCGTCCGGGTGGGGTGCCGACATGTGGTAGGCATCGCTGGATTCGCCGCTGCCCAGCAGCAGCACCGAACCGGGGTCAGGCCGTTCCGGAGGGCGTTCCAGCAAGGCGAAGGCCGCACCTTCGGCGACTGAGATACCGTCGCGGGTCGGGTCATAAGGACGACAGGGGCGAGTGGAACTCAGTTCGAGCGAGCTGAAACCATAGAGGGTGGTCAGACAGAGCGAATCCACCCCGCCGATCAGGGCGGCGTCGATGAGGCCGCAGGCGAGCTGTCGGGCGGCGGCGGCAAAGACCTTGGCACTCGATGAACAGGCGGTGGATACGGCTAGAGCCGGGCCTTCGAGGCCGAAATAATCGCGAGCGAATTCGGCCAGGGAGAAAAAATTGTGCGTGGTGCGATAGTCGAAATCCGCCGGTAGGGCGCCGCTGATGGGGTCGCGGCGGCGATAGGCGAGTTCGGTCTGCAGAATGCCGGCGGTGCTGGTGCCGAGAAAGACGCCGACGCGGGAAGGACCATGGCGCTCGACGGTTTCCCGTACCCGGTCGGCAAAACCATCGGTTTCGAGACCCAGTTGCGCGAGTCGGTTGTTACGGCACTCGTAGCTGGCTAGCGCCCCGGTCAAAGGCTGTTGTTCATCGACCCCGGCGACTTCGCCGATCCAGGTGTCAAGTTCAACGGTCTCGAAATCGCAGGGACGCAGCCCGCTGTATCCTGAACGCAATCCGCTCAGGGCGGCGGCCAAGCCGCGCCCGAGACAGGTGGTGAGGGTGTAGCTGGAAAGGAGCAAGGGGGGCATGGTGGTGTCGAAGGCTCCTGAGACTGGGTTCCTGACGGCTTGATGACGGAGGTGGAAATGATAGCGCAGACCGGCACCCGGCAGATCAGCATGACATTGGCGAAGGGCTTGCCTTCGCTCATGGGCCGGGGCTCCACGGCAAAGCCGAGGTTCTTGAGCAGATCGACCCAGTCCGTCAAGCGACGGCCATAGAGCCG